>NZ_CP043617.1:2100000-2378486 GCF_009258225.1 Sulfurimonas lithotrophica
ATAGTTAAAACAACATATAAAATAAAAGTGGACATATCCTTCATTAAACTGGTCTGCAAATTTTTTGTAACTATAGGTGAGCCTGCATCGTATATTTTAAAGTTATCGGCTTCATATTTTTTTAGCATATGTTCTAACTTGCTAATTAGCTCGTTTGTCTCCTCAACCGTAATAAAGTCTAACTTTTTATTTGAACTTTGCTCATCAAAACCTTCAAGTAAAGGATCAAAGTTATTTGAGCCCAAAGATGTATAAGTATTTGTACTAATCATTATTGTAGTAAAGGTGGCATCTTTATTTATATACAAATCTTGATAAATTTGATTGTTTTTTACAAACTTTTTAATTTTTTCCAACTCTTTTGCATCTTCGGGTATAGAGTTTTGAAATAAATCTTCAACTATAAGTTCATTTTTGTTTCCAATAGTTTTTCTGGCATTTTTTAGTGAAGTAACCTCTTTAATGTAGGGCAGATTTTCTTCTATATCTTTATGCAAAGTAAAAAGCTTTTTTAAAAACTCTTTGTTAAATACATCTTTAGTTTTTATGGCTATTACTATTTTTTCATCCCGTCCAAACTGGTTACGAAACGCATCATACATAACAATTTGCGGATCATCCTTGTACAAAAAACCTTCCGTGGACGTATCAAAAGTTATTTTTGGAAGATTGGATGCTATATATACAACTATCAGCAATAAAAAAACAAGTGTTTTAAGCCTGTGTTTAATCACAAGCTTAGAAAAATTTTCAAACTTTTCTTCTACCGATAATCGCCAATTTTTTTTCATAATATACTACTTCAAATTTTTATCTTTGGTTATCAAAGTAAGCAATGCAGGTCCAAGCAATATGTTTGAAAAAAGAGCTATCGTTATAGCTCCGCCTGCTAAGATACCGAAATTTATCAAATTATTAAGAGTTGCAAACATATATACGTAAAAACCGAGTGAAAGCACTATTGTAGTTGCTACAAGTGCACGTCCCGTTCCTACCATCGTATATTCTACGGATTCTTTGACGTTATGTCCCATATGATGATATCTTGCAAAGTTATGAAAGAAATGCACCGTATCATCTACACTAAGCCCTATCACAATCGCACCCACAAGCATAGTAAACATATCAAGAGGCATATTTACCATACTCATAAATCCTAATGACATAATCACAGGAAGTATATTTGGAATCATAGACGTTAGACCTATTTTTACGCTTCCTAAAAGTATAGTCATCATAATAGCAATTAATATAAAAGCTATTATGTAACTAACAGCCATTGAATCCATAGCTGCACTAAGTGTTCTTTGAAAGAGCGGAACCATACCGGTTACACTAACTTCGACACTACTCCCAAGCTCATCTTCAACCATGGAGGTTATTTCATCGCTAAGTTTTGTGTACTGACCCGCTTCCATCCAAGGTAATTTAAATGTGATTCTTGCTTTGGAAAACATACTATCAACTACATCTTCCAAATCATCACTTCCGCTGTTTTCAAAGAGTAAAAATTCTTGAGGAATCAAAGCATCGTTGTCTGTAATAGCATAATATTTGTCATCATTATTATGAAGTGCTTTATGTATCTCTTTTAAAACTTCGGCTACACTCCAAGCTTTTCCTACAAAGTATTCGTCGTTTTGTATCTCTTGTGCTTTTTGAGCTAGAGCATCTATCTTATGTAAAAGTTCCGAGTTGTAAAGACCGTTTTCTTTTTTTGTATCTATTATAACTTCCATGGTCACGGAACCTCTTAGCTCATGATCAACCATGTCAGTCGAGAGTTTTATAGGAGAATTGTCGGGTTGCCAAGAAAGTGGATCATGTTTAAATTCTACAAAAGTAGCTGCATATATAAAACCTATAAATATAAAAATACTCACAATAACTATTTTTTTTGCATGTGCAAATGAAAAAACGGCAATTGAATCTAAAAAAGCATCTATTTTTTTAGACTTTGCTTTTTCGGCTTTTTTTGGAGCTTTAATCGGAAGCAGTGCTAATATGGCAGGTAAAAATACTATGGTGTTTAAAAGGGCTATCATAACTCCAAGTGCAGCAAAAACTCCCAAGTCCGCAATAGGTGCTATCTCTGCACTTGAAAAAGACAAAAGTCCCGCCGCCGTTGTAAGAGAGGTCATAATAATAGCAAGCCCTGAGTGCCCAAGCGAATAAGATATAGCTTCTAGTCTGTTATCGTTTTCATTAAGATGTTTATAAAACATAGCAAGCAGATGCACGACTGCTCCGATGCCCACTGCAAGTAAAAAAGATGGAAGTATTTGAGTAGGAATCGTAATAGGCGTACCCACGTAAGCCATAACGCCTATTGTACTAAGTAGGGATATAGCTACAATAAAAATCGGTAAAAATATTGCCGATACTCTGCGAAAGACTATAAATAAAAATATCATCATCATAAGTAAAACAAGTTTTACAAACTTTTGCATATCTTTTTGAACTGACTTTTTATTGTAGTCATTTACTGCTAGTGAGCCCGCTATTACTACTTCAAAGTTTTCACTTGAGTATTTATCTTTGATTTTATTTACGGCATCTACCATCTCGCTTTTTGAAGTATCACTCAAAAACTCTAATTTTTCTTCATTCCCCTTATCCGTAAATCCTGCAAGTGCATCTATATTATTGTTTCCCTCATAAGCACTAGGTTCAAGTATAATCGTAGTTAGAGTATTCTCCGGATTTAAAAGAAGGTTTCTATACATAATATTGTTGTTTGCCAATGAACGGATTTTTTCTACATCATCTTTTGTATCGGGAATAACTTCTATTAAATCTTCTACTATAAGTGTTTCATTTTCCCCTCTTGTATTTCTGGCATTTAAAAGTGAAGTTATATCATTGAGATGCGGTACACTGTTTTCTAATTCATTATGTATCTTTCGTAGTTTTTTTAAAAAACTTATATCAAAAATATCTTTTGTTTTTATAACCACCATAATTTTTTCATCTTGACCAAATTGTTCTTTAAACTCTTCGTAAAGTATAAGTGCGGGGTCTTGTTTATGTAAAAAGCCTTCAGTTGAAGTATCAATAGTTATTTTTGGCAGATTTGAGATTAAAAGGATGCTAAAGCTTAGCATTATAAAGATGATTTTTTTAGGGTTTTGACCTATAAAATCACCCATTTTTTTAAGTTTGTTTTCACTTTTGGTTCGCCAGTTCATAAATTCTCCGATTAATTTATGAAACTTTACAAGAGCGGCATTAAAGCATCGTTAATGCCCGTAAACCTTTGCAAACTGAGATACATTTTTAAAATATGGAGGATAATCAAAATAAATTCTAAAGGACTTTGCCTCTCCCGGTTTAAGATTTTTTGCAACAACAAAAGTTTTAACGATATTTTGAGGCCTGTATAATATGTTAGCACCTCCGCTAAAAAAATCAGCAAAACCGCTAGGTGTAAAGAAACTTGCTCTTTTTCCCATCTCTCTGGCTTTATTTACTATTTTTATCTCAAGTGTTACTTCACCTATTTCATAATTGCCTTCATTTTTTACAATACCGGTATAGACAATTTTTTCTATACTAAGCAATCTTTTGTTATCAAATTTATAAAGTTCGACTTTTTTTGTATATTTATCTACCGTTACCAATGCAAAACCTGCAACAAGAAGCATGATTAAACTAAAAGAAATAATCATAGGTACTCTTAATTTTTTAACTGGTTGTTTTAAAGCACCGATTACACCGCCTGCATATAAAAGCGTTACGACTAAAATTACAATATAGTGCCACATATTAAACAAGGTAATCATTTACAACTCGCTTCTAAGCCGATATCATACTCTTTGTTATACACAAAAGGTTCTACAAACATTTTAAATTCTTTACTTTGATCTTTTTTAATATCTTCTTCAACTATCGACGATTTTTGTATAGGTTTTAATCTTAAAATATAATTTTTGTATTCGTTTGAAGTTTTTATGTAGGCTGTAGCCGTAATTTTACATGCACTAAAGTCTCTGTCTGAAAGGTTTTTCAAACTACCTTTAATCACTATTGCTTTTGTGAACTCAAGTTTTTTCTCACTGATAAGCTTTACTTCGTTTTTAAATAAAAACTTGTGCATCTGCATATAACCGAGTGTCGGACCGAGAAAAAATATAAGCAAAGCAGATGTGACAAGAAAAAAAGATATTTTTTTTCTTTTTCTAAATACTATGGCAAGTATCATAAAAAGTAAAAAGAGAACAAATACGGAGCCAAACAATATATAGTCTTGAACAATCAAGTTATCTATAACCGTATTTATTCTCCTTTGAATATTCACTTTTAATCTTTCCTGGAGTTTTTCTCTGCAATTCCGCTCATGTCAAACCTTCGGGAGAGTTCTTGTTTGATTCTATCGGGCGATATATTTTTAGCTGCGAGTGCCACTAACATATGATACGTCAAATCAGCCGCTTCGTAAATCATCTCATGCTCGTCGTTATCTTTGTAAGCAAAAGAGAACTCACCTGCTTCTTCAACTACTTTTTTAAGTATAGTGTTATCGCCCTTACTTAAAAGTTTAGCTGTCCAAGACTCGCTCGGATCTGCATTTTTACGTTCTTGTATCGTGTGATACAGAGTATCAATCACTCCGTAAAGTTCCTCACTTTGAACTTCAACTTCTGAGTTTATATTACCTGATTCAAGTTCTGTGAAAAAGCACGAAGGTCTGCCCGTATGACAAGCTACGCCTTTTTGCGTAATTTTTATAAGAAGGGTATCGTTATCGCAGTCTATATTAAATGAGTGTATTGTTTGAGTATGTCCGCTACTCTCGCCTTTTTTCCATATACGCTGTTTTGAGCGTGAAAAATAGTGTGCTGTTTTTGTTTTTAGGGATAGCTCCAGTGCCTCTTTATTCATATAGCCAAGCATCAAAACTTCATTTGAATCGACATCTTGAACAATAACGGGAAGAAGCTCCTGCTTCTCCCAATCTACTCTGTTTAATATCTCTTGCATTATTTTTGCCATTATTTAGCAGTTGTTCTTTGTTGCTTATCTTTCATATCAACCCAGATGTTTGGAGTTGAACCGCCAGGAGTTAAAAAGATTTTTGCGTCTTTGTTTGTTTGAAGCGCTTCGTTGAATTTACCTTGAACTTGAATCTGCTCTAATTGTAAAAGTTTAGGTGTTAAAGATTGTGCAATTATTTTATTTGCCTGAGCTTGTGCTTTAGCTTCAATAGTTACGGCATCCGCTTTACCTTGAGCTTCAATACGTTTTTTCTGAGCAATACCCTCAGCTTCAGCTGCACGTTTTAATGCCTCTTGTTTAGCACGTTGTACTTCTTGTTCGGCACGTTGAACCTCTTGTTTTGCAACTTGTACGCGTTCTATTTGTTCTTTTACTTTAGGTGGTAAGATAATTTCACGAAGTTGAATTGACTGTAAATCTGCAGGTGAATTTTTTAAACTCTCAATATTATCACGAATACCTTTATCAATCTCGGCAGCTATTTGATTACGAAGTTGTGGAAGAGATTCCGCGTCATATTTACCTACAACGGTTCTAACGATATCACGAACAACAGGGTTGATTATTTTATCTTCCCAGCTAAATCCCCAATTTGAAATAGTCTGAGCAGCAAACTGTGAATTAAGTCTGTACTGAACAGTAAGTTCAATTGATACGGGAAGACCACGTTTATCAAGTACAGTTACGGCAGGTTTAGAATTAATACCTGAATTACTACCGCCGCTAGCTTCAATACGTGATGCATAGTTAATAATACGCACACGTGTATCTACTATATATACTTTTTGAATCACGGGAATAACAAAATGTAGCCCCGGAAGTAGTGCATTGTCCGAATACTTACCGTTGGTGCTTAAAATTCCGCGTTCACCCTCTTCGATGATTGCAAAAGGTTTCGCTAAAACTAAAAGTAGAACTACGGCAATTAAAAAATAAATCATACCCGCTTTTCCGCCGCCGAAGTTAAAATCCAGTTTTGGCATCTCGGGACCTTTTCCGCCGCCGTTTCCGCCGCCTGAGTTTCCTCCACCGCCAAAGCCGCCGCCTTGCGATTTCTTTTTATTAAAATAGTCGTTCATATCCGAAGCCATTGTTATATTCTCTTTCATAATATTTTTTCCTTTAATTTATTTCATAAATTTAAGGGAACCTTCCCTATCTATGTTGAACGAAAATGGAAGTAATTCCATTTCCTACGTTAACACTAGGTTTTCTCACAGAGAGTCTTGCGACAGCTTCGGCAGAAAGCCCAATGCACTAGTGCAATTTATACTTAGTCGATATAAGTCAGATAGTGCTCATACTTTGAATTGCGACCAAATACTATATCAAAATAAGTACTTTGGATTTTTTCTGTTATCTCACCACGGCTTCCAATACCTACTTTTCTTGCATCTACGGATGCTACAGGTGTAATCTCCGCAGCAGTCCCGGTTAAAAATGCTTCATCAGCTACATATATCTCTTCGCGAGAGATTCTTCTACGAGTTACTTTATAACCCATATCTTGTGCAACTTCTATAACTGTTTTTTGAGTAATAGATGCTAGTGAGTTATCATTTGGAGGTGAAATAATTTCGCCGTCTTTAACCATAAAAAAACAAGCTCCGCTTGCTTCTGCAACATAACCTTGATCGTCTAATAAAAGTGCCTCGTCATATCCGCAGTCAATAGCTTCGTATTTTGCCATCTGAGAATTTAAATAGTTTGCCACAGCTTTTGCTTTACCCATGTTTGAAGTATTTGCAGGTCTGGTCATAGATGCGATTTTGAGTTTAATACCTTTTTGAAGACCCTCTTCACCAAGGTATGCTCCCCATTCCCAAGCGGCAATAGCGGTCTCAACAGGTGCATCTTTATGGTAAACACCCATAACGCCGTAACCCAAAAATGCAAAAGGACGGATATATACATTATCCCCTTCAAATTCATTTTTCTTAATCAAATCAATCTGTGCCTGATTCATCTCTTCTACAGAATAAGGTATATCCATCAAAGTCATTTTAGCAGATTCTTTAAGTCTTTTTGTGTGTTCATTCAAACGAAAAATTGCATAACCTTTTTTAGTTTTATATGCCTTTGTTCCTTCAATAACACCGTTGCCGTAATGTAAAGTATGCGAGAGAACGTGAGTTTTTGCATCATCCCATGCTATAAATTTACCGTTCATCCAAATATATTTGGCTGCGTCCATTTAGTCTCCATAATTGTTATTCCCAAACCTATCGGGAATATAAAAAAATAATAAACGATATTTTATCTAAATTACTATTTATTAAGTATTAGAGTGTTTTTATTTTGTATCCATATTGTTTCCAAAGTGAGATTTTGATGTAATAAAACAGTTTTAGAATTCGACAATTCAAATATGGAGAGTTCAAAATGAATATCAAAAAGAAAATTCTACTTAGTTCGGTTGCCGCTTTAGCTGCATTGTCTTTTACGGCTTGTGGAGGTAGCGATAGTTCCACACCTATAATAGCTACACCTTCTACACCTGTTGTAACATCTACATTATCAGGTGATATCACTAGCGATATGACACTTACAAGTGATAAAGTATGGGTATTGGACGGGCTTGTTGTAGTTAAAAACGGCGCTACTTTAACAGTTGAACCGGGAACAACCGTAGCAGGACTTGACGGTACCGGTAGTGCAACTTCTTATTTAGTAATCGATAAAGGTTCTAAAATTATGGCTGAGGGTACTCAGGCTGAACCTATTATTTTCACTTCTACTAAAGTAGCAGTTGATGGTGAAGCCGCTGCAGTAGGTCAATGGGGTGGTGTTACAATTATCGGTAATGCAGGTAATGCTCAAGTTGAACCTTATGAAGTTGACCCTACTTTTGTTGCAGGCGATACTGACTTAGCCGATAACTCAGGTGTTTTAAAATATGTTGAGATTCTTAATTCGGGTATTACAATGGCTCAGGATAAAGAGATTAACGGTCTTTCATTAGTAGGTGTCGGTAGCGGTACTACAATTGAAAATATCACGGTTGATAATTCAGATGATGACGGTATAGAGTTATGGGGTGGTACTGTTAATTTGACAAATATCACTATTACAAGATGTACAGACGATCACTTCGATATCGATGACGGTTATGCAGGTACTGTAACTAACTTAAATATTACACAAACATCTGGTAATGCAGCTATCGAGATGTCTGGTACTACTCATGCAACATTTGACGGATTTACTATTGTTCAAAATACATCTGCTAAAGAGGGTGGAATCTACTTCAAAAAAGACGGTATCGGAGGACACTTTAAAAACGGTGTTATTATAGATAACGTGGCTGATAGTTTTGGTGCTATCCATTCATTAAGTGCAGATGAAGCTTCAGATACTGCCGATATCGCAAATACTTCATTTGAGAACGTAACAGTCGGCGGTACTTCAACCGGTGCTAGATTTACAGGTACTTCAGATGCAGCGTTGGAGACAAAGTTTAAAGCAGGAAATACAAATACTATTGCTCAAGCTCCAACGGTAAGTTCTACTTTATCAGGGGATATAACAAGTAACAAGACTTTAACTGCAGATACTTTATGGATAATCGACGGTTTAGTAACTGTTAACAATAATGCTACTTTAACTATTGAGCCGGGAACTACAATAGCAGGACTTGACGGTAACGGTGCAGCTACATCTTATCTTGTTATAGATAAAGGTTCTAAAATTGAAGCTCCGGGTACTGCGGCAAACCCAATTACTTTTACGTCAACTAAAGTAGCTGTTGAAGGTGAAGCACCTGCAGTCGGTCAATGGGGTGGTGTTACAATTATCGGTAATGCAGGTAATGCTCAAGTTGAACCTTATGAGGTAAATCCTATTTTTGTTGCAGGCGATACTGACTTAACTGATAACTCAGGTACATTAACATACATAAGAATCCTAAACTCGGGTATTACAATGGAGCAAGATAAAGAGATTAACGGTCTTTCTTTTGTTGGTGTCGGTTCAGGAACTACGGTTGACAACATCACTATCGATAATTCCGATGATGACGGTATTGAACTATGGGGTGGTACTGTTGATTTATCAAATATCTACATCACAAGATGTACAGACGATCACTTCGATATCGATGACGGTTATGCAGGTACTGTAACTAACTTAAATATTACACAAACATCAGGTAATGCAGCTATCGAGATGTCAGGTACGACTCACGCAACATTTGATGGATTTACTATTGTTCAAAATGCATCTGCTAAAGAGGGTGGAATCTACTTCAAAAAAGACAATATCGGTGGATTCTTCTCTAACGGTACAATTACCGATAACGTTGACGATGCTTACGGTGCTATCCACTCATTAAGTGCTGATGAAGCTTCAGATACTGTTGATGGCGGAAACATAACATTTACGAATGTAACAATTAACGGTACATCTACGGATGACGGTATCACAGGTACTTCCGATGCAACTCTTTCAGGTATATTTGACGGTGGTGCAGGTAACGCTAGATAGTTATAAAAACTAACTACCTCTTCCATATCTGTTCTCTAGCTTTTGGCTAGGGAATAACTTCTCTCTATTATTAAGTGACATTGTAATCAAAATGTCACTTATTAGTATCATAACTGTAATCCAACAAATATAAAATTCGCTAAATTATAACTATGGAGCGAATATGTTTACAAAACATACAAAGGGTTTAATCTCTTTAACACTAGCTACCTTTTTATCTACATCTTTATATGCTACTAATGATGAAGATATGGTAAAGTCAATCATGAAACTTCGCGGTGATGTTGAATCATTATATACTCAAATAGATGAGAATAAAGAGTCTTACAAAGCTCAAATGAAATCATTGGCACTTCAAAATGCAGATACGGATGCACAGATAAATCGTAAATCTACATCTATAAAGCTTGCTGAATTGGAATTACAAAAAGTAAAACTAAAAATTGCCAATACCTCAACCCAAAGTTTTGAATTAAAACCACTTATAAACGAAGTTTACAACAAACTTGAACATTCTATTAAAACGGGTATCCCTTTTAAGATAGAACAACGCCTAAGTGCTATTAAAAAAATTCAAAACGATTTAGATGAAAACACTATCACTCAGGAGCGTGCACTTGCACTTTTATGGGCAAGTTACGATGATAATATTCGCTTAACCAAAGAGATCGGTCTTTTTAAACAACATATAAAAATAAACGACAAAAAAATACTTGCAAAAATAGCAAAACTAGGTTCTATGATGCTTTATTTTCAAGCACCTGAGAAGAGTGTAGGTTATGCAATAAAAGACGGTGATTCTTACTCTTATAAAGTCGTAACAAACGAAGATGACGTAAAACAGATAAATAACCTTTTCGATGCTCTTAATAAACAGATTCGTACAGGTTATTTTTCAGTACCAAATGCACTAGTTCTTAAAGGAGATAAATAATGAAGTTATTACTATTAACGCTATTTACACTAACATCATTAGTAGCAAATGAACTCTCAGATGCATATAAAAAAGAATATACATTCTTAAAAGCTCAAAAAACAGAACTTGAAAAACGTTTAAAATCAGAACGTAAATCACAAGCAGATGAATTATACAAAGCAAAACAAGAGGTTAAAAACAAGCAAAACGACTATGTTAAGCTCTCAAAAACCCTAAAAAATAAAGAGCGTGAAATTGAAAAGGCAAATGAGCGTCTTCGCGATAAAACAAGCAATAAAGAGATAATTAACAGTGTACTTATACAAGCTAAAGTATCGCTTGGAGATTATGGTGTAAAGGTCGATGAAAATGCTCTCTCAAAAGTTGATGAACTTAAAAAAGCTTTTAAAGGTTCTGCAAATCTTTACAACACATTATCGAGTGTACGTACGGAGTACGGAAAGTTTTATCTGCTTGACGGTACTACTGCTCAAGGTGAAATCGTAAAAATCGGAAATATTGCAGCTTACGGTATTTCAACAAAAGCAAACGGTGCTTTAGCACCTGCAGGTAACGGTGAGTACAAGCTATGGAATAAACCTGCCGAACTTAGTGCAAAAGCACTTTATAGCAAACAAACTCCTTCAAATATTGATATATTTGTTTATGAAAACTTAGATAAAGACGTAGAGTACAGACAAGAAAAAACTCTCAAAGACACTATAAAAGGCGGTGGAGTTATTGGGTATATAATCCTAACACTTGGTGCTTTTGGCGTGCTTCTTCTTCTTTTGAGAGTTTTATTTTTAAGCAGTGCCGGAACAAACGTTAAAAAAGTTACGGACATAGTTTCAAACAAGCTTGAAACTTCAAATGCCGAAGATGCATATGAAGCTATCAAAAATTTTAAAGGCTCTACTGCAAGGGTAATCCGTGCAACACTTAGAAACATTAAACGTGATCGCGAGCATATCGAAGATATCATAATGGAAAATATCCTAAATGAAAGTTCTGCACTTGACAGATTCGGTAACTTTATCTTAGTTTTAGCAGCCGTAGCACCGCTTCTTGGTCTTCTTGGAACAGTAACGGGAATGATATCTACATTTGACATCATTACGGTTCACGGAACGGGTGATCCAAAACTCTTAAGCGGCGGAATAAGTGAAGCACTTGTTACAACTATGCTTGGTCTTGTAGTAGCTATTCCATTATTACTACTTGGTAATTTATTAAGCGGTTGGGCAAACAGCATTAAAGACTCTATGGAGCAAAGTGCTCTTCGTGTAGTTAACTTATATGAGAAACTGGGCGTGTAATGTTTGATATAGCCCAAAATATAGAACTATTTGCCCTTTTTATGAATAAAGGCGGCTTGGTTATGTGGGTTTTATTTGTACTAAACCTCTTACTATGGTATGGGCTTGGATACAGATACTTAACCCTTCAACGCGGGACTATGGGAAATGTTAGAAGACTGGTTGAAAAGCATGAACAACGTGGAGCGAGCAAAGAGTTTAAAGGACTTTTAGATTATGCCGTTTCAGATGCACTTCAAGCCGCAAACGAGGCAAAAGCAATAAATAAAGTTTGCAGAAACTATATAACAGATGCACTCTTTAAATACAACATAGTTATAAAACGCTATTCGACTTTAGTAAAAACGATAGTTGTTTTAGCTCCGCTTATCGGGCTTTTAGGAACTGTAATGGGGATGATTGAGACTTTTGATGCACTCCAAAGCAGTTCTATGTTCTCTCAAGGTGCGAGTATATCAGGCGGTATATCAAAAGCGCTTTTTACGACTGAGCTTGGTCTTGTCGTAGCAGTACCGGGGCTTATTATAGGTCGTATATTAGACAAAAAACAAAACAGATTTGCTCTTGAATTTGAGCAAATCACGGACATAATATGTACAAAGGATAATAAATGAGATTTAGACCAAAAGAGCAGAATGTAGATAATGTAGATGTATCTCCACTTATAGATATGGTTTTTATTCTTCTAATATTTTTTATGGTTACTACAACATTTGTTAAAGATATGAAACTCGATATCAACCGTCCTTCGGCTGCATCTGCATCACTCTCAAACGAGAAAGTTATTCGCGTATATATTGACAATAACCGTGAGATATATATAGATAACCAGTCGGTAAAAATCTGGGCACTTCAAAGCAAACTTAGAGATATGCTTAGAAGCTCTATAGACAAAGCGGTACTTGTTATAACAGATACTGAAATTCCTGTTGATTCTCTTATTGACGTAATTGATGAGTGTAAACAAAGCGGTGCAATAGATGTAGCCGTCTCAACTACAAAAGAGATAGGATAAAACAATAATGTCAAAAAAGATATACAACACCAAGCTAAGACCTTTTTATGCATTTGTAAGCATGATACTCGGTGGTTTGCTTATGGTAATACTTGTTATCTCATTTAATAAAAACGTAGATGAAAAAGAGGATAAAGAAAAAGCAAAAAGCAGAATTGTCCAAGTAAAAAAACAAAAAAAACAAGTTACTCAAAAACCAAAACCTGAGCCTAAACCTAAACCTAAAAAACAAACACCAAAAGCACCGCCCCCAAATCTCTCAAATATACTCGGCGGAGTTAGTATGAATATACCGGAGTTTGCAAGCCAAGGGATTACCGGAGATTCAACGGATTTGCTTGAATCAATCGTTGAAGATACCGTTATGAGTGAAAGTAGTGTTGATTCTAAACCTAAAGTAACGTCACGCTCAGCCATGGAGTATCCTGAATCTGCAGCGAAAGACGGGATAAAAGGTTTTGTAATCGTTAACCTGCTAATTTCTAAAGACGGCTCGGTTGAACTTGCAAAAATCATAGAGTCACAACCAGAGGGCGTGTTTGACAATACTGTTTTAAATGGCGTTAGAGGCTGGAGATTTACACCTGCACGTTACAAAGGCAAAAGTGTAAAAGTATGGGCGAAACAAAAAGTATCATTTAACTAAGGAAAAAAGAGATGAAAAAGTTTTTACAAATATTATTATTAATTTCACTAAGTGCATCTCTTGTAGCAAAAGAGAAAGATACTTTAGTAGATCACTTGGCAATAGCTTCACTTTTAATATATGACGGAAAATACGATAAAGCTAAAGATGAACTCTTGCTTGTAGATAAAAAAGCAGATAACTTCGATGCAGCAAAGTACTATACTATTTTGGGTGTGCTTGCATCTAAGACGGATGATTATAAAAATGCCGTAAGTAACTACACTAAAGCTATAGATGCAACAAAAACAAAAGTTTTTAAAGCTCCAAAAATCGTACATAAAGAGAAGTATCTTTTCTCTATCGGTTCAAGCGAGAAAAAAGATACCGCACCTGAATTTGATGCCGCAAAAGTTAAAAAAGAGAAACTTGAAAAACTTTATATGTATCTATCACAAAGCTATTTTAAAATAAAAGAGTACGAAAAAACTGCAAAGTCTCTTGATTTAGCAGGAGACAAAGGGCGTGAACGTGCATCTCTTTTTGCACTTCGTGCAGAGTGTTACTGGAAAATAAAGCAATATTCAAATGCTATAGATGCACTCAATATTGGCTCGAATCTTTTTCCTAAAAATACAAACTTGTTAAAACAAAAGTTTTATTATTTTGCAGATTTGGGTCTTTATCAGGCTGCAATTAAAAATGCAAAACTTTATATGGACAAGACTAATGCAGATGCAAACGAATATATAATCCTGGCTCAACTTTTATTTGAAGCAAAACAGGTAGATGAAGCTATAAAAATTTTAGAGATTGCAAAAGCTAAATTCCCTAGTAGCGCAAAAAGCAAAATACTTTTAGGTCACGTATATCTTAAAAAAGATATGCCTCGCACCACTGCATATATGTTTAAGCACGCTGCATATAATGATACAAGTTACCTAAAAGATGCAGTCGAGATGCACAGACGGATTAAAGACTATCCACACGCTATATTTTTAAACTCACAAATACCGGACAAAGTTGAAAAACTAAAACAAAAATTGGCACTTCATATAGACAGAGGTGAGTTTGCAAAAGTTATAGGTTTAAAAGATGCACTTAACAGATACAACCTATTAAAAGATGACAATATAAGATATGCACTTGCATATTCATACTATATGTCAAAAGACTACAACAGTGCAGAAAAAAATCTTAAAAAGATACAAGATACAGATCTTTTTAAAAAATCAACAATTATAAGAGCTAATATTGAAAAATGCCGCAATAATAGTATGGAGTGTATATAGATGCAAAAAATAACTAAAATATTTTTAATCAGTTTTATATTTTTAACGACTGTTTTAAATGCAAGTGAAAATGCAGGTAGCTTAAGCATATCTATCTTTAAAGACGGGAAACCTCTTCAAAACACTCAGGTAATACTGGATGCTAAAGATAATTACGTTACCGATGCAGACGGTTCTTTACATATATTTTTAAGTGTAGGTAAACATAAAGTAGAAATATTCGGTAAAGAAGGGGATAAAAATCTCGGTTATTTTAAAAGAAGTGTTGAGATAAAAAGAGATAAAGATACACAAATCACGGCAGAATTTACTGAAGATGAAAATGATGAGATAGATATCGATACACCTTTTGATACCGATATCTCAATTAACAAATCAACAGGTTTAGCTATTTTTAGCGGAGTGCTAATATCTTCCGATACAAAAAAAGCTATATCAAACGCAAGAATATTCGTAATGGGAACAGATGTAGATGCAAGAAGTGATGCAGAGGGTAAATTTGAATTTGAAGTACCTTCGGGAATCAAACTAAATATATCATTCATACACTCTGAACATACATCCAAAACATTAAAAGATATAGTTTTAGACAAAGATGCAAAGCTAAACAAAACCGTATCTCTCTCTCCTGCTTCTATGGAACTTGAAGAGTTTGTGATACTCGCTCCAAAAGTTACAGGTAGCATAGCTATGGTTATGGCTGAGGAGAAACAAGTAAATGCCATAGTGAATATCTTAGGCTCTGAGCAGATAAGTAAAAAGGGTGATTCATCTGCTGCATCTGCACTAAAGCGTGTAACGGGAGTAACATTGATAGGCGGTAAAAACATATATGTTCGCGGTCTTGGTGACAGATACTCAAACATAGAGATGAACTCTATGCCTCTTCCATCACCTGACCCTACAAAAAGAGTAGTACCTCTTGATATATTCCCCGCAGGTGTAATAAGTTCTATGAAAGTTCAAAAAAGTTCTACACCCGATATTCCTGCGAGTTTTGGCGGTGGATATGTAGATATACGTACAAAAGATAAGTCAAAAGATGATTATATGAAAATATCTTTTGGTATAAAGGCAAACTCAAATACAGGAAAAGATGCACCGACATATGAGGGTAGCGATACCGATATATATGGTTTTGACGACGGATATAGAGAGATAGGCGGCGGTATTTTAGAAAACTCTACTATAGTCGTTGGAGAGAGACAAAAATCTTTTACGACAGCTTATTTTACAAAAGAAGAAATATCCGCTTTTACCCAAAGTTACGTAAACGGAAGAAATTTTAACGTAACAAATGAAGCTTTGCCTTTTGGAGGAAGTATTTCAGTTGAGGGTGCCGTAAATTATGATATTAACGATAAAAATAAAATAACTATCTTCGGTAACTACGGATATGTTCAAGAAAATCAATACAGACTAGAAAATTGGTATAAATATGAGATGGATAAAACTACGAATTCACTCTATAAAATGCCAAACCAATACGGTACGACCAAGAAATCATACTCTGATTATTCACATGCGGGTATATTTAATATCGGGTATAACTTTATGGATGTATTTAGAATTAAATATACTAAACTATATACGCATACAGGTACTAAAAGTACAAGAATTACCGATGGAAAACTCGGTTCAAACCAAAATGATTATTATACGAAATATTATTTAGACTGGGAGGAGCGTACTTTAAATACCGACCAAATTAGCGGAAACTTTGATTATGCAATATTTGATATAGAAAACAACTTTAGATTTGGCTTTGAAAATGCCATAGCAGAGTTGTATCAGCCAAATAATTTTGTATATTCGTATTTGGATGACGGAAGTACTGAGAATCCGTTCTTAACAAAACAAATTTCTAATCACGTAGGGACTAATCTGGAGTCTGATGATGAACTTAGTGCATTTTATTTAAAAAATAAATTCAACATTGAATTTTTTAGCGAAGATGATTATATAGACATAGGTTTCTCAAGTAGCTTTAAAGAAAGAACTTCAAAACAAAACAAATACTTCCTAGCCTATAGGTCCGGTGCAGGATTAACGCCCGATACAGATATGACAGCAGATATTGAAACCGTATATAATGAAGAAGTTCGTACAGATATAGACTATGATGATAGAGCTTTAATTATAGGAACTTTATCTCAACCAAAAGATTACTTTGATGCAGAGGTAGATGAGACCAACTTTTATCTATCGACACTATTAAAACCGACAAAGTCTATAGAGTTTTTATTTGGCGGCAGACAGGTAGATTTAACTCAAACAATATACCAATATGTAGAGGACAGAGATAATCCGGACTTTTCTCTTAGACGTCTTGTGCAAAAAGTTCCGACCGTATTAAGCATTAACGACTTTTATCCGAGTGCATCGCTTAAGTACAAGTTTAATAAAAACAATCATCTTGACTTTGCATATACCAAGACATATATTATGCCGGACTTACGCGAGGCATCCGATGGGATATATACGCACCCGTATGACGTAGCAGATATTATGGGTAATCCTAATCTTGTTAATACCGATATTGAAAATTTTGACTTAAAATACTCTCACTATTTTTCCGATACGGAAAATATAAAAACAGGATTATTTTATAAAGACCTCGACAAACCTATAGAAGATGTTATGAAACCGTCTTCTTCACTGCCTATTTACTCTTTTGACAATGCAGACAATGCTGTTTTATACGGTATAGAGTTTGACGGAAGAAAAAAACTTAGCTTTATATATCATAAACTGATAAACTATTTTATTTCAGGAAATCTCTCATATACAAAATCAGACGTTACGCTTAGAAAAGAGCAAGAATCTACTTATACAAACAACCATAGGGAGCTTCAAGGTTTATCAAAAATCGTAATCAACATCTCTTTATCGTATGAGCGTAAAGATCGCTCCGCTACGCTTTCTTACAATAAAATGGGTGAGAGAATAAGAAAAGTAGGTATGATTGATTATGACGGAGGTGAGGGAGAATTACCGAGTATGTATCCAGACTATATGGAAGACCCGGCAGCCGTAGTTGATTTTGTATGGATTGAAAAGCTAGATTTCGGTATGGGTCTAAAAGTAAAATTCGGAAATATTTTGGACAAAGAGACAGTGTGGTTTCAAGGCTCAAAAGATAATGTAACCAACAGATTTAAAAAAGGCAGAACATTCAGTGTATCCGCTTCATATAGATACTAGGTCTGTAACCTTACTGAAATAATGAAGCTATAAAATATGATAATTAATAAGGAATACTAGGTGCAGGAACATATTTTAATTGTTGATGACGACAACGATATTTTAGAGCTTTTAGAATATAATCTTAGTAATGCAGGTTATGACGTACTTGGTTTTTTAAATACCAAACATGTAAGACGTGTATTGCAAGAAGAAGAGATTGATTTGATTATTATGGATAGAAACCTACCCGATATAGAAGGTTCAACCTATGTAGAGATGCTAAGGAGTAAAAATATAAACACACCCGTTATATTTTTAAGTGCCAAAGATACACAAGAGGATATAAATGACGGTTTGTTAAAGGGCGGTGACGACTATATTACAAAACCTTTTGATATTGAGGAGCTTCAACTTCGCATAAAAGCCGTTTTAAATCGCTACAACATAAACTCCAAAGAGACTCAAAAAGATTTAGAATACAAAGATATAAAACTTGATTTGAATTTGCACAAAGCCTTTATTGACAATTATGAAGTTGATTTGACAAAGTTGGAGACTTCTCTTCTTCATATACTAATTGTAAACAAGGGTAAGGTACTAGATAGAGAGTTTTTACTCAAACAAATTTGGAAAGATTCCGATAATATACATCAAAAAACCGTAAACGTAGCGATAAAACGTTTAAAAGAAAAAATAGACCCTTTTAAAAATAAAGACTATATAAAAACTATACGTGGAGTCGGATATCTTTTAAACTGATGCAACTCCGCATATTGCGGAGAAAGCAAACAAGTGATAATTAAACCAAACCTTGTTCTATCATAGCATCTGCAACTTTTTTAAAGCCTGCAATATTTGCACCTAGAACAAGATTTGTAGGTTCACCGAACTCTGCAGCAGTTTGGCTTGCAGTATCAAAAATATCTTTCATAATTTGTGCAAGTTTTGCATCAACTTCTTCAAATGTCCAGTTTACCATAGAAGCATTTTGAGCCATTTCTAACTGGCTTGTAGCAACACCTCCTGCATTTGCGGCTTTACCAGGTCCGTAACATATCTTCTTCTCTACAAAAAGATCGACTGCTTCAGGAGTTGAAGGCATATTCGCCCCCTCGCTTACACAAACACAACCGTTGTTTAAAAGGTTTTGTGCATCTTTTAGATTTAATTCATTTTGAGTAGCACTTGGGAAAGCTGCATAACATTCTACGGCATATACGCCGTTAGTTCCGCTTTCATAATCTTCTACAGGAATATATTTAGCGTTTGGTCTATGTTTTACATACTCTGTCAGTCTTTCTCTTTTAACCTCTTTTAACTCTTTTAATAACTCTAAATCTATTCCCTCATCATCAATAATCATACCTCTTGAATCACTACAAGTAACAGGGAGAGCTCCTAAATGATAAAGCTTTTCAATAGTGTATATAGCAACATTTCCGCTTCCTGAAACTACACATTTTTTACCTTCAAGTGTTTCACCTCTATCTTCTAACATATACTTAGCAAAATATACGGCACCATAACCTGTAGCTTCTGTTCTAACTAAAGAACCGCCCCATTTAAGCGATTTACCCGTAAGAACACCTTCATATCTGTTAGCAAGTTTTTTATACATACCAAACATATATCCAATTTCTCTTCCGCCTACTCCTATATCTCCCGCAGGTACATCCGTGTTTGGACCTATATGCCTGTAAAGTTCACTCATAAATGCTTGACAAAATCTCATAATTTCATTATCTGATTTTCCTTTAGGATCAAAGTCGCTACCACCTTTACCGCCGCCGATTTGAAGACCAGTCAAAGCATTTTTAAATATCTGCTCAAATCCTAGAAACTTAATAACGCCTGCATTTACACTTGGATGAAACCTAAGACCACCTTTATAAGGTCCCAATGCAGAATTAAACTCTATTCTAAATCCTTTATTTACTTGAATTTCGCCTTTATCATCTACCCAGTTGATTCTAAATAAAATTTGTCTCTCCGGTTCAACTACTCTCTCTATTATTTTATGTTCTCTGTATTTTGGATATTTTGTCATTAGAGGTCTAAGTGATTCTAAAACCTCTTCTGCTGCTTGATAAAATTCCGTTTGAGACGGACTAGATCTTCTTAAATATTCAAATACATCCTTTACATATGGCATATACATTCCTTAATTTTAAATTTTTATAAGCAAGGATACTACTATAAATAAAATTAAATTATCTATAATATCTACTAAAAAAGTGAAAACTGATTAATATTTAATCATTTTTTTATTGACAAAGCCATTTTTTTTTGATAGAGCCTAAGATATTGTTAATTCCTTTTCGTAACCTTTTTGCAACATTTACGTAATAAATAAATCATACTATCTCAGCATGAAAAATGAACTGCCAAAAAGATGGGTTGAAAACTTAGAAGTTTTAGATATAGCATTTCAACCGATATTAAATATACATACAGGTGATATTTTCGGTGTAGAAGCCTTACTTAGAAACTATCAAGATATAGGATATAAAACTATATTTGACCTTTTTGACGATATATATTTAGAAAATATACTTTACAGTTTTGACATAGCCCTTAGGGAAAAAGCTATAAAAAAATTTACGAAAATAAAAAACTACAATGCAATAAAACTCTTTTATAACCTTGATAACCGTCTTTTTGAGATGCCAAATTTTGAATCTGGAAATACCGCCCAAATCATTAAGAATTACAATATTTTAAAAGAAAACATATGTTTTGAAATATCTGAAAGGCATGAACTAAAGGGTGAGAGCACAATCGACAAAACACTTCATCACTATAAAGATGAAAGTTTTTCAATCGCTATAGATGACTTCGGTATAGGCTATTCCGGATATAAACTACTCTACGATGTAGAACCGGATGTTATTAAAATAGACAGATTTTTTCTCACAAATATCGAAAAAGATGCCAAGAAAAAACTGATGGTAAGAAATATAATCCACCTTGCCGTTCAGCTTGGAATAAAACTTATCGCAGAAGGCGTTGAAACAAAAGAAGAGCTTTTAACCTGTAGGGACATCGGATGCCATCTTGTTCAAGGATATTTTGTACAACACCCCACAAAAGAAACTTCCGAAATTTTAGAGACTTATCCACATATTGCAAAACTTGTAAAAAGAAACTCCCGTTCAAACAATGTAAAAGAAAATATAAAATCAAATCTCGACAAGATAGATTCACTCAAAATAAATACAAATATGAGCGATGTATTTGATTATTTTAAAAAACATCAAAAAGTAACTATAGTCCCTGTAATCAACTCAAATAAAGAACCCGTAGGGATACTTCTCGAAGAGGAAGTAAAAGATTTGTTATATTCACCCTATGGACGTTCACTTTTACTTAATAACGGCTCAAAAAAATCAAAACTAAAAAATTTAATCAAACCATGCGGAAGTACCGATATAAACTCCGACACCTCAACTATAATAGAGCTATTTTCAAACGATACGGAATCAAAAGGGATAATTATTACCAAAAATTCCAAGTATTACGGTTTTTTATCTGCAAGATCTATCATCAATATTATGAACGCACAAAATATACTGCATGCAAGGGAGCAAAACCCTTTGACTAAACTTCCGGGTAATTCTTTAATAGAGAAGTATATCGATGAAGCTATTCACTCTAAAGAGACATATATAATGTGCTATTTTGATTTGGATAACTTTAAAGCATTTAACGATGTTTACGGGTTTAGAAACGGGGACAGGGTTATTCAACTGTTTTCCGATATTTTACGTAAAAACCTTAACAGCAGTTTTTTTAAAGCTCATATTGGCGGTGATGATTTTTTTGTAGGAGTTAAATGTTCAAACGAAACTACTTATTCTTACTCTTTTGAATCAAACTGTAGTTTAGATATAGAAAATTGTTCCGAGGAAAGTAGTTGCGCTAAGATATTGTCCATTGAGCATATTATTCATAAATTTATAAACGATGTAAAAGAATTTTATACGCCCGATGATAAACTAAACGGTTACATCGTCTCAAAAGACAGAGACGGTGAAGCAAAAAAATTTGATCTTTTAAGTGTAAGTGCCGCTATAGTAGAGGTTCATAAAAAATCAAAACAAAGAGATAAAAACCTTCTTGACAATGTATTTAGTGCACAAAAAAAAGTAGCAAAACATTCACCGAAACATTTTTCGATATCTACACTTTTATAGTTCCGTTTTGTAACCGTTTGGAAACACTTTCGTAATATTTCTCCTATAAGATTTTAAAATATTAAACTAGCAGGAGATTTTAATATGATAGATATTCAAAAAGAGATACACTCCAAATATCCGAATCTTAAAAATAACAAACTTATAAATGCATCTCTATCAAAGTTTGCAAAAACCGTTATTCATGAAAAAACAATAAACGATTTTTTAGAAGAACATGAGCATTTAAAAGGGTTTGAGTTCATAGATGCGGTATTGGAATATTTTAATTTTGATTTTTTAATATCTGATAATGAACTAGAGAACATCCCTACAAGCGGTAGAGTAGTTATTATAGCAAACCATCCGCTAGGCTCACTCGATGCATTTGTACTTTTAAAACTCATAGGTAGAGTTAGACCTGATGTAAAAATAGTAGCTAATGATTTTTTGGCTGAATTTAAATCGATAGAGTCTCTTTTGATTACTATAAATAACTTCAAAAATACTCAAACAAAAGAGTCTATTCACAAAATGTATTCTCATTTAGAAGATGAGGGTGCACTTATTATATTTCCTGCGGGAGAGGTCAGCCGCATGACGCCTGTAGGTGTACGCGACGGTAGATGGCAAAAAGGTTTTTTAAAAATAGCTACGCGTACAAACAGCCCTATTTTACCTATATATGTGGGTGCTAAAAACTCTAAAACATTTTACTCGGTAAGCACGTTAAATAAAAAAATATCCACACTTCTGCTTTCACACGAGATGTTTAAACAACGTAACAAAAGTATAAAAATAAATATAGGCGAGCTTATTCCAAGTACAAATATTCATCCGCCTTCGCTGCAAACTGCGGGTGTGATTGAACTTTACAGACAACATATATATCAACTAAAAAAAGGTCGTTCACTCTTTAAAACGCAAAAAGCCATAGCGCATCCCGAAGATACGAAACAGATAAAAAAAGAGTTAAAAAATGCCGAACTTTTGGGTAGTACAAAAGACGGTAAAAGTATATATCTTTACTCAAATACGGAAGAGTCTATCATTTTAAAAGAGATAGGCAGACTTCGTGAGGTGGCTTTTAGAAAAGTGGGTGAAGGGGCAAACGAGAGACGTGATTTAGACAAGTATGATAAGTACTACAAACACATAGTTTTATGGGATGACAACGACTTGGAGATTGTAGGGTCATACCGCATCGGAGAGTGTAAAGAGATTATTCAAAGTTTTGGTATCGACGGACTTTACAATTCTACTTTATTTGAATTCTCAGGGGAGTTTTTAGAGATGCTTCCTGATGCTATAGAGTTAGGGAGAAGTTTTGTACAACCAAAATATTGGGGCACGCGTGCACTTGATTATCTATGGTACGGGATAGGTGCCTATCTGCATAAAAACCCTCAAATAAAATATATGTTCGGACCCGTGAGTTTGAGTGCATCTTACTCGCCAATGAGTAAAGATATTATTTTTAACTTTTTTGATAATTACTTTGGAGATGATACGAATCTTGTTAAAGCAAAATCTCCGTATAACTTTAAAACCGATAAAACTTTATTAAGAGTTTTAAACAACGAACTTGTCAAAAACGACTATAAACAAGATTTTAAAGCCATCAAAAAGTTTCTTAAAAACTTTGACAGTTCAATACCTGTTTTATACAAACAATATGCCGAACTTTGTGAAGATGGCGGTATAAAATTTTGTGCTTATAATATTGATGAAGATTTTGCGTCTTGTGTTGATAGTTTTATTATTGTAGATATTTCAAAAATAAAAGATTCCCAAAGACAAAGATATATAAAGTGATGTAATATTGTCACTTTAATGTCATTTAATAATAATCTGATAATATTCGAGCAATTTTTTACCAAGGATTGCTTATGAAAAGAAGAGATTTTTTTAAATCATCTCTTGTAGCATCGGCTGCACTTATGGGAAGCTCTTTAAGTGCAGGTGTTACACATCAACCTATAGATTCCAGAAAAGTTTCAAAAATGGCTTTTCCTGAGAAGAAACCTCTTATAACTTATTCTGACAGACCACCTCTTTTAGAATCGCCAAGAAGTACTTTTACTCAGGCTTTAACTCCAAATGACGAGTTTTTTGTAAGATGGCATCTTCCGGAGATTCCGACATATATCGATCCTGATAAATATACTATCCATATCAACGGTTTAGTAGATAAAGAGTTACATATATCTCTAAACGATTTAAAAACTAATTTTGAACAAGTTGAAGTAGATGCAGTACTACAATGCGGCGGGAACTCAAGAAGTGCTTTTAATCCGATCGCCGGCGGTATTCAATGGGGAAGCGGTGCTATGGGCTGTGCTAGATGGAAAGGTGTTAGACTCTCAGACATCCTAGCTCGTGCAGGACTTAAAAAAGAAGCAAAATTTATTGGTTTTAACGGTGAAGATAAAGCAGCTTACTATGAAACACCGAACTTTGTACGTGAAATGGAACTTCACGAATTGGACGATCACGTTATTTTAGCATATGAGATGAACGGTGAAGACCTGCCTTACCTAAACGGATATCCTTTACGTTTAGTAATTCCGGGTTATTACTCAGACAGCTGGGTAAAAATGATTAGTAATATCACAGTTACAGATAAGTATAGATCTCTGTTTTTTATGGATGTAGCTTACCGTGTACCTGATAATGAAACTGAGAGTGAAACTCCTGAGAACAGATTTAAGCCAACTAAACCTATTACGACTATGAACGTAAAATCGGTTATAGGTTACCCTGAGAACGGTGACAAAGTTTATCATAACTCACACCTAGTTATACGCGGTGTTGCATGGGATGACGGTCACGGTATTAAAGCTGTTAAAATCTCAACCGATGAGGGTAAAACTTGGGAAGATGCGCTAATCAAAAAAGCAGGACGTTACGCATTTCAAGCGTTTAGATTTGCTTACAAGCCGACTAAATACGGCAAAGTAAAAATAATGGCTAAAACAATCGATAACTTAGGCAACGAGCAGCCATTGGCTAAAAACGTACTTTGGAACCACGGCGGATACAAATACAACGGTATCGACGAAGTTACGATAGAAGTGATATAGGGAGCAAAGATGAAAAATATTTTAACAAAAACTTTAATAACAGCAACACTTAGTGCAGCTCCACTTCTAGCTCAGGTAAAAGGCGACGTTGCAGTACCTTATATCCCGTATGAAATTAAAATGGGTAAGGGTTTTGATGCCGTTCAGGCAAACTGTCTAATGTGTCACTCTTTTGGTTACATCATAAACCAAGGTCCACAGTCTTATGAATTCTGGGTTAAAAAAACACAGAAGATGATTGTACACTTTAAAGCTCCAATTTCAAAAGAGGATGCTAAAGCTGTAAATGATTATCTATTTGAACACTACGGAAACGGTAAACTAAAATAATAAAACGTCCCCTTAAAAGGGGATATTTTTAATCTATAGGTATAGCAGGGCTTAAACCTGCCGTATTATGTAAAAAGTGACGGTGTTTTTCAAACTGGTCTATAATATCCGTAGCAATCACCTCTTCATCATATCCGTATATATCATAAGCTTTATTTCCGTCTTGTAAGTAAACTTCCGCTCTGGCATATTCATGTTGTTCTTGTGTCGGGTTTATAGATTCGGGAAAAGCATATTCGGGTGTATCGTATTTTTTGGCACGGACTTCATATATAAAGTCCATATCTCCCGAATGTTCCGCTTTGAAAAAAGATACTGAATTTTTGTTATCGTGAATAATTTCAACATCCCAGTAATGTGTATTTAGTTCATCTTTTACAAGCTTCATAGCATTCATTACATCTTCGGAAATAAATCTTTTTGTCTCTTGCATCGAGGGATAACTGACTATCCTGCTTAAACGTGACTTCCATGTCCCGCTAATCTTTCCGTGCCTACCTGCGTTCATATGGTGTTGCAAACTCTCATAACGTGTGCTCTCCAGATGCAGAGCTCGGTAAAGTCCCCATGAAGCTATAAGCATTATCACTGCAAAGGGTAAAGCTATGGTAATAGAAGCAGATTGTAAAGCTCCAAGACCGCCTGCCAGAAGTAAAGTTGCAGCTACTACACCCTCTAGCACAGCCCAAAATATACGTTGCCAGACAGGTGCTTCAAGTTTTGTTTTTGAAGCAATAGTATCAACTACCAATGAACCCGAATCTGAAGATGTAACAAAAAAAGTTATAACTAATATCATTGCAACAACGGAGACAAAACTTGACATTGGAAAATGTTCCAAGAATTTAAAAAGTGCAGTTGAAACATCGGCAGATACTGCTTCGCTAAGCGCTACAAAACCATTGTTCATAATAGCATCCAAAGCAGTATTCCCAAAAACAGTCATCCAAATAAATGTAAATCCTACAGGAACAAACATAACACCAAAGACAAATTCACGAATAGTCCTACCGCGAGATACTCTAGCTATAAACATTCCGACAAAAGGAGCCCATGCTATCCACCAAGCCCAGTAAAATAAAGTCCATGAACTCATCCATTTTGTATCATTATACGCATACTGATTAAAAGTCATATATACAATATCAGATAGATAATTACCAATATTTTGCAGCCATGCATCTAGTAAAAAGAATGTAGGTCCGGCTAAAAGTACAAAAAGCAACAAACTAGCTGCCAAATATAGATTCAAGTTTGAGAGTTTTTTTATACCGCCTTCCAAACCAAGCACTACAGATACAGTAGCCATAGCAGTGATTATAGCTATTAATACTACTTGTACGCTCGTACTGATAGTTATATCAAAAAGATAATTTAGTCCTGCATTTACCTGCATTACTCCAAGACCAAGAGATGTAGCTACCCCTAAGATGGTCCCAAGTACTGCTACCGTATCTACAGTGTGCCCTATAGAGCCGTAAATTTTTTTACCGACTAAAGGATAAAGTGCTGAACGCACAGAAAGCGGCAATCCATGACGAAAAGAAAAATAAGCTAAAACCAATCCCACAACTGCATAAATAGCCCAAGCATGAAATCCCCAATGAAAAAAAGTAATCTTCATAGCATCTTTAGCCGCTTGCATAGTTCCACCATCACCAATAGGCGGTGATGTATAATGCATAACAGGTTCGGCTACACTCCAAAACATCAAACCTATCCCCATCCCTGCACTAAAAAGCATTGCAAACCATGACGAATAAGAAAAATTTGGTTTTGACTGATCCGGTCCTAATTTAAAACGACCATATGGAGAGAGAGCTAAAAATAACACGAAAAAGGTAAAAACACCAACACTTAACATATATAACCAGCCGAACTTCTGGGCTATAAATTGTTTTATACTACTAAATATTTCACCTACATCCTGAGGGTCTATAACAGCAAAAACAACCATTATAAAAATAACTGCAACAGATGGATAAAATACCGGTTTTAATATAGTCGATTCTCTCGACTTACTGGCCTCTGATTCTTCCATTTTGTATCCCTTTTATCGTGAACTACCTATCAGAGTATCAGATTCGAGCTTAAATACAAATTGAAAGTTAACTTCAGTTTAAGTCAATATTAACTACGATAGGAGGAAAAGGATTCCAAATGAAACGCCCCAATAAATTCTTAAGTTTAAGCCTCAGTTTTCTTGCAACAAGTTGTTTTTTAGAAGCTTCTTCTAGTTATAACTCCATTAAAATAGGTGACTTTAGTTTAGGTGGAGCACTAAGAGTCAACTACGTAAATGACAGTTCAAAAACAGATACTGCAAATGCTTCAAAGGGGAGTCAAGGTATATTTGATTTGGATACTGCAAGAGTAAATATAGACTATAAACATGATGATTTTTTAGGAAAGTTTGAGTATAGATGGTATCCAGGATTTGGAAATACACAAAACGGTACCAACTATAGTTTTATTCATACTGCATGGCTGGGATATGCTATAAATAACACTGCTCATGTAGAGGTGGGTATCAACCGTGTTCCATTTGGTCCAACTGCTTATGGAGCATCTCAAAGTTGGTTTTTTGACCAACACTACTACGTAGGTCTTGCAGATGATATGGACTTGGGCGTAAAATTTAGCTCAACACTAAATAATATAAAATACGATTTAGCATACTACTATGGTAGTGAGGATGACGGTATCGGTGCAGGAGGTGAGAGTACACGTTATGCTTATGACGTTGTTGATGATTTTCATGAAAAAAATCAGCTCTCAGCAAGAGTAATCTACTCTAGTAAGTTATGGGATAAAAAACAAGAATACGGTATATCATTACTATATTCACAACTCGAAGCTCAAACTCAAGGTGTGGATGATGGTTCAAGGTTTGCAGTGTCTGCTCATATGATAAACCGCTATAAAAACTTTACACTTACCACCCAATTAACAAGATATGAGATGAGTGTTGATGCAAATAACGACTCCGTAGATGATGCACTAATCAAAATGGGTGGATTTAACTATGGTGAAGGGGTAGCTTCAGAAGCTTGGCTACCATCTGTTTCACTTAACTACAAAATAGATACGCCAAATATAGAGTGGCTTGACTATGCACTGCCGTATATAGAGTATAGCAATATAATAAAAGATGAAGATACGTTTAACAACAGTTATATGTGGATGATAGGTACTGCATTTGCAAGAGGAAACTGGTATATATATACGGACCTAGCTTTAGCAAACGGTAACTACTTTGTAGGACCTTATACAGGTTCGGACGGAGGGACTAATAACTTTGGTGCAAACAGTTCAAATGATTTAGAACATCGTCTTAATATCAATTTTGGATATTATTTTTAAGGATATATGCCTTTGGAGATAAACCAAACATTCTGGAAAACTCTCTGCTAAACTGCGAGGGAGATTCATACCCTACTTGAAATGCGGCTTCACTTATTTCAATATCTTTTAAAAGTAAAAGTTGTTTCGCTTCTTCAAGTCTAAGGTTTTTTTGAAACTGAATAGGCGACATCGTTGTTATGGTTTTAAAGTGCTGGTACAGCGATGACTCACTCATATCTACACTATATGCCAACTCTTTTATATTTAACTTTTCATCAAAGTTTTCTTTGATTTGCGATATAACTTTTGTTATTTTATTTGAGGTAGTTCCCGCTTGTGAAAACTTTCTTAAAAAAGTTCCGCCTTTACTTTTAACCAAATTATAAAGTATCTCCTTGACCAAAAGCGGTGAAAGATACTCAATATCCTCTTTTGGTCTTTTAAGAAGCATGATAAACCTATGAATAGACTCGTACAGTTCAATATCCATATCACCGAAGTACAAACCTTTTTGCGCATTTTTATCTAGTTTTTCCTCATGTGGTTTTAAAGTTTTTAGAAGTTCATATATATCTTCTAAAGAGAATTTTACTCTAAGCGACATATACGGTTTATCTTCTGATGCCTCTAAAATTTTCATTTTAGCAGGTAGATGCGTAGAGGATATCAAATACTCTTCATTATCATAACTAAGTGTTTCATCTCCAAAACCAACAGCTTTATGCCCTTGCAAAATAACACAAAGCGATGGCTCATACAAGATGTTTATCTGCTGGGTTGGAGATTTTGAGAAGAAAAAATCAAGATTTGAAATCTCACTTTGAACATCGCCTTCTAGTGGATATGTTGCACTTAAAAAATCAATCATTTCAGATCTTAACTTTTCTAAATTGCTATGCATTTTACCCTCCATATAGATAAGCAGTATTATATACTATTTATACTCATCCTACAAAACTTCAAATACTATATATATTTGGATAATCAGGCATCTTTAATGGATTTTTATTATATTAATATACTGAAACTTAGTTTATAATGTTGAGATGTTAAAATTTATATTTCTTATTTTACTTACATTTAATTTGGTTGCTGATGGAAAGGAAAAAAGTATGCAAATCACGATAGAAAGCAATGGTGAAAAAACTATTTTTGAGCTAAATGATTCAGATGCGGCAAAAGAACTTTACACTCAACTTCCACTTAATATAGATGTGGAAAATTTTGGAAGTAATGAAAAGATATTTTATCCGCCAAAAAAACTATCTACGTCTAATACACCGCCAGCTAATGCAAAAAACGGAACTCTTGCATATTATGCGCCTTGGGGAGACGTAGTTATGTTTTATAAAGACTTTGGAGCTGCTAAAGGGTTATATGAACTTGGTAGCTGCATAAGTGCTTGTGAGAATATAAAAAATATGTCAGGTACTATAAATATACATAAGTAAAAGGATAAAACATGCTATTACATAAATCAAAATCAGACCAACAAATTCAACATCTTTTTAATAACAGTTTTACTGAGAACAAACCCATACCATTTCCTGAACATAATAAACACTATGCATATTCAAGCCTATTTTATTGGGCTCATTTAGTAGCTCATGAGAGTGCTGAATTTCCTCTACACGGGCATAAAGGTTTTGAGATAATGACCTTTGTTCTTAAGGGTTCTTTAGAACACTTTGATACGGCTACAAATGTATGGACACCAATTAAACAGGGTGGTTTTCAAATTATTCAAGCAGGAAGTGGCGTCATGCATTCTGAACGTATAGTCAAAGGATCTGAAGTATTTCAAATATGGTTCGATCCAGATTTTTCAAAAACACTTAAAACAGACCCAAGCTATCAAGACTATACTGAAGATAATCTAAGCATAGATAATGCTGAAAATGTTAAAGCTATTGAATATATCGGGACAAAAAGTGACATTGAACATCAAACTGCTGATATAAGCATACGTAGAGAGTTTTTTCAAAAAGGAACTTATACTAAAAAAACAGGTATATCATATGTATATTCTATTTATGTTATGGAGGGCGAAGGCAGCATAAATAAAAAATCTGTAGTACAAGATGATTTTGTAGTTATCGACGATACATCTTCTTTTGTTGTAGATGCAAAAGACGAGCTGGAGTTATTTATTATAAAGTCTCCAAAAGTGCTTCCCTACCCTAGAGTTAAAATATAAACTAAAAGATTTTATTCTAATTTGTCTAAAGAGAGATGCACCTTTTGAAGTAACTCTAAAAGCTTCTTAGCTTCATCTTTATCCAAATCTTTAATAATCTCTTGGTTTACTTCTTGAGCACAGGCAATAGTTTTTTTTGCCAATGATACTCCGCTATGGGTTAAAACCAGATGCTTTTTTCTTTTGTCCTCTGTTGATTTTACCCTTTTAATCAAACCCTTTGATTCGAGTCTATCTATAAGCCTTGTAATACTTGCTTCATCACCGTTAACATATTTAAGCATCTCTTTTTGAGTTTTTACATTGTTTTTATATAGATTCACAAGGATACTAAACTGTAAATGTGTCGCATCATAAATTTTCAACCTGCTCTCCATCATCCTTTTTATATTTGTAAATATAATATTGAAGTGGTAGCCGTAAGATTCTGATAAATTAAATTCCTCTTTTTTCATAAGAAAATTATAACACAATAAACTAAATACTTGTCTTTAACAAGTTTTAAGATTTTTACTAATATACTTGCATACAACAAGTAAATAAAAAGGAGCAAAAATGTCTAAGAAAAATGTACTTATAACAGGTGGAGCAAGAGGTATAGGAGCTGCAACTGCAAAAGAACTTGGAGCTCAAGGGTATAGAGTATTTATAAACTATGTAAACTCTACACAAGTGGCAAACGAGTTAGTAGATGAAATAAATTCAAACGGCGGGGAAGCATATGCTATTCAAGCTGATGTCAGAGTTGACACGCAAGTTGAAAGTATGTTTGATGATATTGAATCTAAATACGGCGGTGTAGATATTTTGGTATCAAACGCAAACATGAACTTTACTCAAAAACCTTTTGTTGAGCAAACTTGGGATGAGTTTTCTCAAAAACTAAATGATGAGATGCATGCGGCATACGTATCTGCTAAATATGCAACAACTTCTATGATAAAGAAAAAATTCGGTCGTTTGGTGTTTATATCTAGTACTTTGTCCGAGAGTCCTGCACCTAGTTTTATAGCTCACGGTTCAGCCAAAGGGGCACTTGATACTTTTAGTAAATATCTTGCACAAGAGTTAGGAGCTCATGGGATTACATCAAATATCATTGCACCGGGATTGGTACTAACGGATGCAACAAGCCAAGCACCAGATGAATTTAAAGAATTCATACGTTCTATGACACCTACTCAGACAATCTCAAAACCTGAAGATGTGGCAAATGCTATAAGCTTTCTTGTTAAGGATGAAAGTGCCCAAGTTACGGGAGCTTATCTATCTGTAAGCGGTGGGGCTTATCTATCATAAATAAAAAATTTGTACAGTGAGAATTTTCTCGTTGTACATGACTATTTTGTTCAATAATCTACTGTTTTAGTAACAAAATGAAATATCTAGTGTGTATACTATTCTTAATATGATTTGGTATAATAATGTGAATTATTATTATATATTTTATAAATATTAGGAAACATTAATGAAGAGAGTATTGGGTTTAGATATAGGTGTTGCAAGTATAGGCTTTTCATTAATAGATGTGTTGGAAAAAGATGGAAAAACTGAATTTAATAATCTTACAACAAATAGTATTATTTTTGATGTTCCAGAACTTGCAGAAGAGAGACGTAAAGGGCGTTCTTCGAGAAGATTGAACGATAGAAAAAGCAGAAGAAAACAACATATACGTAATTTATTCTTTGAACATGGTTTAACAGATAAATCTTTTGTTACTGAGCCAAGTAGTTACTTGAATACTTTAGATGTAGAGAGTGATGTTTATATTCTAAGAGAAAAGGCATTACATCAAGATTTATCTAAAGCAGAGTTTATCAAAGCACTTTATAGCATAACTACAAGGCGTGGGTATTCAAATCAATTTGAATCGACCGAGCAAGATGAAAATAGTGCAAAAGAAAATGAAAAAATCAATGGCTCCATAAGTAAAAACATACAGCTAATCAAAGAAAAAGGTTTCATCCTCCCTACTGAACTTTTAACATATAGACGTACTCAAAAAGAAGAACTTGGATACCAAAACATTCCTGTACGCAATAAAGGCGGTAATTATACAAATTCACTCAATAGAAAACTCCATGAAGATGAATTAAAAATCGTAATTTTCAGTCAAAAAGATAATAGAAATATTTTTGCAAGTGAAGAGAAATGTGAAAAGTTTTATATCGCGGTAAGAGATGTAATGATGGAACAACGACCGCTTAAAAGTTTTGAAGATATGGTTGCATATTGCAGTTATTTTGACAAATATCACGAAACACCGCAAAAGAGAATGTCTCTTTCAAGTATTTACAATATAGAACTCACTTTAAAACAATCTCTCAGCAATTATAAAACTATGGATAAAAAAAGTGGTGAGATAATTTCTTTGTCAAAAAAGCAAATTGATGAGGTGGTTGCAAAATGGGTTAATGAGCCGACAAGCGATAAGATCACATTTGCAAATATTTTTACAAAAACAAGTTTGAAAAACTGTAAACTTAATGATGTTGGTGGAAGTGCAGAAGTACTGAACATCAAAGGATTTAGAGAACTATCTGCTATTTTCAAGCAGTATAATGTGGATTTTTATACTGAGCATAGAGATTTTTTTGAAAAAGCACTTCTTATTTTGAGTTACTATAAAAATATTTCTAAAAGAGTTGAAGAGTTACAAAAATCTTTTACTGGAAAATTGGAGCCAAAAGATGAATTCATTAATGAAGTTGCAAAAGTATCTTCCATAGATGGATTCGGTTCTTTTTCAGTTCGTTTTGCAAAAATGGTTTTAGAAAAAATGGAACAGGGGAATTCATTTTCGGAGGCTCTTGAGAGTTTGGGTTATTTTGATAAATATCTTGGTATGCCAGCTTATGATTACTTACCACCGTTTAACCCTACACAAGCAGATATAAAATGGTTAAAAGAGAATCTCTCTTACTTTGATACAAAGCATCTGTACTATAAAGCAAACAGTTCAAAAACAGTTGAACGAATTATCTCGGTAATGAGAAAACTTATCAATGACATAATAAAAAAATATGGGAAAATTGATGAGATAGCGATAGAAGGTGGAAAAGAGCTTAACAGTAAAAAAGAAGAAGATAAAATTAAAGAAAACCAAAAAGACGATAAAAAGATCAACGATGAGGCAAAAAATCTTTTAAAAGACAAGAATATCAAAGATTATGATAACCCTACAAAAGTTAGAAAAGCTAAAATGCTTATTGAACAAAAATATAAATGTCTTTACAGCAACGAACCGCTAACCCTCAAAGAGGCATTAGATGAAGAAGAATGTGAAATTGAACATTTTATTCCACGTTCCCATTTTTGGAACAACTCTCAAAAAAACACCATTCTCGTCCTTAAAAAGCATAATCAAAACAAAACTGATGTACCACCTATGGAGTATCTAAAACAGATAGGAAAGTGGGAAGATTATAAAGCAGCTGTTCATAACAGCTCGATGAAAGAGAGTAAAAAAGATTGGCTCACAAATGAAGAAAAAATAGAAGCTATTTTTGATCAAGATACTAATGTTTTTCTAGCAAACTATCTAAATGATACACGTTCAAGTATAAAGATTATCAAAAACTACCTTGAACATTATCTCTATCCTAAAACGAATCGTTACGGAAAAGATGAACAAAGCAATGTACGGGTTGTGAGTGCAAAAGCAATTAATGAACTAAAACATATTTGGGGAATCAAGGAACTAATTACCTCAGAAGATACAGGAAAAAAAGACAGAACGACTAACTATCATCACAGTATAGATGCTTTAACAGTTGCTTTGTGTGATAAAAAAGGGATGTTTGCTTTACATAACTTTTTCAAACAAAAAGAAAATAAGTTTAAAACAAAAGCTATGAAAGAGAATGTTTCCAAGAATGTTCCTTTTACAAGTGAAGGGGAAACTCTACACTCTTTCTGTAGTCATTTAGTGGAAAAATATAAGAACAATGAACTCTATGTATGTCCATATAACAAGATTAAGACAAATAAAAAAGGTTTTAAAGATGGAAACAAAAAGCTTGTAGTGGCACAAAATTCTAAAGGGGTTAAACAGCTTCAAGAATTAAAAAATATCAGCTTACTTCCTTATGACCTTCTTCAGGAGAAGAAACAGCTAAAAGTGACAGATAGAACAGATGAGGGTGTAAGAATGTGTGTTCAAGAAATTGTATCGCAACTTGATATTTTTAAACAAAAAGGGATTAGAGAGGCTTTACCAAAATATGGCGAATTTTTGATTGCAAAAAGGGCAGAAGAAGAAAAATTTAGTGTACTAGAAAAAGAGCTTGTGAATAAACAAAAAGCTGATAAAAAGAAAGAAGATGTGGAACTTTCTAAGCAGATAGATGAGATAAAATCACAACTTCAATCCGTTAGAGATGAAATAGCGTTTTCAAATTGTTATTTTGTAACGAAAAATGGAACCAAACAGATTGTTAAAGGTGTGAAAAATTTAAGTGATTCAGAAACAAAAGCGAGTACTGTACTGATTCAAAATGGCAATAGTATTTTAATGGAAAAATTGAATATAGAAACTTTTAAACAAGCGCAAGAAGAGGGGCACCCATTTGTATGTAAAGAGAATGATTATACAGTTTCTGTAGATATTTACAGTTCTTCTAAACATCAGATAATCGGACTTAAATATTTTAGATCTATAGAAAATGATATAGAACCAAATTTTAAGGAAAGTTTTCAAAATATAGATAAACAGTATGAGTTTTCTATACATAAAGGGGAAGTTGTCGTTATTTTAGATGAAAAAGAGAAAGTTCAGTATTTGGCGGTTGCTAATGGTGGAGGACAAATAGCTGGTACAAATCATAAGATACAAATTGAAAATATTAATACAAATGGTGTTGTAGCAGTAACTATCAATAAAAAAACAATCATAAAAAAAGCAAAAATTGACTTTTACGGAAATTTTCAGATTGGCTAAAGATGAATTACTCTAAAATTATACTCGTATCAAATGGGGATTTGATAGTCTGCTTAAGACAAGGGGTCCTCTCCGCACCCCGCAAGGTTTATCCTTTCAAGCGGAGAACTTCTTATGTTTAAACATATATTCATCAAAAACAGATCTCACCTCTACTATAAAAATAATTCACTTGGCATAAAAAATGATGATTTTGACACTACTATATCTTTAGATGATATAGATATGCTTATAGTTGAAAACCAACAAACTACGATTACATCGTCGTTACTTTCACATCTAGCACAAAAAAATATCTGTACCGTTTTTGTAGACGAAAAATATATGCCTTCATCTATCAATATCCCGCTTTATAAAAATAGTAGAGTTTCACTCGTACAAAAGGCACAGCAAAAAGTTTCCAAACCAAAGCACAACCAGTTGTGGAAACAGATAATCTTTGCAAAAATAAAGCATCAGTCTTTTGTCTTGGAAAAATATAAAAAGAGTAAAGCGATAGATGGACTGTGGCATAAAGTAACCTCTGCCGATAAAACAAATATAGAAGCACTTGCCGCAAATATATACTTTCCAGAACTCTTTGGTAAAGAGTTCACAAGAAGAGATGACAGCGTTATAAATGCTGCACTTAATTACGGTTATAGCATTATAAGAAGTTCAATAGCCCGTTATATAATTGCTTACGGAATAAATCCGACAAATGGTATATTTCATTCAAGCCAGTTAAACAATTTTAATTTGGCAGATGATTTTATAGAAGTATTTCGTCCTGTTGTGGATGAGTTTGTACATTGTAATATTAAAAGTAAAAGTTTTGGATGGGAAGAAAAAAAGAAGTTTTCTGTACTACTTTATGAGTATGAATTGTTTAATATAGAAGAGGAACGTAAAATCTCTCTTGATAATGCAATAAAAACAGTTGTCGCCTCTTATCAGTCTTTTTGTCTGGGTAAAAGAGAAAACATAAATATAGCAAAAATGATATGAGTAGATTTAGACGTATGGTTTTATTTGCAATGTTTGATATGCCTACAGAGACAAAGGGTGATCTAAAAAGATATAGACAATTTAGAAAAGACTTGCTTTCATATGGCTTTATAATGTTTCAGTACTCTGTATATGTCCGATTTTGTGACAGTTTGTATATGGCAGAAAAATATGAAGCAAAAATTGAAGAGGTTGCACCTGAAAAAAGTTCTATTCGAGTACTTCGAGTTACAGAAAATCAATACAAAAATATGATAATTGTTGAAAACTATCGAGAAAAACCAGAGGAAAAAGTAGAAGAGATGACACAACTTGTTATGGTTTTTTAGAAGGTAACGTCTCTAAAAAGTCCTAAATATAGTACCTTTGAGCTACTCTATTGTATCAAATGGGGATTTGAGAGTAGCTGAAGACGAAGCGAATAGAGAGCGTAGCTCGTTGTGCATTGTATCAAATGGGGATTTGAGAGTAGCTGAAGACCAAAGTGAAAGTTTAGAGTATTATTCTAAAATTGTATCAAATGGGGATTTGAGAGTAGCTGAAGACACGAGTTTAGCACTATAACATCACTTTTAAATTGTATCAAATGGGGATTTGAGAGTAGCTGAAGACGCATGTTCTGTAGCACCGACTATCTTCATAATTGTATCAAATGGGGATTTGAGAGTAGCTGAAGACAGTATGTTTTTATATAAATGATTTAGAACAATTGTATCAAATGGGGATTTGAGAGTAGCTGAAGACTGTGTTTCAGATGGCGAAGGGGATTATGATATTGTATCAAATGGGGATTTGAGAGTAGCTGAAGACTTTTCGCAAGAGGACAATTCAACCACCAGAATTGTATCAAATGGGGATTTGAGAGTAGCTGAAGACCATACCATCTGAATTACATAGCACTTTATAATTGTATCAAATGGGGATTTGAGAGTAGCTGAAGACAAACTCAGTCAAGTTGATGTCACCTGTAGTATTGTATCAAATGGGGATTTGAGAGTAGCTGAAGACGCAGGTAAACGCATTATGATTTCTTTGCGAATTGTATCAAATGGGGATTTGAGAGTAGCTGAAGACTGTTATCTCATCATATTAGAAAAATAAACTATTGTATCAAATGGGGATTTGAGAGTAGCTGAAGACATGACAGGTGTATTTATAGCACTTGGAACAATTGTATCAAATGGGGATTTGAGAGTAGCTGAAGACTACCTAAAAGAGCTGGACGCATACAGCTTGATTGTATCAAATGGGGATTTGAGAGTAGCTGAAGACACTAATTCTCAATTGAAATTCCAAAATGAGATTGTATCAAATGGGGATTTGAGAGTAGCTGAAGACATAGCTTACAAATGGTAAAAGCAGAATCAGATTGTATCAAATGGGGATTTGAGAGTAGCTGAAGACAAAGGTGTAATAAATGAATCTAAAACCAAATTGTATCAAATGGGGATTTGAGAGTAGCTGAAGACCATAACTTTGTCGGAGGTGTTACGAAAAGTATTGTATCAAATGGGGATTTGAGAGTAGCTGAAGACGGTATAACTCAACTAATGGGGATGAATTAATTGTATCAAATGGGGATTTGAGAGTAGCTGAAGACTATGAAAACATAATTGATAGCGTTCTGCGTATTGTATCAAATGGGGATTTGAGAGTAGCTGAAGACTAGACTTTTCGCCATCAAAACCTTTACGTTATTGTATCAAATGGGGATTTGAGAGTAGCTGAAGACTGTCCTACTGATATATTGATACTCATTTTTATTGTATCAAATGGGGATTTGAGAGTAGCTGAAGACAGACAAATTAGGAAATGAAATTACAAAAGAATTGTATCAAATGGGGATTTGAGAGTAGCTGAAGACTAAGCACTATAACTTACCGATATGTTAATTATTGTATCAAATGGGGATTTGAGAGTAGCTGAAGACAGTAGTAGCTGATACGATACCGACTAAGAAATTGTATCAAATGGGGATTTGAGAGTAGCTGAAGACGTACAAGCTGACTACTCATTCACTATGAAATTGTATCAAATGGGGATTTGAGAGTAGCTGAAGACCCTTGTCTTAGCTTATTAGCTCTTTTTTGAATTGTATCAAATGGGGATTTGAGAGTAGCTGAAGACAAAAGTGTTTTATGATCTAAATGCACCGGCATTGTATCAAATGGGGATTTGAGAGTAGCTGAAGACATGTTTGTTGGCAAAGAGCTTTTAACTAAAATTGTATCAAATGGGGATTTGAGAGTAGCTGAAGACCGCGTGGGTACAAAACCCTAATTTAATTTATTGTATCAAATGGGGATTTGAGAGTAGCTGAAGACATGAGTAGAGTTACTTATTATTCATTAGATATTGTATCAAATGGGGATTTGAGAGTAGCTGAAGACCGCGTGGGTGCAAAACCCTAATTTAATTTATTGTATCAAATGGGGATTTGAGAGTAGCTGAAGACATGAGTAGAGTTACTTATTATTCATTAGATATTGTATCAAATGGGAATATTCATTACAACATTTAATAAATGTATATAGTTATAAAGGCTTTTTGCATCAAAATTACTTACTTTTAGAACAAATATAGTATATATAACTTTACTTGTTCCAAATAGTGTTCAAAAATTGAAAATCAACACTCCCATAACTATTTAATACTTTTTAAACAAACATAATCAAAATCCATAAAAAAATAAAATTTGTAGAATTGTGCATTTTATATGGAGTATCTATCTAGTAGATAATTTTAAAAAGTTATAAAATTGTATTATAAAACCTTATTAGGAGGAGATAGATGCAAACATCGCAAAATCCGTCTCGAAGAGATTTTATTAAAACCTCGGCAGCAATCGGTGCGGGACTCATACTTTGGAGTCCTGTTCTAGCAACAGACAAAGGAGATAAAATGAACGCTATAACAACAAAAGGATACGCGGCATTTGATGAGTCGGGTGTTTTAAAACCTTGGACTTTTACCAGACGCCCTGTAGGTGATAACGATGTACTTATCGATATAAAATTTGCAAGCATCTGCCACTCTGATATACACCAAGAAAAAGGTCACTGGGGTAAACAACAATACCCTCAAGTTCCTGGTCACGAGATAGCAGGTGTCGTAACTGCAGTCGGTAAAAACGTGACTAAGTTCAAAGTTGGAGACCGTGCAGGTGTGGGTTGTATGGTTGATGGATGCACTACTTGTGAAAATGAGGAACAGTACCAGAGCGATACACTATTTACATACGGTTATCCAGATAAAAGAGAACCTACGAGGATATCTCAAGGCGGATACTCAAAACAGATAGTCGTAAGAGACCACTATGTTGTTCACATTCCGGATAGTCTTAGTTTTGAAAATGCCGCACCGCTTTTATGTGCAGGGATTACGACTTACTCACCTATTATGAGAGCAGACTTTAAAAAAGGCGATAAAGTAGCAGTAGCGGGAATCGGAGGCTTAGGGCATATGGCTGTAAAATTTGCGCTAAGTAGAGGTGCCGAGGTTTATGCTTTTACTACAAGTGCCGACAAAGTAGAAGATATCAAAGCTTTTGGTGTAAAAGAGGTAATCGTCGTAGATGATACTAAAAAACTTTACGAATACGCAGGACAAATGGATTATATGATTTGTACAATCCCTTATCAGTTTGATGTCGCAGCTTATGCATCTGTAGTTAAACCTTATGGATTTTTCACTCAGGTGGGGATGCCAGAAGCTTTTGAAATCACACTAAACAATCTTGGTCTTTCTTTCTCAAGGGTTAATTTTAATGCTTCTCTTATCGGAGGGATGAAAGAGACTCAGGAAGTAGTAGATTATTGTGCGGAAAATAAAATATATCCGCAAATAGAGATAATAGATGCTAAAGATATTACTGATGCATGGAAGAAAGTTGAAAACAAACAAGCAAGGTTCAGATACGTAATCGATACGGCTACAATTTAATAGCCTCTTCAAACATAGCACTTGCAGTTTTTTCCGTCTCTACAATTATATGTGAGAGGTTTAAACTTGAAAGTGCTTCTTGTTCTTCATATTTATTTACTTTAACTATTGTCTTTTTATTTTCTCTCAAATCTTTTACCGCCTGACATATCTGATGAAGTTTTTCGGAGTTTCCTATAGATATAACTACCGCTGATGCATCTTTGATATTTACGGATTCGAGTACGTTTTTTTGTGCAGCGTTTCCAAATATAACAGGCTTGTTTAACTTTCTAGCCTCTTTTACGCTTAAAATATCATTCTCTATGGCAATATAATCCATATTTTTTTTCTCTATTAACCTTGATATATTTTTACCAAGTCTGCCGTAACCTATCAGCACGATATGGTTACTTAGTTTTTCATTGTTATCGGGAGATGTATATTCTTGGGATTCTTCAGGAGTGTAACTAAACATATCAACTATTTTAGATATATTTTTCAAAACAAAAGGCGTCATAATCATACTGATAACTACCATAACTACAAGTACTTGACCGATAACTGGATCAATCAAGTTCTTTGCAAAAGAGAGTTCAAATATAACCAAACCGAACTCTCCAAACTGAAAAAGGGTAATAGCACTCTTTAGTGCAACTCTTGAATCCGTAGCAAATCTAAGCAATAAATATATAATTAGTATTTTTGCCAAAATAAGTACAGGCAATATCAATAAAACAGTATATATGTTTTCAAATATGATGCTAAAGTTAAGCTGCATCCCCACAGTTACAAAAAAGACACCCAGCAAAAGATCTCTAAATGGTACAAGGTCGGCTTCTACCTGATGCTTGTAGTGAGTTTCAGCTATCATCATTCCTGCTATAAAAGCTCCTAATGAGTATGAAAATCCAAACGCATGAGCCAAATACGATGCACCCATAACAATAAGTAAAACAGACCCAACAAATATCTCATTTGATTTTGTTTTGCTTACCTGATGAAAAAACGGTTCTATCAAATACTTACCGACTAAAAATAAACCCATAAGTAAAACAACAGCATTGAGCAAAGTCTCAATAAGTAACGAAGATACTGATTTATCCGTTACGCTAAACATGGTTATCATTAAAAGTATCGGTATAACCGCTATATCTTGAAAAAGTAATATTCCAAGCACTTTTCGACCGTAGAGTTTATTTATATCACCGTTTTCATTAAGCAGCTTTAATACTATGGCGGTTGAGGACAAAGCTAAAGCAGCTCCGATAATAATAGATGACTTAGCCTCTATTGAAAAAATATTATGTGCTAAAAATGAAAAAAATGCGGCTGTTATGAAAACCTGGAGTGCTCCGTATAAAAAAACCTCTTTTTTCATTTTAATTAAATTTCGTACCGAAAATTCTAATCCGATAGTAAACATTAAAAATACTACACCAAACTCTGCTATTTCTTTTAGTTCGTGAGAATTTATTGCATCGTGAAGTTCATACCCGTAAGCTATAATCGTACCCGTTGCGATATAGCCTATGATAGTTGGGATTGAGAATTTTTTAAGAAATAAATTTAAAATTGTTGCGCTTAAAATTGAAAATATTATTATCTCTAACATATATGCACCTTAATAAATATAAAGTGCATTATACATTATAAAAATAATATTTATTTTAGGAGACAAAGCCTTTTGAAAATAGGCTTTGTTTTTTAGGGAGAATGAATGAATTTGCCCCAAATTGAGGCATGATATTTTTAGAATTCTACTTGAGCTGTTAACATATATGCCGTACTGTCAGCTTTTTCAGGCTTAGAAGCTTTAAACGCATCCTTCTCATTATCTTTAACGATAACGTTAGCTACCCATTGAACATTATGATTTTGTTGCCATGCAAAACCGGCGATAAGTGAAGTTCTTTCTCTTTCGTCAGAGCTTACAAGTTCTTCATCAGTCCAAGCATCATAACGAGCAAGTACTCTATACTCATAAGTGTTACCAAAACGGTATTCCCCGTTTATAGAGTAACCCGAACCGGCTTGAGCCGATACGTAAGTAGAATTATCAGCCGTGTCATCTGAGACAACATATTGAGCAGACACTAAAAACTCAGGTTGATTATATACGGTATGAAGGCCGTAAAAAACTAAGTCATCATAATCATTTGCTAATCCACTTGCACTCGCTTTATGTTCTTGGTTGTATTGACCAAAGAAAGAAGCGTCAAAGTAAGTTTTTTTCGTTTGTTTATCTTTACCGTTTACACCAAGAATATGAGCAGTAGCTCTCCACTCCAAACTCATACCGTTACCGGCTTTATCACTAGCTTCATCATCATTAAAATCTGAGTGGTAACCTTCACCGTTAAATATACCTATTTCACTGTCAAAGTACTGAGTTTTTGTTTTGAAGTTAAAACCAAAGTCCGCCGAGTTACTTAAATCTCCACCGTTTTTAGCTTCTATCATTACTTTTGAAATATCACGGTAAAACCAAGCATTATGCTCTTCATAATCATGCCAAGGGCGGTGTACCAAACCAAGTTCAACACCTGTATTTTCTAACACGTTATTTAAATATAGGTATGCATATTTAGCACGAACAACCATATCGTCTTCAGCATTTTGGTGCATATCGAATGTTACACGGTAGTATGATTTAGGGTCATCTAAAAGATATGCTTTTAGTTGAAAATACGCACGTCTTAACTCAAAGTTAGTTTCGTTTGGATTTACAAGCTCATCTTTATAAGAGTTTTTAGTAAGACCTATATATGTCAAACCGCTAAACTTTAGTTTATCGGTATGTGAGAAAACAGGTGTAGCATCGCTAGCCATAACACTTGAAGCCAAAGTTAAACCGGCTACCGCAGATAGAATGATTTTTTTCATTATTTTTATCCTTTTAAATTATTGGCAAAATTATAAATTTCTTTGGTTACGAAAAGATTACATTGAATTACACTTGTGTAACTTAAAAAACAGGGCAAAAAAAAAGCTCCCGCATCAAAGAGATGCAGGAGCTTAAAAAAATAATAAACTATATTAGAATATTACTATTTGATATTTTCAGCCCAATACTCGCGAATCATTTTTTTCGTAGCATCAGGAAGTGCGATATAACCAAGTTTTTTAGCTTGAGCATCACCGTTCATAAAAGCATAGTCATAAAACTTTATAACTTTTTTATTCATTTTAGGTTTTTCAATCGGAAGCAATATAAATGTAGCTGCAACTATAGGATATGAAGTATCACCAGGTTGAAGTGCTAACATCGCATAAAAATGATCTTTTTTAGTCCAGCTTGCATATTTAGCGGCAGCTTTAAAATTAGCTTCCGTTGCCTGAACCCATTTACCGCTAGCTGTTTTAAGTACAGCTGCACTTAAATGGTTTTTCTCTTTATATGCATTTTCTATATAACCTATAGAGTTTGGAGTTTGCTTGATTAAGTTTGCAACACCCTCGTTACCTTTACCGCCTATACCAGTAGCCCAGTCAATAGCTTTACCGGTACCAAAATTTTCTTTCCAGTTTTTGCTGCTTCCGCTTAGGTAGTATGTAAAGTTATAAGTAGTACCGCTTCCGTCTGAACGGTGAACAACGATTATTTTTGCATCAGGAAGATTTATATCAGGATTATCGGCTTTAATAGCTGCATCGTTCCATTTTGTAATACGACCCGCAAAGATATCTGCTACAACATCATTTTTAAGCTTTAGTGTTGCATCCGCAATACCGTCTATATTAAATGCGACTACAATCGAGCCGATAACTGCAGGGAATTGTAACAATTTACCTTTAGATAGTTTTTTAGCATTTAACGGTTTATCGGATGCTCCAAAATCAACTACACGTTTAGTGATTTGCTTGATTCCGCCGCCTGAACCTATAGACTGGTAATTTACACGATTTTTTGTGTCTTTTCTATAGTCAAATGCCCAACCGTAATATAAAGGTGCAGGAAACGATGCACCTGCACCGTTGATTTTATCTGCTGCTAATAACGGAGTTACACCGACCGCCGCTACAAGTAATGTTGAGAGTATTTTTTTTAACATTTTTCATGTCCTTTTTAAAATTAAAGTTGACGAAATTATAAATTTACCTTATTACAGATTGGTTACAAAAAAACTATAAGTCTGTAATCATTTCGTAATAAAAACTTCATAAAATTTCAAACTTTTTTATTGGAGGATTCTTTGAGTTTAATAATTGATAAATTTTTTGCAAACTCTACAAAACTTATAGCAGTGGGGATACTGCTTTTAGTAGCTAGTATATTTGCTATTTTATTTGAACACTCCCTGACATCAATACAAGCTTTTGGAGTCAGTTTTGTCACAGAAACAAAATGGGCTCCGAATTTAGAAAAGTTTGGAGCATTGCCTGCTATATACGGTTCTGTTTTATCAACTTTTTTAGCGATGATTTTAGCAGTCCCGGTAGCTATAGGTGTAGCTATATTTTTAAGTGAATTAGCCCCTGCAAAACTTAAATCACCGGTTGGCGTATCTATAGAACTTTTAGCTGCAATTCCATCAGTTATATACGGTATGTGGGGTCTTTTTTACTTCGTACCTATAGTTCGCGATGCCGTAGGCGGTATAGGTATATCGATGCTGACTGCGGGGATTGTTTTAAGTATTATGATTTTACCGTTTATGGCAGCCGTTACACGTGATGCTATGAACACGACACCCGATATCTTAAAAGAATCGGCTTATGCACTTGGCGGAACAAAATGGGATGTTATCAAGGATATTGTAATCCCTTACGCAAAAGCGGGAATAATAGGTTCTTTTATTTTAGCGCTCGGTCGTGCGATAGGCGAGACTATGGCTGTTACTTTTGTAATGGGTAATGTCCATAAAGTCTCTACAGATTTAACTCAACCTGCAACTTCTATACCTGTTACATTGGCAAATGAATTTACGGAGGCTGATACTGATTTATACTATTCATCATTATTTGAATTATCTTTATTGCTTTTAGTGATCAGTTTTACGATTATCTTTGTTGCAAAATTCTATTTTCTAAGAAGAAAGAAGGCGGTATAATGACACAGACTCAAAAAAGAATATTAACAAATAAGATAGTTATGTCTCTCTCGACATTATCTGCACTTATTGGAATGGGTTTTTTATTTTGGATTCTTTATGTACTTGTTTTTAACGGTGTAGATGCACTAAGTTCTACTATATTTACAAGCGAAGGTGCACCTCCGGGATATGAACAAAGCGGATTAAAACACGCCCTTATCGGTCAGCTGTATATTGTAGGATATGCAACCATATTTGGTGTCCCTCTTGGAATACTAGCCGGAACTTATCTTAGTGAGTACGGCGGACGTGCAAAACTGGCAGAGATTATTCGTGATATATCGGATATTATGATGAGTGCTCCGAGTATCGTAATCGGTGCATTCGTATATGCTATTGTCGTTGCACCTATGGGTCACTTTAGCGGTTGGGCAGGAAGTGTTGCTTTGACTATTATTATGATACCTATCATTTTGCGTACAACAGATGATATGCTACAACTTGTACCATCAACCTTACGTGAAGCAGCATTTGCACTCGGTGCTCCAAAATATAAAGTTATTATACAGGTAGTTTACCGCGGTGCAAAAGCGGGAATATTGACGGGTATTTTACTCGGTGTCGCTCGTGTAGCAGGTGAAACTGCACCACTTCTGTTTACATCGTTTAACGATAACTTTTTAAATACGGACATGATGGAGCCTATGGCATCACTAACAGTTACTATGTACAACTATGCAACTTCTCCATATGAAGACTGGCAGCGTCTTGGTTGGGCTGCGGCTTTTATACTTAGTATGTTTATTTTAGGTCTTAATATTATAGGAAGATTATTTATTATGAAGAAAAAGTCTTGATTTTTTCTTCTCTTGTCCTTGGACAAAGCTTTAGTGAATGAAGATAATTTGGACTTGTTCAAATTATCTGAGAAAATATAAAAAGGAAAGTAAGAATGGCAAGTATTGTTGATATAAACGGTGAAATAGCACTAGATGTAAAAGATTTTGATTTTACATATGCCTCTGCGGAGGAAGCTAGTATAAAAAAAGTGAGTATGCCTATTGCAAAAAACTCTATTACGGCATTAATCGGACCTTCCGGATGCGGTAAGACTACACTTTTAAGAAGCTTTAACCGTATGCACGATTTATATCCCGGTAATAAATACGACGGTGAAGTTATGTTTAAAGGCAGAAACATTTTAAGTGCAAAAGAAGATTTGATAAATCTTCGCATCCAAATAGGTATGATATTTCAAAAGCCTACAGCTTTTCCTATGAGTATATTTGACAATGTAGCATACGGAATGAGACTTCAAGGTATAAAAAACAAAACTGAACTGCAAGACAGAGTCGAAAAAGCACTTAAAGATGCAGCTATCTTTAAAGAGGTTAAAGACAGACTAAAACACGATGCAAACGGTCTCTCAGGAGGTCAACAACAACGTCTCTGTATAGCTCGTGCCATTGCGGTTGAGCCTGAAGTGCTACTTTTTGACGAACCGACATCTGCACTTGACCCGATCTCTACGGCGGGTATAGAAGAGTTGGTAGTAAGTTTAAAAGACAGAGTTAGTATAGTTATAGTTACGCACAATATGCAGCAAGCTGCACGTGTAAGTGATTATACAGGTTTCATGTATCTAGGTGAGTTAATAGAACTCGGCAAAACTGAGGAGCTTTTTGTAACGCCGCGCGAAAAGTTAACGCAAGATTATATTACAGGCAAATTTGGTTAATTAGGAAGTGATTAATGAGAAGTAAATACGAAATAAAAATAACTGATATAAGAGAAAAAATAGCAAAACTCTTAGAAAATATTACACAAGCAAATAAGATAGCTTATGATGCTTACAAAGACAACGATACGATTAAGTTTCAAGAGGTACAAGACAAACTGAACAATCTTGGATTTAATGCTGATATGATTGACAATGAAATTATAAAAGCATTCGCTCTATTTGGTCCTGAAGCAGATGAGCTTCGCTCTTTAATAGCATATTTAAAAATGACTAACGAGATAGTCCGCATAGGTATGGGTATAAAAAAATATGCACGCAGAATGAAAGAACATATAGACAGCGAGTGTGACTTAGAACCTCTAAACCCTACTATATTGCCTCTTCATAAAAGTACTATTGCTTCTTTGGAGTTGATATGTGAATGTTTTGTGAACTTTGATGAGTGTAATATTGAAGACAACTATAGAAAAGTTATGGTTGAAGAGAGTAAAAACGATGATCTGTTCTCTATTTTAGAAAAAGATATTATGACCAATATTATAGATGAAAAAGAGTTAGCTATAGAGTATGTAAAAGTTCTTGGAAGTCTTAGAAAACTTGAGCGTTCATGTGACAGAACGGTAAATATAGCAAACCTAATGTTGTATGCAAAAAATGGCGGGGAAATTCACTTGCATCAATAAATAAATAAATAAATAGCCTTATCAATAACTATTTGCTACAATACTTGTAGCAAATAAAATTAAAGGTCCTTTATGCCTATTCATTTTAACAAGTCACATAAAGTGTGGCCAATCGTTACAATTATAATTGGACTTTTATTTAGCGCTTTAAGTGGGTGGCTCACCTATAATTACTACAAAGAGAAAGAAAACTTACGCCTTGATTTGGCAAGTAACGAAATAATTCTTCTCGTACAAAATCGCATGGCAGCATATGAACAAGTTCTAAAAAGCGGTGTTGGCTTATTTAATGCTTCTGATATGGTTTCTCGTAAGGAGTGGACTATATTTGTTAAAGAGCATAAATTAAATGAAAACTTCAAAGGAATTCAAGGATTTGGCTATTCTGAAGTTGTTTTGCCACAAAACAAACATCAACACGAAGAACGTATAAGAAAAGAGGGATTTGCTGACTTTAAAATATATCCAGATGGGAAAAGAGAATTATATACTTCCATAATATATTTAGAACCTTTTGATGAGCGTAATATAAGAGCCTTTGGATATGATATGTTCTCCGAAAAAATTCGAAGAATTGCCATGAAAAAAGCGATGCTAAACGGTAAAGCAGCACTCTCTGGTAAAATTAAACTTGTTCAAGAATTTAACACAGATATTCAGGCTGGTTTTTTAATGTATTTACCTGTTTATAAAAAAGGCTATAAGTTAGATACCCCTCAAGAGAGAGCTTTGGCAATTCAAGGTTTTGTATATGCACCGTTTCGTGCAAATGACCTTATGAACGGTATTTTGGGAAAAATGTTTCCTAACATAGATTTTGAAATTTACGATGGAGATTCTATTGCTAAGGATAACATCCTATATAGCTCCAATTCTAATAATAAGTCAAAATTGTATAAAAAAACAAATATTACTATGAATGGACATACTTGGACGCTTATATTTAAGACAAACAGCGTATTTAAAAGTGAAAATATTTACGTTATCTTTCTTATTCCTAGCCTTATCCTAATATTAACTTTCTTGCTATATTCATTGCTAAATTCATTGATTAAGACAGAAAAGAATGCAGTGCAAATTGCAAAAAAAGCCACTCAAAAGTTACAAAACTCAGAAGAAAGACTTAGATATGCACTAGAAGGTGCCGGAGATGGACTATGGGACTGGAATCTTGTGACAGATGAGGTCTTTTTTTCAAAACGATGGAAAAAGATGCTTGGGTTTTCAGAAGATGAAATAGGCTCAGATATAGATGAGTGGAAAAGCTTGATACATCCGGAAGATTTAGAACATATGGATGCAGATATAACGGCGCATATTGAAGGTAAAAGAGATACCTACAAAAATGAACATAGAGTAAAATGCAAGGATGGTTCTTACAAATGGATACTTGATAGAGGAATTATAGTTAGCCGTTCAATTGATGGTACTCCATTAAGAATGGTTGGTTCACAAAGTGATATTTCTGAGCGCAAACAGTCTCAATTAAAATTAGCATACTATTTAGAAATAATAGATAAAAATGTCATATCATCAACAACTGATTTGCATGGTAAGATAACTAAAGTTTCACAAGCATTCTCTGATATTTCAGGCTATAGCAAAAATGAACTTCTTGGAAAAAGTCATAATATTCTTAGACACAAGGATATGCCAAGTAGCACATATAAAGAGCTTTGGAAAACTATACAATCAGGTAATATATGGGAAGGTGAAATTAAAAATAAGCGTAAAGACGGCTCGACTTACTGGGTAGATGCCACTATATCTCCTGTCAAAAATGAACAAGGTGAAACTATTAATTACACATCTATACGCCATGACATTACAGATAAAAAGCGCATTGAGGAACTATCTGTCACAGACAAACTGACACAACTTTATAATCGCCTAAAGTTAGACGAAATTTTTTCTATGAAACTTGCTTCTGCTCGAAGGTATAATAGTACCTTTTCTATTATTATGATGGACATTGACTACTTCAAAAGTGTAAATGATACATGGGGACATCAAGCAGGTGACGATATTTTAAAAGAGTTTGCAACAATTATAAAAAATAATATTAGAGAAACAGATGTCGTTGGTAGATGGGGAGGTGAAGAATTCCTAATTTTATCATCGGAGAGTGACCTTGAGAGTGCAATTAAATTATCTGAAAAATTAAGAGATATAGTATCTTTATTTAAATTCTCATTTGCAGGACATAAAACTGCAAGTTTTGGAGTAAGCTCATACCATGCAGGCGACGATGAAAAAACTATGGTAAAACGAGCCGATGATGCTTTATACCGTGCAAAAGAAAATGGAAGGAATAGGGTGGAAGTAGAAAAATATGACTAAAATTTAATATTCTATCAGTCTGACACAAAATTTCTTACACTCCCACTATTTGTGGCTATCTTTTTGTTCATCAATATAATGTGAGATAGCTTCTTTTATGTTGCTGAGTTTATTTGGATTACCTTGCAGGTTTTGAAAGTGTTTACTTGTATCTTTATCCTCTTCAACTTTTAAATCCGCAATTTTTGAACATACCTGCAAAAAAACATCATACGGTACATCATCACCGCGCTTTAAAAAATATATAGCACGCTGAAGCGATACAAATGGATTTACGCTTACTCTTGTTAAATGATTTATTCTGGTATTTATATAGTTTACAAACTCTATTCTCATATCACATTCTAAAATGCTGAAAAGTCTTTTTTTTGTATCATATACACATTCAAAAGCTATCTTTGTGGAGTCAAAGTCAAAGCCCTCAACCAGCTCTTTTAAAGAAGCCCCTTCAAAACGTTCTCTATATACAAGTTGGTATATATCATTTTTATATTTGTAAGTATATGAGTTATTTTCATACTCAAAAAAATCTTGGTTCATCGCAGAATTTAAAAGTTCCCTGTCTTCATTGAATGGGAAAAACATATCCAAGTCCCTAAATCTATCTGCTTTTATACAAGAACCCGCAAGATAAAACTTTATATATCTTTTTTTTATATGGGTAATTATAAGTCTTTGAAAAAATTCGTTTAATTTAATTGAAATATTGTCTAATCTATAATCTAAAAGAGAAGCTTGCTCGTAAGAAAGTAATTCTTCATAATTTTTCCAGAAATCATAAACCATAGATTCCTCCAAATTTAATGTAGTTAAATTATATCTCATTCTTAGATAATATAATTTTTATATAAACATATATAATCTTTATTAAATTTAAATTCGGATATACTTATATTAATTTTTTTTGGGAGAATAACGAATGGGAAAATTTGTTAATAGTATAGATGAGTTCTTTACATATTGTGAAGATAATGACGTACAATTCGTTGATTTTAGATTTACGGATATAAAGGGTGCATGGCATCATTTAACTTATAGAATGGGTGCAGTATCAGCCGAACAACTTGAAGCCGGTCTTCCTTTTGACGGTTCTTCCGTAGATGCATGGCAGCCTATCAATAAATCGGATATGTTGCTAAAACCTGATGTTCCGACTGCTTTTTTGGATCCTTTTACAGCTGATCCTACTATAATCATTTTTTGTGATGTGTATGATATCTATAAAAATCAAGCATATGAAAAGTGTCCACGTTCAATCGCTAAAAAAGCTTTACAACATGCCGATGAATTAGGTATTGCGGATGCTGCATACTTTGGACCTGAAAACGAGTTCTTTATTTTTGACGATGTTAAATTTGTTGATAATATCAATGAAGCCGGTTACAAAGTTGATACTGAAGAGGGTGAGTGGAATTCTAATACTCACTACGAAGATATGTACAACACGGCACATCGTCCAGGTACTAAAGGCGGTTACTTCCCTGTAGCTCCAACCGACTCTATGGTTGATATGCGTGCAGAGATGATGCAAGTACTAGAACAAGTTGGACTTGAAGTTGTACTTGGTCACCACGAAGTTGCGCAAGGTCAAGGTGAAATCGGTATCGTATTCTCTGACATCATCGGTGCAGCCGACAACGTTCAAAAATATAAATATGTCGTAAAAATGATAGCACACCTAAACGGTAAAACTGCTACATTTATGCCAAAACCTCTTTACGGTGACAACGGTAACGGTATGCACGTACACCAATCGTTATGGAAAGACGGCAAAAACCTTTTTTACAAAGAGGGCGAATATGCTAACTTAAGCGAAACTGCTCTACATTACATCGGCGGTATCTTTAAACACGCTCGTGCAGTTGCTGCATTTACAAATCCTTCTACTAACTCGTACAAACGTTTAATTCCGGGTTTTGAAGCTCCAAGTATTTTAACTTACTCAAGCCAAAATCGTTCGGCATCTTGTCGTATCCCATATGGTGCGGGTGAGAAAGCTACACGTGTTGAGATGAGATTCCCTGATTCAACTGCATGTCCATACTTAGCGTTTGCTTGTATGATGATGGCTGGGCTTGATGGTATCAAAAACAAAGATATCCCAATAGGACCAATGGATGAAGATCTGTTTGAATTAACTCTTGATGAGATTCGCGAGAAAAAAATACCGCAGATGCCACATACTTTACGTGGTTCTCTTGAAGCACTTATCCGTGATAACGACTTCTTAAAACCTGTGTTTACAGATCTGTTTATCCAAACATATCAACACTATCAATTTGAGCGTCAAGTATGGCCGGATGAAGGTCGTCCGACTGCTTACGAGTTCAAAACAACTTACCAGTGCTAATAAATTTTTAGCATTGTTTATTCCCACTTTGTGGGGATATCTACACTTTTTTTAATCCTAAAAAAATTTTCTCAATGTTTTGGCAAGTTTGTTTTTATCTATTGGCTTTGTCAGATAATCATCCATTCCGGCTTCTAAAAAACGCTCTTTATCGCCTTTTAAAGCATTAGCAGTTAATGCAATAACAGGGGTATGGACAAGGTTATTGTCCTTTTCATATTTCAATATGTTTCTCGTGGCCTCTATACCACCCATATTTGGCATATTTTCGTCCATAAATATTGCATGGTATTTATTTTCTTTATATAGTTTTATAGCTTCAAACCCGTCTTTTGCAAAATCAAAATTTAAGTTCATTTTTTTAAGGGCAATATCCATAAACATTCTATTGGCTTCATTATCTTCAACTACCAATATTTTTTCATTATTAAAAAGATTATTCTCGTATTTTTTAGCTTCATTCTCTATTATCGTATTTCCAACCTCTACCGGAATCTCAAAATAAAACTCACTTCCGACTCCAAGCTCACTTTTTACTTTTAGTTCTCCACCGAGCAGTCTAACCAACTCATGGCTGATAGCAAGCCCAAGACCTGTTCCTCCATACTTTCTTGTAGTTGAACTATCTTCTTGATGAAACGCTTCAAATATGTGTCCTAATTTATTTGGAGATATCCCCTTCCCTTCGTCTTTAACGGAGATTTTTAATATACCTTCAAAAAAAGCTATATTAACAAATATATTTTTACCGCTGTCGGTGAATTTTATGGAATTACTTAAAAGATTAGATATAACCTGTCTAACTCTAAGAGGATCCGACTTTATTGATTTTGGCATATCGCTTTGAATATCTATATTAAGTGCAATATTATGTTTGGAACATTTTCCCGAAAACAAATCAATCACCATTTTAAACTCTTCAAAAGGATCGAAGTAAATCATATCCATGTTTAATTTACCATTTTCTATTTTGCTAAAATCAAGAATGTCATTTATAATCTGCACAAGCGATTTACTAGAACTGTCTATGATATTTACGTACCCTAGTGCTTTTTCGCCATGAATCTCATCTTTTAATATATCTATAAATCCAAGTATTGCATTTAAAGGCGTTCTTATCTCATGTGACATATTAGCCAAGAACTCGCCTTTTGCTTTAGCATACTCTTTAGCTTTATCTCTCTCCACATTGGCAATTTTGGTTTTTTCTTCAATGATAGCTTCTTGTTTTGCGGTTAGTTCTTCCAGTTCTATTTTATCCGTAATATCAATTCTGATGGCATCATATGAATCAAGTTTGTAGTTTTCGTCGTAATGCGGTTGTATAACTGCATCCACCCAATAGTAAGTACCGTCTTTTTTTAAATTTTTTATTTTTCCACGCCAAGTTTTTCCGGCTTGTATAGTATCCCACATCTCTTTGAAAAAACTCTTTGACATATCGGGATGGCGTATAATATTATGTGGCTCTCCAATAAGTTCAGCTGTAGAATAGCCGCTTGTTGTGCAAAATGCTTCATTCGCATATGTTATAACACCCTCTAAATCAGTCGTTGAAATCAAAATATGTTGGTTTATAATATCCAGATATTTTTGCAACTCTTTAGTTTTACTATTTACTTTTTCTTCAAGCTTATCATTTATATCGTACAATTGATCCGTAGTCTGTTTAATTCTTTTGCTTGCAGGATAAAATATAAAAAATCCTTCAAGCAACAAAATTAGTAAAGTTATAAAAAATATTTTTTTTATACTGTCTGATAAATTGTTTATTTTCTCATTACTATAACTTTTATATTCTTGCACTGCTCTATCCAACTCTACAAGCAGACTTTGAGAATCTTTTCTGGCCGATACTAGCAAATCTATATTTCTAAAAGTATTTATACTCTCTATTTTTTTTATAAAATTTGTAACATTTTCATTGAGTTTTTCTTTATAATACAGCTTTTTTAAATCATCCGTATCTAAATTTTTTAATAAATACTCGTGAGATTCTTTCATTAAATATATATCTTTTTCAAGTTTATCTTTGTTAGAGAGGGTTGGATTTTCTATATATTCCCGACATAGTAAAATTATTTTTTGAGAAAGCATTCTTTGTCTGCCGGTAATATTTATTATTTCATTATCTTTTTCTATGGTTGAAATTATTTGGTGTTGGTTTAAATATGAAAGCCCGCTAAAGATAGCTATTAAAATAAGTGCAGGTATATATATATTTCTATTTGTTAATAATGTTAAATATTTAGTATTATGTTCTTTTTTCATAATATTTATTAATCCATTTTTAACTATGTAATTTAATTCTAATTTTAATTTTATCATAATAATCTTTAATATTTTGTGATATACGTCAAAAAACATTAACTTATATAAACAAATTATATATATCACACTTTACTTGCCTAATAATAAATTTGATATAATTCCAAAATTGATAATAAATGTAAGAGTGTATTATCAAAAAATTCAAGATAAAGGTTTGTAATGAGACATATTACAAAGGGCAAGTACCGCCCGTATCCACAAATAGATTTGCCAAATCGTACTTGGCCGGACAATACTATACAAAAAGCTCCTCGTTGGTGTAGTGTAGATTTACGTGATGGTAATCAGGCACTTATTAATCCAATGAACATGGAGAAAAAACTTGAATTATATGCACTCTTACTAAAACTTGGATTTAAAGAGATAGAAGTTGGTTTTCCTTCGGCTAGTAAAGTTGAATTTGACTTTTTAAGACGTTTGGTTGATGATAATCTTATACCGGATGATGTAACTATTCAAGTTCTTGTTCAAGCTCGCGAGCACTTAATAGCAAAAACTTTTGAAGCACTAAAAGGCGTTAAAAAGGCTACCGTGCATCTATACAATTCAACATCCGTTGCACAAAGAAAAATCGTCTTTAAAAAAGAAAAAGAAGAAATTATAAACTTAGCTTTAGAAGGTGTAGATTTAGTAAAAAAATATGAACAACAACATGAGGGTGAAATATTTTTAGAGTACTCACCTGAGAGTTTTACGGGAACCGAGTTAGAGTTTGCAGCCCAGATTTGTAATGCGGTAACTGAAAGATGGGGCATCTGTAGTGAGAGAAAAGTTATAATAAATCTTCCTGCTACGGTTGAAATGTCAACGCCGAATGTGTATGCAGACCAGATTGAATGGATGGGCAGACACTTAAATAATAGAGAAAATGTTGTTATTTCTACTCATACCCACAACGATAGAGGGACTTCGATTGCTGCAACAGAACTTGCTTTGTTGGCAGGTGCGGACAGAGTTGAAGGTACACTTTTAAGTAACGGTGAGCGTACGGGTAATGTAGATATCATAACACTTGCACTTAACATGACGACACAAGGCTTAGACAGTAACCTTGACTTAAGCGATGTAAATGAAATTTTAGATGTAGTTGAACGCTCTACCGAGATGCCGACGCATCCACGTCATCCATATGTAGGTGAACTTGTATATACTGCTTTTTCAGGCTCGCACCAAGATGCCATAAATAAAGGTATGGCTCATCAAGAAATACGTGCGGATGCTTTTTGGGAAGTTCCGTATCTTCCAATCGATCCAAGAGACGTAGGACGTACATATGAAGATATCATACGTATAAACTCGCAGTCCGGTAAAGGGGGAGTTGCATATATTTTAGAGAAAAACTTCGGTTATCAGCTTCCAAAAGCTATGCATCCGGAAATTGGAAAGTTAGTTCAGATTCTTAGTGACAAAGAGGGGCGTGAGTTAGATGCTAAAGAGATTTTTGAAGTGTTGCAGGACAATTACTTTAGAAATAAAGAACATATCTCTTTTGTTGATTCTTCCATAAACTCTAAAAGTTCTACATCTACTTGTGAACTTACTTACAAAATGAACGGAAAAGAAATCATATCTGTAGGTGAAGGCAACGGACCTATAGATGCAGCAAAAAATGCACTTATGAAAGAGTATCCTAACGAGTTTAAGATTAAATCTTACTCTGAACATTCTTGCGGTGATAAAAGTACGGCAAAAGCTATTGCATATATAGAAATTCAAAGTGAGAATACACTTTCTTGTTTTGGAATGGGTGCGGATAACGATATAACTACAGCATCTATAAAGGCACTATTTTGTGCTATAAATAGGGCATTTAATTAAAAAACACTTTAGAGGTGACTTTTTTGTCTCCTCTTAACAAACTGCTAACACTTACATATTAAAATAATGTATGAATAAAAAAATACTCCTATTAGAAGACGATTCACTACTGGCAGATACATTAAAAGAGTTACTACAATCAGAAACTTACAATGTAACTTTAGTTAAAACGGGAAATGAAGCTATAGACAAAACTTACGATGAAAAGTTTGATTTGTACGTATTTGATATAAACGTCCCTGACATTAGCGGACTTGAAATTTTAGAATCCCTAAGAGATGCCAACGATAAAACTCCAACTATATTTATCAGTGCCTTAGTAGATATAAACTCTATTTCAAAAGCTTTTAAAGTAGGTGCCGAAGATTATATTAAAAAACCTTTTTTCCCTGAAGAATTGTTAATACGCATAGATGCAAAGTTACTACCGAAACAAACAAATATAGTTTATAAAAATATAGAGTTTAATCCAAGTGAAAAAATATTAAAAATAGACGGACATATAAAATCAATAGGTGAAGTTCAAGAAAGATTACTTGAAATGTTTTTGACAAATCAAAATCAGATTTTGGATAAGGATATTCTTTTGGAATGTTTGGATAAACCCTCACCTACGGCACTTAGAGTTGCAATAACTAAACTAAAGCAAACCACGGGATTAAATATAATAAATGTACGCGGTATAGGATACTCACTTGAATAAAGTCGAAACGGAATCTTTTTTAAAAAGTTTTTTTCTTTTTTTTACCTCACTTAGCATACTGATTGGAATTGTATATTATGTTAGTTTTTCAAAAAGTGTACAGACTTTGGATGAGAGTATTTTATCTCAGATGAGATTGTGCAGTTACGATTTAAAGTGCGAGCAGTTTAAACTAGATTTTATAGATATTAAAGAAGAGAAAAAACTATCTACCCTATATAAAAATGAAAATGGGCTTACGAGTTATTACCCTATTCCAAATTCCGAAAACTTTTTACTCTCATTTAATCTCTCCCAAGAAGACTATTTAAAAGAGGTTCAAATTTTAAAAGAAAAACTTTATCTGGAAATATTTGCAGTTTTAGTAGTTGTTTTTCTTTTATCTGTTTTATTTTCTATATATTCACTCTACCCGCTTAGGAATGCCCTGCTTTTAACTCAGGAGTTTATTAAAGATATACTCCACGATTTTAACACGCCTCTTGCAACTCTAAGATTAAATTCTTCAATGTTAAAAAATGAAATCGGCACTAACGATAAAGTACAAAGGATAGAGCTCGGAGTTAAAAATATTCTTGATTTACAAGAGCATCTACGCTCATATTTGCAAAACAGTTCTATTCAAAAAGAGGAGTTTGATTTAAAAGAGCTTATTCAAACTAGAATAGACATTATACAAATAAACTATCCCGATATAAAATTTTTCGAAGATATTAAAAATATTAAATTGTTTACTAATAAAGAAGCATTTACCAGAGTTATAGACAATTTACTAAGTAATGCCGCAAAATATAACAAGCAAAACGGCTCGGTAAAAATAGTTTATGAAGAAAATAGTTTAAAGATTATAGATACCGGCAAAGGTATTAAAAACCCGAAAAAAATATTTAACAGGTTTTATAAAGAACAAGAAAGAGGCTTGGGAATCGGTCTGCATATAGTTAAAAAACTATGTGAAGAATTAGGTATAAATATACAAATAGAGAGTGAGTTAAATAAAGGTACTGTTTTTATGCTAAATTTATCTAAACTTACAACCCGCTAACACTTAAATGTCATACTTTTAATATCCAAAAAGATAAGGAACAAAAATGAAAACGCTAAACATAATAACAACTTCATTGTTGTTAGGGACTTTAACATTAGGTTTGTCAGCGACAATAGATGAGCAAATTACTGCTATACAAAATTCAACTACACAAGAAGAAAGAGTTGAGTTGATGAATGAGTTTAAAACTAATATTTCTACTTTAACTCAAGAGGAACGCTTAGAAGCTATAACACAACTTCGTACTACAATGCAAAACAGTGGTACTGAGTCACAATTACAAACCAGAGAGAGAATAAGAACTCGTATTCAAGACGGTGAACAAACTGGTGAAATGCTAAGAGAGCAAAAAATGAATCAAAATCAAGCTGCTTCAAAAGGTATGAACCAAATCAGAAATAGCGTAGATTCTATAATGGGAGGCGTAACAAGTGCAGGTGGACAAAACGGTTTTATGGGAAAAAGATAATCGCATAAAAAACATAAATATGTCGCTTATTGCGGCATATTATCATAATTTTTAAAAGGAGATATATGCTCAGATTTTTATTACTACTCTTTAGCTTAAAACTAATACTTTTTGCTTATAGCGACTATGATTTAGACGGTGTCGATGATGCCAATGACAGATGTCCAAATACACCCTTTAGTGAACTCGTAGATGCTTACGGATGTACAAAGTCGTCCTTAAAGTCTTATCATAACTTTGATATTATATACGGTATAGGTTATATAAAAACCGATTATAGCGGTGAAACTACGGATACTACAATTCATAACCTACAATTTGATTATTACTACAAAAACTTTTCCCTAGAACTAAGCACCTCTTATTATGATTCTCAAAGCATCTCTTATAATGATAACGGGAATAATGATTCTTTTATAGGTGCATATTATCAGTTTATGCCGGTAAATAATTTAAAAATTAAAACAGGTTTTGGAATTATCATTCCAACCTACGACTCGGAACTAAATAATAACAACACAGACTATACAGGCACGGTTAGTCTAAGTTATGCACTGGATAAGGTAAATTTGTTTGCAGGCTATAACTATACAAAAATAAATGACGATGATTTAAATACGAATATAATCGTTAACTACCAAGATACAAATTCTTATAGTTTCGGTATAGGTTTTTACCCCTCTCAGAAACTTTATCTTAGCACATCATACTTTAGCAGTGACAGTGTTTACGTAGATGTTGAAAAAATCGACACAGTATCCGTTTATGCATTTTATTCAATAAGCTCAAAATACTTTACAACTCTGAATTATGCCTACGGATTAAGCGATAGTGCAAGCGATACTTACCTATCTGCAAGAATTGGCTATAACTTTTAATACTTTTAGTTAGCTAAGTATTTATTTATCATATTAGAGACTTTTTCACTCTCTAATATCGATTTGTGAGTTTCGTCAAATCCTCTAATCTGTTTTGCTTCATCTTGTGCTTTATATCTAAGTTGTGAAGCTATAGACACACTTCCGTCGGTTGAGTTAACCCCTTTAATTCCAAACAACAAGTAAGCTTCAGTATCTTTAGGCAAAGATTTTCGATATAGCTTATTTAAAAACTCACTATTTGGGTCTAAATCCTTCCAAACGGGTATAACAAGAGGCGAGTTTTTAACTCCGAATCCGGCAGCTATATTTCCGTTATAGGGTGCAGATATAGATATAAATTTATCCACTAAATTAAAATTATTTTCATTTAACCTATTGAGCATATCTCTTGCAATTATTCCACCTAAAGAATGAGCTATTATAGATATCTTTTCAAACCCTAATTTAGATTGCAACAAGGTTGTGTTATTTGTTAAAATATTTGAAATTATACTTGCCGAGAATCCACTCGGATAGTATGCTATAAAAGGTTGATATTTTGAATGGTCCAAATGTTCTATCAGGTAAGAAAAATGTTTTGGACTTCCAAATACTCCATGTATAAATAGTACAGGTTTTTTATTTGGATTATATTTCTCCAACAAAAAAATACCAAACTCTACATCTTGTACGAATTCAATCGGTTTCCAAAAACCTTTTGAAACATTTTCATTTGAAAAAACAGGGCTGTTAAGTGAAACTATATCACCAAGATAAGCCGAAGAATTATCAAGATTAATGCTGAACATATCTTTATTAAAATTTTCGTTCTTTCTAAGCGGTCTTAGTTTTAAAACTAGATTTAACTTATCTTTTGCATATATAAAGAGGTTATCGCTTATGCTTATATATTCGTCTTTAGAGTATTTTTTATCATTATTTGTATCTTCAAAAGCAAATATTTTATATTCATCGGGTTCAACATAAAAAGTAACTTCACTTTGTTTTTTTACTACAGTGTAGTTTTTAACATCATAAGTTTTAGCCTTTTTTTTTGTTAAAACTATAAAAATATTTGAATTTGTTTTTGATTCTATCCGTATATTTATTTTAGCAATATTTGATTGTTTTTGTATATTTTTTTTTATATCCAAAAGTGCACAAGACGTAAAAAAAAACGGCAAAAAAATAAGACTAAAAAAAATTTTCAAAATGTTTGTAAGTCTTTTAAGCTTTTTTACAAATCATTAAAGTTGAGTTAAATCCCAAGTCACTTATTTGTTCTTCAACTTCTAAACCCGCTTGTATTACAAACTTTTCCATTTCACTGGCTCTATACATCTTGCTTTTTCCATTTGCTAAGGCTGTAAAATAAGGTGAAGTATTTATAAGACAAAATGAACCTATCGGGTTACTCTTGTCCCAAAAAGGCTCAACTATATACACTCGCCCATTGTCGTTTAAAGCATTACGCGAGCGTTTTAGAAGATTAACAATATCATTAGGTCCAAAACAATCTAAAAACTGACTCATCCAAACACCGTCAACACCCTTAGGGAAAGCGACCGTATGATCTAAAAGATCCATAGGCTCACCCAAAACTCTTCCTTCTAAACCTTTTTCCTTAGCATTTGCCAGTGCTACATTTATCTGACCTGGATGATCTAGTATAGTTACAGTAGTATCAGTAGTGGCACTTGTTAATCCTATAGCAAATTTTCCTGTATTTCCTCCGACATCTAAAAGGGTTTTTATGCCTCTTTGGCTCATTAATTCAATTAATTTGCCAAATGTAGCATCCGAATAAAAATGGTCAAATCCAAACCAACTTCTTTTAGCATCGCTTGGAAGTTGAGAAAGAATAGGATATATAGTCTCTTCTTTTGAAAAAGTTTCGTGTAATCCTGCCGGACGCTGCTCCTTCAACGATTCATCCAAGTTATATAAACCTAAATAGTTTACATAATGGTTAAAATCCATATTGACTTTTGTCATCTCATCCGTAAATAAAAAGTATCCTACGGTAGTAATGTAATATTTTTCATCTTTTAAATCAAGAGCACCCATTGAATAACCTGTTTCGCAAAGTATTTGAACTGCATATGTCGTAATATTTAATGCTTTGGCAATCTCTTCAACACTCTGCCCTGTTCTTTTGTTTTTATAAATAAGTTCAAAAATACCGTAATCTCTTAATAATCTTGCGCATTGAAATAAAATTGGAGCAAAAGCAATTTTCTGAGCTTCCATCAATGCTTCCGGTCCACTTAATTTTCTATCGTTAAACATCTATATCCCTTGAATTTGTTGTGCCGATTATACAAAAATATTAATAATTTTTAATTTAAATATGTTAAAATCATTTTCAAATATATATAATTAAAGTGAGATTTATGTTACTCGATAATCTATACGAGATAAACAGCAAAAACGACAAACTTGCCATTGTAACCCTTAGCAATGAAAAACATCCGGTATTTCAAGCACATTTTCCAAAACAGCCGATTTTACCCGGCTTTGTTCATTTTGATATTATTGAAGATGCTTTCAATATAGAAATAACTACTATAAAAAGAGCAAAGTATTTAAAAATAGCACATCCAAATCAATCTCTAAAATATGAAAGAGACAATAACAAATTTAAAGTCTCATGTAACGGTGAAGATATAGCGACATTTACCCTATGAAAAATTGCGTTGTTATCCCTGTTTATAATTCTCCGTATATTGATGAAGTTATTAAAGATGCATTAAAATACGACTACAAAATAATAGTCGTAGATGACGGTTCAGATAAAAAAGTTAGTGTACCGGATGATGTAATATTAATAACTCATAAACAAAATATGGGTAAGGGAGAAGCTATTTTAAGCGGTGCAAAAAAAGCAAAAGAACTCGGATATAATTTTTTTGTTACTATGGATGCCGACAAACAGCATCTTGCGTCTGAAATCCATAAACTTATAGCTGCATACAAAACAGACTCTATAGTTATAGGAAACCGTGACTTTCAACATGAAAATGTACCGGATAGTTCAAAATTCGGTAGAAAATTTAGTAATTTTTGGGTTAAGCTAGAAACATTTAAAACACTTGGTGATACACAAAGCGGTTTTCGTATATATCCTACGAATATATTGGACTTAAATATAAAAAATAAAAGATTTGATTTTGAAATAGAAGTTTTAGCACTACATTCATATAGAAACGGAAATATAATTGATGTAGAAACAGATTGTTATTATCCTCCAAGCGATGAAAGAGTTACACACTTTGATAAAGTTAAAGATAACATTAGATTGTCATTGATTCATACTAAACTTGTTATTCAAAGATATTTACTGCTAAGAGGGATTTTATGGAGATAGCTAAAAAAGACAACTCCTTTGGATATTCTTTATTATTGTTTATCTATAAAATTTTAGGTTACAAAAGCGTAAAATTTATACTTAACTTTGTAGCTTTATATTACGTTATTTTTGCAAAAAAAGTAAAAAAAGACCTAAAAAGTTTTTACGATGTACAAAATATTGAATTGACTAATATAATTTTTTTCAAACACATAAAATCTTTTGCCGTATCTCTTTTAGACAGATTTGTATCGCGCATAAATCCTGAAGAATTTAAATACAACGGTATAAATCAAGAATATTTGGATATTTTCAATGAATCAGGAGGCTTACTACTTCTCTCACACTTTGGAGGATGGGCATCGTCAACCCATAATTTATCAACAAAAAACATACCTCCAATGAATGCGGTAATGGAAGACCAAGCAAATGAAAATATGAAAGAAGTTGAAAACAATGCTAAAGACAATAGCAAACAAAACGTTAAAATCATAGATGTTAATCAGGGTTCACTTAGCACAAATATACAAATAGCAAATGCCTTAATAAATAATGAAATAGTTGCAATGATGGCTGATCGCGTTGTTGATTCAAAAAGAACTCTCAAAGTAGATTTTTTTGGTAAATCTGTATCTATAAACAAAGATCCTTTTGACATAGCTAAAAGATTAAATAAACCAATAGTTGTAGTCCATACCATCAACAAAGGTTCTAAAAATTATGATGCATATTATTTTAAACTAAACTCAAAAGAACAATCTATTGAAGATTTATCTCAACAATATATGTCCATATTGGAAAAGATTGTAAAAAAAGACCCTCAACAATGGTATAACTTTTATGATTATTTTATATAAATTTTTTTATACTGATACAAACAAAAGGAGTTAAATTATGATGAAAAAGATTCTAAGAGCTACAAGTGCTGCCTTGGCGATAGGAATTTTAGGCTTTGCTTTAACAGGTTGTGGTGGAGCTAAACTCTCACCAAAGATTCAGCAGTCTTTTGACAAAAAAGAAGAGATGTACACTCAAAGGAATATGTTTATAAGTTCGCTCGGTAGATACGGACAAAGAATGTTAGAAACGACAAATTACGGCAACGGTGAAGTTATACCCGTTAACACAAAGGTAAAATTTAAAGATGTTAACTCAAAACAAATGTCTTTTACATACAACGGCAAGTTAGTAATATTAAGAAATATTCCAAAATATTCAAACACTACCGTCGAGGGTATGATAAACAGATACTTTGGTCCAAAAAAAGTAAACTTGTCTAACTTCACTTCATCTGAAAGAAGTGCTATAAAAAACGCTTCTAGCAAGCGTATAGAAGTTGGTATGAGTAAAGATGCCGTTCTTGTTTCGCGCGGTTTTCCACCATCACACGTAACACCTGATATCAAATCAAATACATGGAAATTTTGGGAGACTAGATATAATACTATTTTAGTAGAATTTAAAAATAATAAAGTATCTAAAATAGTTGATTAACTAAACTTATAAAAAGAGAGTTTTAAGCCTTTAAACAGGCTTTTAAACCTCTTTAAAAAACCCTCTTAAACACAATTTCACTAAAATTTAATCTTAAGTTTTGTATAATTCCCAAAACAATACTAAGAGCACACTATATATATGAAAAAAGTATTAATTCTGTACTATTCTCAAACAGGTCAATTAAAAAATGTCGTAAACAGTTTTATAGAAAAACTTCCTGATGAAGAGATTAAAGTAGATATCAGAGAGATTAAACCAAAACGACCATATCCGTTTCCATGGCCGTTTTATGAGTTTTTTGACGAGTTTCCTGAATCTGTATTTATGGACGGATGCGATATAGAACCTATAGAAAATTTAGATAGTGATTACGATTTAATAATTCTTGGTTATACCGTTTGGTATATGGCACCATCAATACCCGTAACCGCATTTATGAAATCATCCCAAGCAAAAGAATTATTTAAAGACAAACCTGTAGTTACCCTTGTTGCTTGTCGCGATATGTGGGTATTGGCTCAAGAAAAAATCAAAAATATGCTCAAAGATGTAGGTGCAAGACTTATAGACCATGTAGCACTAACCGATCAAGGCGGCGAAGTAAAAAGTCTCGTAACTCTTCCAAGATATCTACTAACCGGAAAACGAGGTCCGTTTTGGATATTTCCGCCTGCAGGGATTAAACAAGAAGACATAAAAGCTGCATCAAGGTTTGGTAAAAGGCTAAATGAAGCTCTAAAGCTTGACCAAGAAAAAAAAGATGAAGCTATGCTAAAAAATTTAAATGCAGTAAACATCAACGGAAAACTTATAGCCACCGAAAAAATAGCCGATAGTAGTTTTAGAATTTGGAGTAAACTTATCAAGATGGCTGGAGAAAAGTACGGCTTTGGAAGAAAAATACTAATTACTATATATGTAATATTTTTACTCTTGCTGATATTTACGGTAATTCCGATAAATATAATAACAAGAAAGACTTTAAGCATATTTCAAAAAGAGAAAATAAAAGCTATGGAAGAATATTACGAACTTCCAAGCGGCAGATAAAGGAGAATTTTTGTCAAGAGATGTATATATAAACGATATAGCAGTTTTTTTACCGAATGAAGCTGTTGATAACGATAACATAGAAAAAGTACTAGGTCAAGTCGGGGATAGACCATCACGTGCCAAAAGATTGATACTAAGATCAAACAAAATAAAAACAAGATATTATGCGATAGATCCAAATACTAGAAAAGCTACCCATACAAATGCCCAGCTTACAGCTAACGCCATAAAAAAACTTGAAAAAAACGGTTTAGACCTTAATAGTGTTGATGTTTTATCATGCGGGACTACAATGCCGGATCAACTTATGCCAAATCATGCATTAATGGTTCACGGTGAAACAAAAATGAAGCCGCTTGAAGTTATATCGACAGCGGGAATTTGCTTAAGCGGAATTACGTCTTTAAAGTATGCATACAATGCTGTAAAAAGCGGTGATGCCGAAGTAGCTATATCCACGGGAAGTGAAAATGCTTCTGCGGTAATGAGAGCCGAAAATTTTGAACCTGAACTTGAATCAAGAGTAGATGAGCTAGAAAAAAACGGCGAAATAGCTTTTGAAAAAGACTTCCTTAGATGGATGCTAAGCGATGGAGCAGGTGCAATCGCACTTAGTTCTACACCAAATAAAAACTCACTCTCTTTAAAGATTAATAAAATCTTTTCACGTTCATTTGCCAATGAACTGGATGCCTGTATGTATGCGGGATGTGAAAAGCAAAAAGACGGCAGTTTAAAAGGATGGAGAGAATATATGCCGCAAGAATGGCTTGAAAAATCTATTTTTTCGGTAAAACAAGATGTAAAGTTGTTAAATGAACATATAACTTACTATACGGTACAAAAACCGCTAGAGATGATGCTTGAGGAAAATATGTTTAATCCTGATGAGATAGACTGGTTTTTACCGCACTATTCTTCAAATTATTTTAGAGATGAAGTTTATGAAAAAATGAAAAATGCTTCTTGCGATATACCACAAGAAAAATGGTTTACAAACCTTTCTTCAAAAGGAAATACAGGCTCTGCATCTATCTATATTATAATAGAGGAGCTGCTAAAATCAGGTAAAGTTCAAAAAGGTCATAAGTTATTATGCTACATTCCTGAGAGTGGAAGATTTTCAACGGCTTTTATGATTTTAGAAGCGGTATAAAATGGATATTAAAAACGTCCCTCAAGATAATAGCAGCGTATTTGAAGGCGGTAAAAAAGCAATCTATGCAAAAGATACGGACGGTAAGGTAAAAGTAGTAGGTTCATCAGGTTGGGAAGCAGAAGAAACTGCAACCATGCAAGCAGTAAAAGATTTGCAAGATAAAGCAAAAGAAGCTTATTGTGCGGTAAAAAAAGGTCAAAAGTCACCTTTATATTATTATATGTATGCACTTAGAATGGATTTACAGCTTTTAGCCGAATCTACAGGGTTTTTCAAATGGACTATAAAAAAAGATTTTGATCCTTTAAAATTTGAGAAAATAAAAGATAAAAGACTTGAAGTTTACGCTGAAGCTTTAGGAAAAACAAAAGAAGAATTAAAAAAATTGGAAGACTTAAACTATGAGTGTAAATAATTTTGAACATACGCACTCCGCACACTGTGAGAGCGGTGTTATGTCATCTATGCTTAGACATTACGGCATCAACTTAAGTGAAGCCATGGTATTTGGATTAAGCAGTGCACTGACTTTTGCCTATCTTCCGTTTGTAAAGATAGGGGGAATGCCTCTTATTGCATACAGAACCCTTCCAAAATCTATAATAAAAAACATCCAAAAAAATCTTGGTGTTAAGATGAAGTTGGAAACCTTTTCTTCTAAAGAAAAAGGACAAAAAAGACTTGATGAACTACTAAAAGAAGGAAAAGTCGTAGGTGCTCAAACATCGGTATTTTGGCTGCCTTATTTTCCCGAAGAGATGCGTTTTCACTTCAATGCACATAATATGGTTGTTTATGCAAAAGAAGCAGATAACTATCTTATAAGCGATCCTGTATTTGAAACAACACAAATCTGCGATAAAGCATCTTTAACAAAGGCTAGGTTTGTAAAAGGGATAATGGCTCCAAAAGGACTTCTTTACTATCCGCTAAAAGTGCCTGAAAATATCGATTTAAAACCCGTAATAAGAAAGAATATTAAAAAAACTGCAAAATCGATGTTAAAGACTCCTGTTCCTATTGCGGGCTTAAAAGGAATAAAATCTTTAGCTAAGTCTATATCAAAGCTAAAATCTAAGGATAAGAGGTACGCAAAACTATATCTTGGTCATATAGTAAGAATGCAAGAAGAAATTGGAACAGGCGGAGCCGGATTTAGATACCTTTATGCTTCTTTTTTACAAGAGGCAAGTGAGATTTTTGATAATGACGAGACATTAAAAAAATCATCACAACTGATGCTCGAAGTTGGCGATAAGTGGCGTGAATTTGCTTTGATGATAGCAAAATCAATAAAATCTAAAGAGGATATAGATTATAAAAAATTATCTGAGAAACTTTTAGAGATATCGGATGATGAATCTGCCGTATATAAAAAAATGCTAGAGTTTAAATAAGTATAATGATAAAAGTCTCTAATGTAATAAAATCTTACGGTGAGTTAAATGCACTTGATTCACTCTCTTTAGAGGTTAAAGAAAATTCTATCTTCGGTCTTTTAGGTGTAAACGGTGCTGGAAAAACAACACTTCTCTCAATATTAAACGGACTTATAGAAATCGACAGCGGAAGTATAGAGATTTTCGGGCTTGATATTAAAAAAGATAGACGTGCAGTTAAAGAGATAAGTTCAATAATACCCCAACATCTTGCATTTTATGAAAAACTGACGGTGCAAGAAAATTTGGATTTTTTTGCAAAAGTACAAAATGCTTCTAAAGAAGCATTTGATAAAGCTATAGAAATCAACTCATTATCTTCAATTTTAAACCAAACATCTTCTACCCTCTCAGGCGGACAAAAAAGAAGACTAAATATAGCTATAGGACTTTTAAATTCTCCAAAAATCATATACTTCGACGAACCTACGGTCGGTGTTGACCCAAAAAACAGAAATGAAATACTTGATTCTATAAAAGAGTATAAAAATTTTGGGATAACCGTCGTATATACATCCCATTACATGACGGAAATAGAACGTATATGCGATGAAGTAGCCATCATCTCAAAAGGCAAACTAGTAGAACAAGATCTCTTGGATAATATGCTTACAAACAGAGTGTCTGATAAGGTGAGTATTGAAATATCGTACTCTAAAAACATTGATATTAGCGATATTATTTTAAAAGACAATACAATCATAGAAACAACTCAGGATAAACTTTGTTTTGTTTTAGATAAACTTAATAAAAACAATATATCTATAAAAAATATAAGATACGGTTCAACAAATTTAGAAAAATATTTTCTAGATATTTCAGAGGGTTAAGATGTTTAGTGCTATGGTCAAAAAAGAGTTTTTACTTGTATTTCGCGACAAACATGCATTGTTGGCTCTGTTTGTTATGCCTGCTGTTTTTATACTAATCATGTCAGTAGCATTACGAGATCAATTTATAAGCGAAAAAATAAATTTTAGTATATACCTTCAAAACCATGATAATACAGAGATAAGCAAACAACTTACGGACAAACTAAAACAAGACCCCAACTTTATATTAACAAAAACAAAAAAAGATGCGGAATTTACGATAATAATTCCAAAAGATTTTAAAAAAGACAATAAAAAACTCTCTGTTATAGTCTCAAACGGCATAAAAAATGATTTACTCGAAATTTTTAAATCAAAACTATTAAAAAGTTTGGTAGCTTTAAAAATAAAAAGTGTAGCAGACGAATTAGCCCCTATGTCCTCAGAAGCTGCACAAGCCGTTAACAGTATTACCCTTTCTTACGATTCGTTATTTGACGTAAAGTATGAAAAAAATCAAAAAATACCCAATTCTACTCAACAAAGCGTACCTACTTGGATAGTATTTGGTATGTTTTTTGTAATAATACCTATGTCCACAATCTACATAAACGAAAGAAAACAAAATACTTTAACTCGATTAACATCCATGAATATATCTGTAATCTCGATGACCTTTTCTAAGATAATTCCCTATCTTCTGATTAACCACATACAAGTATGGATAATGTTATCCGTAGGAATATTCATTGTACCTCTTTTTAATACGCCTGCTTTGGAAATAAACGGTGATATATCGGCACTCATATTCTTGTCTTTATCTCTTAGTCTTTCAGCCATAGGATTATCTACTTTAATAGCCGTTAGTGCCAATTCAAGTGAGCAAGCTACGACTATTGGCGGGATACTAAATATCCTTCTTGGTGCTATAGGCGGGGTTATGGTTCCAAAATTTATAATGCCTGAATCTATGCAGAGTTTTGCAGATATTTCTCCAATGTCATGGGGGCTTGACGGATTTTTAGAAATATTTTTAAAATCCGCGGATATATGGATGGTTTTAAACGAATCAGGTATGTTATTGCTATTTGGCATGGTGTGCTTAATAGCATCTATGATAATATTAAAAACTAGAATTTCCAAGGGGTTATAAGTGGATATAGAAATATTAAAGCACGATTTAAAAGTCTTAATAATCGAAGATTGCGAAAAAGAAGATATAGAGCCGCAAGATATAAAAGACGACTTAGAACTTTTCTCTGAGGAGATAGGTTTAGAACTAGATTCTTTAGATGCATTGCAAATATCTATGGGTTTACAAAAAAAATATGGAATAAGATTAGGTGATTCTAAAGAGTTCAGACGCAGAGTTACAACTATCCAAAAATTAGCAGAGTACATACAAGAACAAAATGGATAATATATACCTATCAAATTTTGAAATACTTTGTTCGCAAGGTAACCTACAAAATACGCTTGAAGCTGTAAAAAGCAATAATATACGCATAGATAAAAAACGTATAGTTACAGATATACAAACCTTAGATGCTCCGTATTTTTTATTTGAGGATGAAATAAAAGATGATAAAAACGAGATATATAGCTCACTCAAGGAACTAGTATCTAAAATAGTATCCAAAATAGACCAACATGAACTCTCTTCAACAGGTTTGATTATAGGAACTGCTTTGGCAGATTTAAATTTAGGTTTTGCAATAAATTCAGATGCACAAGGAGATGCTTATATCTCTAAAAAAACATCTATTGACACTTATGCTTCCAAACTTGTAAAACACTTTGGGTTAAATGAGTTTACAATGACTATAAACACGGCTTGTACATCAAGTGCCAATGCCATCTTGGAAGCTTCTAACCTAATTCAGTCAAATATTTTAAATAAAGTGATTGTCTTAGGAGTGGAGATACATTCTAAAATGTTAAGCAGTGGTTTTTTGGCAATGAACTTAATAACACTTGACACACAAAAACCTTTTGAAGAATCTCGTGACGGCTTAGTATTAGGAGAAGCAATAGCAGGCTTGGTTTTATCTAAAGAAGCTTCAAAGTATAAACTTTTAGGCGGTTATTCAAACTGCAATGCCGCAAGTATTACCGGTGTGAGTGAAAGTGGTGAAGAGTATGTAGAAGTTATGCAAAAAGCACTTATAAATTCAAATCAAACTGTTGATTCTATAACTGCAGTTAAAACTCATGCTACATCTACCCCTGCTAGCGATCTTAGCGAGATGAACGCCATGGACAATATATTTTCAAAAAAACCGCCTTTATGTGCATTAAAACCTTACGTCGGACATACCATAGGTGCATGTGGTACATTGGAATTATCTTTATTTTTATCGTGTATAGATAATGGTTTTATACCCAAGTTACCATCACAAAATAAACATATCGAATGTAAAGGCGGTATATTTATGCTAAACTATTTTGGTTTTGGAGGTAATAATACCACCTTGATTATAAAAAGCGAACAAGAATGAAGTTATATATAAATGCTATCAGTTCGTATCGTTCAGACCTTGAAGATATTGATGTAAAAAAAGAATTGAAACAAAAATACAAGCATGACCCTAGACGTCAAGATTCGTTTATTCATCTTGGTGTACTTGGTGCATACAGGTTAAAAGACAAATATTCTATAAATACATTGGACGAACTATATGTTACAACAGGTATCGGTAATGTAAACGTACTTGAAAAAATTTATCAATACGTTATAAAAGACGGTAACTCAATTAAGCCATATGATTTTCTGAATATGCTTGGAAATACTACAAGTTACTACATAGCAAAAGCACTTGGAACGAAAGGAAAAGCTCTCTTTCAAATTAGTGATAATTTTACATACATAAACACTTTAATGTCCGCATTTTCATCAATAAAACTCTCAGGTAATAATGCTATAATTTCATCTTGTGATTTAGTAACAGAATCAGATAGAGTTATAAAAAGGGTACTGGGAGTGGATGAGACCACAAAGGTAGTAAGCTCTGTAAATTATCAAAGAGTATCTTTAGAAAAAAAAGATGCCTTTGCAGAGTTGGAATTAGAAAATAAAACATATACTTTAGATGAAATTAAAACCATAATACAAGAAAGCAAATTAAAAACTATTGCTTCTCCTAGATGTAAAGAATTAAATCTAAAATGTAGTGATGTTTTTTTTGAAACGATTGCTAGCAGTACGATTAATGAATATATAGAAAAAAATCAGAATATGATTTTTTGTGACTGCATCGGTGAAAAATATAAAATTATAAAATTAAGGATCTTGAATTGAATGCATATATAAACAGCTATGAAGTTGCTTGCAACGCCGGTGACACTATAGCTTTAATGGATGCAATATATAACAAAAATTCAGCTATTACCATTGATACTAATTTTTTGAACGGCAAACCCGCGGGCTTGGGAATCATGCCAAAGTACGACGACTTTTTTAAAGTTTTAGAAGATGTAGTTCAAAAAATTTTAGATCAATCAAACCTTGAGAATTTTAATAACACTCTGCTAATCCTTGGTTCATCGGTAGGCGGAATGCAAATAAGTGAAGCTCTTTTCTTTAGGGATCACCATTACAGAAATATAGACCCTCTTAAACATTCTATACATGTATTGAGCGATCATCTTATGCAAAAATTCAACTTTTACGATACACGTTCAATCTCAACAGCATGTACCTCAAGTGCCAATGCCATTTTTTTAGCTAAAAGACTTATAGATGTAGATGCATACGAGAACATTTTAGTAGTAGGTGCAGATGCCATGACACATACCACGGTATTGGGATTTAACGATCTTAGCGTGCTATCAAGCGATAAGTGCAGACCTTTTGACAAAGAAAGAACCGGTATGAATGTAAGCGAAGCTATAGCAGGTTTATTGATTCAAAATATAAAAACAAAAGATTCCATAGAGTTAAAAGGTGTCGGTGCCAGCAGTGATGCTTATCATATGACAAACCCAGATCCTGAAGCAAAAGGTGCTATATCATCTATGAATTCTGCTATAAAAGATGCAGGACTAACTCCAAATGACATTGATTATGTAAATGCTCACGGTACTGCTACATTAGCAAACGACAAAGTAGAAGCATTGGCGATTGAAACATTGTTCGACAAACCGTATGTAAGTTCAACAAAAGCGATTACCGGACATACTCTAGGGGCAGCCGGAGCTATAGAAGCCATTATTAGCTGTGAAGTTATAAAACGCTCTCTTGTAGCACCTCAAACAGGTCTTAAAGAAGCTGAAAATAAAAATATAAACTTAGTACTTGAGCCCGTAAAAAAAGAGATTAGAAATGTTGTAAGTAATTCTTTTGCTTTTGGCGGGAATAACACATCTTTAGTACTGGGGGTATGTTAATGAAAAAAGTAGCTCTAAAAATTATCAGTGCTGCAAAGGTAGCTGCTCCGAAATCTATAGAAGATCTAGATGAAAAACGAATAGTTCCAAAAATGTTGCTTAGACGTCGATTAACCAGAAATGCAAAAGTGATGTTGTATTTGAGTGACAAGTGTGGTTTTGACGGCGGAAAAGTTGTTTACGGAAGTTGTTACAGTGAGATTAAAGAAACGGTAGTTATTTCGGATGCTATTTTAAATAAAGAACCGATATCGCCGACATCTTTTCAAAACTCTGTTTACAATTCTGCACCGTCATACTTTTCACTTGTTCATCAAGATAGAGATGAAATAATAACAATATCTTCGGGTATGAATTCTTCCAGAGATGCTTTAAAAACAGCTGCTTTGCAAGCACTAGTATCCGGAGAAAAGATACTTTGTGTAGCAACTGAATGTTTAAACGTAAAAAATATCGAACAGGTTAACAGATGTACGACATATTTAGAATCCGGAGCTGCCGTCGTTGTTGAGATTGACAACGATACAACAGATGCTTGTGAGATACAAGGCAATGGAGATAGAGGTATTCTTCAATCTCTTCAAGACTTGTTTAAAGTAGTAAACATGTACGAAAATAATCAAAAAAAAATACTTATAGAACTTTAGAAGGATAAAAAAATCATGGTAATAGACAACAATACAGTAGCATATGAAAATTTCATCTATGATGAAAAAGTAACACTTAGCAATGATCCCGAATTTATAGCATTTATCAATGCCGGACATGACTTTTTAATTGAAAACATTAAAAACGGAAGACCTATCTACGGTGTAACGACAGGTTATGGTGAAGCCGGTCAGAACTATGCTGCTTTTGAAGAAGCTCAGGAATTACAAAAAAATCTTTATAGCTTTCACGGTTGTGGTGTTGGTGAAAACCTGAGTGCCGAGATTTCTAAAATCATGGTAACTATTCGTATGATCTCTCTCTCAAAAGGTAAAAGCGGAATCAGCTACGATTTACTTAAAAGATTTGAGCTTCTTTTAGATAATAAAATATACCCTGTTATCCCTGCTCAGGGTTCAGTCGGAGCTAGTGGAGATTTAACTCCGTTATCTTATATTGCAGCAGTTATCGCGGGTGAGCGTGAGTGTTACTTTAATGATGAAATAAGACCTACCGAAGAAGTTTATAAAGAACTTGGAATTGAGGCTTACGTATTTAAACCAAAAGAAGCATTGGCTATTATGAACGGTACGGCTTCAATGAGTTCAATCGCAATTGATTCTATTAAAAAATTTGAAATACTACTTGATTCTATGGAGAGCTTTGTAGCATCTATATTTGAACTTTTATTATGTGATATTACACCTCTGGAGCCGTTTGTGCATGAGAGTAAACCTTTTGATGGGCAAAAAGCCGTAGCTGCTAACGTATTGGCAAAATGTGAAGGTTCCAAACTTACTCACGAAGCGTTCAGTCGTTACGAAAACTTTCACTTAGAAGCTGAACAAAATATTCAAGACAGATACTCTATCCGTTGTGCTCCACAAGTTCTAGGTGTAGTTCGCGACAACCTTGAAGTTGCTAAAAAGTGGATTAAAACTGAGATTAACGGTGTAAACGACAATCCTCTTATCGACCATGTCGGTAAAAAAATCTACACATCCGGTAACTTCTACGGCGGTTATATAGCTCATGCTATGGATACTATGCGTATATGTGCAGGAAACGTTGCAGATTTACTTGATAAAGAGTTTGGACTATTGGTTGACCATAAATTTAACAAAGGTCTGGGCGAATCTCTTAAACTAAATAAAAAATCAACTCACCACGGTTTTAAAGCTATGCAGATTTCACTTAGCTCACTTGCGGCTGATGTTATGATAAATACAACCGCAGCATCTCTACACTCACGTCCTACAGAGTCTTTTAACCAGGATAAAGTAAGTATGGGTACAACGGCAGCACTTCACTTTAAAAAACAACTTCCTGATTTAACAAATATGTTAAGTATTGCATTTATCGGTATGGCTCAGGCCGTAGATATCCGCGGATACGAAAACTGTTCTAGCACTTTACAAAAAAACTACGACTCCGTTCGTTCTATTGTAGAAAAACTAGAGTTTGACAGACGTATGGACGGTGATATAAGAGCAGTTAATGCAATGATTCAAGAAGGTAAATTAGCATGAAAAAAGTTTTAGTTACCGGCTCAACCGGTGCTATAGGTGAAGCATGTGCAAGATATTTTCACGACAATGGATATTTTGTATATCTGCACTACCGCTCACAAGAGGCAAAAGCTAAAGAGATTCAAGCCGAACTTGAAAACTCTGAGATTTTAGGTTTTGACATTGTAAATAAAGAGGATGTGTTTTCAAAACTTGAAAGTTTGGAGATTGACGTACTTGTGAACAACGCAGGTATTACAAAAGACAACCTTTTCTTTTTCATGCAAGACAATGAGTGGAGTGACGTAATAAACACTTCCGTAAACGGTACATACAATGTTACAAAAGCCGTACTTAAAAACATGATATCAAATAAAAACGGCTCAATTATAAACGTAGCGAGTGTATCTGGTCTTGTCGGTAATACGGGTCAGACTAACTATTCTGCCGCAAAAGGTGCAATGATAGCTTTTACTAAAGCGCTTTCACAAGAAGTTGCACGTTACAAAATACGTGTAAATACTGTAGCACCCGGTTTAATAGAGTCAGACATGACAAAAGATTTACCGCTTAAAGAGCTTAAAAAAACTATACCACTTAGAAGAATCGGTAAAGCTGAGGATGTGGCTGAGACTGTATTTTTTCTAGGTGACAAAGCTTCTTATATTACGGGAGAGACCGTAAATATAAGCGGCGGTATGGTCATCACGTAAGGGGCATAAATGAAAAGAGTAGTAATTACGGGAATCGGACTTAATTCACCGCTTGGGAACAGTTATGACGAGCTTTACGAATCTTTAAAAGCTGAAAAATGCGGAATAGAATATTTGCCCGAATTTGAAGAGATTCCTGATCTTAGCACAAAAATCGGCGGAATAGTAAAAAACCTTGACTTTAAAGGTGAGATTCCAAGAAAATACCGCCGTTCTATGGGAAGAGTTGCTCAACTGAATGTTATATCTACAGCAGATGCGATAGCTGATGCAAAGCTGTCACAGGAACTTTTATCTTCTAAAAAATGCGGTATATCTTTTGGTTCTACAATGGGTGCGGATGAAGAGATATTTAGATGGATATCTGAAGTACACGAGCAAAAGAGTTATAAAGCTCAGAACTCTATGGCGTTTTTAAAAGTTATGAGTCATACAGTAGCTGCGAATATAGCCCAAATGTTTGAGATAAAAGGTCGTAATATACCGACGTGTTCTGCTTGTACATCTTCGGCTCAGGCTATCGGTGTAGGATATGAGAGTGTAAAATACGGTATGAGTGATATTATGATTTGTGGCGGTGCCGAGGGGCAACACCACCTCTCAGCAGGTATATTTGACGTACTCGGTGCTGCATCGTCTAACCATAACCACGAACCGCACAAAGCATCTCGACCTTTTAATCATTCACGTGACGGTTTGGTTATCAGTGAAGGAAGCGGGGCTATAGTCTTGGAAGAACTTGAACACGCACTTGCTCGCGGAGCTAAAATCTACGGTGAGATTATCGGTTATGCAACAAGTTGTGACGGTTCACACTTAACAACACCGTCTAAAGAAGGTATGCAAAGTGTTATGGAGTGGTCGCTTGAAGATGCACATCTTAAACCTGAACAGATTGATTACATAAACGCTCATGCTACAGCTACCGAGAAAGGCGATATAGCCGAGAGTCATGCTACATTTAGCGTATTTGGCGGTAATACCCCTATCAGTAGTACAAAAGGTCATATGGGACACTTGCTTGGCGGTTGTGGAGTAGTCGAGAGTGTTATATGTTTATTGGCACTTAATAAATCATTTTTACCAAAAACCATGAACTTTGAATCATTGGATCCAGAATGTGCAGAGATTAATGTTTTAGCAAAAAATGAGAATAAAGATTGTAAAATTGTCATGAATAATAACTTCGCCTTTGGTGGGATAAATACGTCGTTAATTTTTCAAGAGTATAAAGGATAATAAATTATGGTAACAAAAGAGGAAATTTTTGAGAAAGTAAAAACTACTTTAATAAATGACTTCGAAATAGAAGATGATGAAGTAGTACTAGACGCTCATATCTATAAAGACTTAGATTTAGACAGCTTAGATGCAATTGACTTAATGGTTACACTCGATAAACAACTCGGGATTGAAACTAAACCTGAAGAAATGAAAAATTTGGCAACTATCGATGATGTTTGCAACTTTATTGTAGATACTGTAACAGCCAAAGAAAATGGCTAAACTCCTCTCTCTTTTATATGCTCCGCTCTTTATTGTACTTATGTACAATTTTGAGTTTAAAGCGGTTGTTTTAATCTATCTATTTTTATCGGTTATCTTTTTTATATACAGATATATTAAAAAAACTTCTTTAAGAGACCTCATCCTCCCTTTATTTTATATAGTAATGCTTTTATCCGCATATAATTTTGCATCTTTTGAAATTGTAAAGCTTGTACCGGTAACTTTATCTGCCGTATTTTTTGTACTGTTTGTAGATTCAACTCTAAACAATAAAGAGTTGATTTATACTTCAACAACAAAGTTTTATCCAAAAAAGCTTCAAGATTGGGAGGTCGATTATCTAAAAAAAGGAGATGCTTATTGGGCTGTTGTTACAATGATAAATACGGCAATTCAAATAGCCGTAGTTTACTTTGCCAGTGACTACATATGGGCATTTTATACTTCGGTTGGTTGGTATATATTCTTTTTTAGTGCTCTGTTTATTCAAATAATATACGGAAGGTTTGTCTGGAGAAAAAACTTTGAGAATTAAATGTTTATATTCTTTATGGGCACTTGTACTTTTTTGGGCTCTTATTTTTGCACTTTTAATCCCTGCATATACCGTATATCTTATAGCATTTTTATTTACAAAATATCCCCAAGATGCATTTCAAATCTTCCCAAGATACATATTTAAGCTATATTTCAAAATTGTACCCAAAATTAATCTTATCCTCGATATTCCGGATGAGCTTCCAATGGGTGCGGTGTATGTAGCTACCCACCAATCAAGTATAGATTACCCTATACTCGGCTCATTTATACCAAAGTATCTATCACTTACAAACGTAAACGTAACATGGATACCCATAGCATCTACCTCGGCAAAACTTATCGGCATCAGATATCTAAACTCAAGCGATTTGGGTGCGGTGGCTAAAAGCTATGAAGAGCTCCAAAAGCAGTTAAATGAAGGAAGAAACGTTATAATCTTTCCCGAAGGTACTAGGCATCAAGCGGGAGAAGAGCTTGGCAAGTTTAAAAAAGTCGCTTTTCGTCTTGCATTAAACACTTCATCTCCAATAATACCGATTGTAATAGAGGGAAGCGGAAAAGTGCTCGCCAAAGGTGATCCATGTTACAAAACTCTAAAACAAACAGATGTTCATGTTAAAATGTTAAAACCGATTGACCCGAAAAATTTTAAAGGCGAACGTGAACTTTTAAAATACACCCAAAAACTATTGCAAGACAAAAAGGACGAAATGTGCGAAATACTTTACTCTTAATACTTTTAACACTCACTTTAGATGCAAAATCATATAAATTTGATGAATTTAGATATGTAAAAGCGGTACAAGTCGAGTTTAAAAAAAGCGGAACTATCTCTATAAACAATAAAAGCATCTCGATTACATACGATAAACCACAATACCAAAAAGTCACCTCTTCAAAAGAGGGTGTTACAATAGATAAAGGTAACGGTGAGATTCAAAATTTAGAGGGTCGTGCACTGCAATATACAAAAGTTTATTTAGAATTAATTCGTGAACTTGATGATATAAACAACTATAAAGACAATAAAAACTTTTCAGTAGAACAAGACAAAAACTTATATACGCTTTATCCAAAAGAGGGTATTGATTTTAGAATTGAAAAAATTAATATACAAACAAATAACAATAAAGTTAAAAGCTTTAAAATGCACATGAAAAATGAAGATGTAATCACTATAGTTAAAAAATGAAACATCTAAACATATTAATCTTTTTATTGCTGGGTACTATAACTCTGCTCAATTTGCAAAATATAAAAATCTCTACAAATTTTATGGATGCTTTGTTTTCAAAAGAGAGCACCGAGATTTACCAAATATCTCAAAAGCTCGGTTCATCAAGTGATATTTTAATATCTACAAAAGGATTTGATAAAAAAGCTTTAGATAAACTTTACAAAATAAAAGAAGATTTATTAAAACTAAAAGCAATCGATACGGTAAAAATATCCCTCCTTCCATCTAAAGAGATAAGAGAATATATAGCAAAAAACTACTATCTGCTATCTGATTTTAAAAATAAAAAATTTAGCGACGATGAGATAAAAAATAAGTTACAAAAAATTTACAACGAGATATCGACATCTGTATTTTATACACCCGTAGATAACAGTGATCCTATGGGACTATTTAGTTTTGGAAAAATCTCAAACGAGAGATATCTAAAACTAAAAGAACACGGTTACATATTAAAAGCCACAACAAAAATAAAACTCTCCCAAGCTAGCAAATCAAGAGAGTTATACAATCAAATTCACTCGATAACCGACAAATATCCTAACACAATATCATTCGCACCTTTTTATTTTTTAGTTGAGAATTCTGCTTATATACAAGCAGATGCCACAGATATAATCACTCTATCTTCAATATTGCTGTTAGTGCTTTATTTTATTATCTTAAAAAATATAAAACTATTTTTTCATACCGTTTTAGCACTTAGTTCATCTGCGATGCTTGCCGTTTTAATATCTACATCTATATATGATGAGATAAATATTATATCGCTTGTGTTTGGTATTAGCATAACTACTATCTCTATAGACTATATGTTTCACTACTATTTTCACGACGAGTTTGAAGCTAAAAAGTTTATAAAACAAAAAAAAGTATTTTTTGGATTTTTAACAACTTTTGGAGTATTTTTAATATTTAGTTTTATAGATATAAAACTCTTTGCCGAGCTTAGCCTTTTTTCCGTAGTATCACTCGCATCGGCATATATAATCTTTAGCTTGGCATTTCCATATCTAAATATAAAATCTCCACATATAAAGCAAAAAAATACAAAGCTGCAAAGTTTTAATCCGCTTATAGTAACGACTATATCTATTTTAATGCTTATCTATTCGACACTCTTTTTAGAATTTGATTCAGATTTAAAAAGCTTGGATTATCAAAATACAAAACTAAAAGATATCTCAAAAAAGTTCAATACTTCACTAGGTGCAGACAAATACCAAAGACTTTTACTCAGTGCATCGACAAAAGAAAAACTTCTTCAAAAATATGAACAAGTCGAACAAAAACATCCCTCAATTAAAGGTATAGGAAACTTTATATATAGCCAAAACAAATGCCAAGATAAGCTAAATACACTTAAAACTTATGATTTTATTCAACTCAACAAAAAGATAAACAGTATTTCAACAGATATAGGTTTTAGCAATATTTTTAAAAACACATATCTAAATATACAAAATACAAAATGTGAAATGGTTCTACCTGATGATATAGATTTCAAAATCATTAAATACCAAAACAAGTTTTATACTTTGGCTCTAATAGAAAAAGACGACAAGATATCAAGTGATGAAAACCTGCTTATATTAAATATGGGAGAGATATTATCAAAAAATTTGGATGAGTTAAAAAATACTCTTTTGATTTTTACTATATTTTCTTTAATATTCGTACTCGGATCTTTATTTGGAATATCAAAAACAAAAATCTTATATCCTCTGAGTTACATACTATTTCCCGTAAGTGTGGTACTATTCACGCTATCATTTTATTCGCAGCTAAATATTATGCATATGTTTGCACTGGTCATTCTTATATCTATAGGGATAGATTACGGTATATATATGTTGGACACTTCAACACACTCACAAACTACAAAAGCTATACGTTACGCTATGCTTAGCACGTTTGCAGGTTTTGGGGTACTTATATTCTCAAGTGTAAATTCACTTCACTCCATAGGATATGTAATCTCGGTTGGGATTATGTCTATATTCGTTTTATTAATTTTAAAGGGCAAAAATGAAAATATTTAATATCGACACACAAAGTTATGAAAAAATTCGTCCGATACCGGATGCATCTACGAAAATAGAACGTCTTGTTCACGCGATATATTGTTATGAAAATGAGATTTTTGAAGTTCTTTACGATAAAACACAGCCCTCTTTAAAAAAGTATGTAGAAAATTTTGACAGAGATTATATAACCCAAGAGGGGATGCAGTTTTTATTTTTTACATCGGGTACTACGGGTGATCCTACCGGTGTATATAAGACACGTAAAAATATTGAACTTGCTATTGATGATTTGATTAAGGTACTCGATACTTCAAAAATACAGCGTGTAGTTGCAACCGTACCTTTTATTCATCTTTATGGTATCGAAGCAGGTGCACTGCTATCTCATAAGCTTGGAGTTGAACTTCATACAAAAGAAAACTTTTTAATCCAAGAACTTATAGCAGAAGCTAAAAAACCAAATACCCTTGTTATAACCACTCCGCTTTTCATAAAAGCCCTAAATAAAACAACGGAACAAGATAGTTTAAAAGATAGTTTCTTTATAACATCAACTGCTCCTCTAAACCATGAGGATGCAAAAACATTTAGTGAAAAATTTAACTCTTCGGTTTTACAAATATTCGGTTCAACCGAAACGGGGGCTATAGCTTATAAAATAAATGATGAAAAAATTTGGCATGCATTTGAGAGTGTTACGCTTACGACCGAAAATAATATGCTCGGTATATTTTCCCCTTTTATAGCTCCAAAAACATTAACTTCTTTTATTCAAAACGTTGAACTACCCTTTGCAACCGAAGACATAGTAGAGGTTATAGGAAACAAAGATTTTGAACTTATAGGCAGAAGTTCAAATATAGCAAAAATTGCAGGTAAGCGTATTTCAACACTGCAAATCGAAGCTATAATAGAAAATCTTAACTACATAGATGCCGTACTTATAAAAATAAAAAGAGATGACAAAGCACTAAAAGACGAAATACTTGAAATATATGTAGAGTCAGATCAAAAACTTCAAGCAAAAGTCTTAAAAGAACTCTTTACTAAACATTTCGGTTCTTTGCATCTACCGTTTAAAATTTTTAATCACAAAAAAATTATCCGCTCATCTGTGGGGAAAAAAATTGGTTTTGAGTAATATTTTGGTATAATTCAGACAATATTAATTAAGGATACTTTGTGATAACGACAACTCAGTTAAAAGAAAAAATAATCGAAGGGTTAAGCCTTGAAGACATGACGCCGGATGAAATAGAAGATAATGAAGCATTATTCGGTGATGAAGGTTTAGGTCTAGATTCAGTGGATGCTATTGAACTTACACTTGTACTTGAAAAAGAGTTTGGTGTTAAAGTTACCAACATGAATGCTGCTGAGAGCATTTTTGCCACACCTACTTCTTTATGTGAGTATATTAACGAACAACAAACTGCTAACGCATAAACTACATGACTGAGCTTATTCTTCCACATCAAAAACCGGTACGATTTGCTTCACACGTAATCACAAGAGATGGGGATAAGGCAATAGTTCAAAATGAATTTGGGGAAGTTCCAAGCTTAGGAATGATTATAGAAGCTGCCGCTCAAAGTACGATAGCTATAGCACTAGAAGAAGAGATAGGAAGAGTCGGCTTTTTGACAACTCTTAAAAATGTAAAACTACATTCTAAACCTACGATCTCGGAATGTCAGATGCATATAGAGCTTTTAAATCGTGTAAGCGGTGTCGGACATCTGTCCTTTGAAGCAAAACAAAACGGCGTGACAATAGCAAGCGGCGGATATGTAGTTGTAATACAATGAAAACTATTATACATTCAATAATCCTTGTATTTATAAGCTTATTGTTTGTTGCTTGCGGTCCAAAAACTTTTCCGTCTGATAACAAAATTTACGACTCTCCTAAAAACTATGAATATTCTTACACTTCACATACTTTTTTATCTGAAGATTCTACAAAACTTTATGCATACCACATAAAGAGTGATGAACAAAATTCAAAAGGTCTTATCGTCTTGGCTAACGGTATGAAACAAAATATGTCTTTTAGGTTTACAGAATGGCTGTGGATACTTGATGCAGGTTATGATTTGTTTATATTTGATTATAGAAGCTATGGAGAGTCATATGCTGAAGCCGACCTATTTGGTTTTGTAGATGATGTTAAAGCAGCACTCAAATATGCTCACAGTTTGGATAAAGAGAAAAAAATAGTACTTATAGGTCAATCAATGGGCGGAACATTTGTAATAAACGCACTAAAAAATAAAGAGTATGATTACCTTTCTTTTGCCGTATCAGACTCAACATTTACGGGTTTTGACGATGTGTTAAGCAGTCTTCTCAGAAGAAGTATTATTCTTTTCCCTTTTTCTTGGATACCCTACCTTACAGTACCAAAAGAATTAAATGCCGATGAAAATATTCAATATTTAAAAACACCCATACTGTTCATAGCAGGAGATGACGATATAGTTGTAGATTATGAAGACTCCATAGAACTATATAATATGACAAAGGCTAAAAAAGCCCTTTGGATAGTCAAAGATGCCGCTCATGTACAAAGTTTCAATAACTTGGAAGTAAGAGATAATTTTTTAAAAATTTTGGAGGACAACACTTTATTATTTAAGCAACAAAAGAAAATTTTTAAATAAATCATGCCAAATTCAATTTTAATAGTAGATGGTTCAAAACTCGTAAATGACAACCTGACGAAGTATTTAACAAATGCTAACTTTGATGTAGTACAAGCTTTTAGTATATTGCAAGCAAAAGAGATTTTAACAAATAGCGATTTTGAGTTTTGTCTTTTAGACTTAAACCTTCCAGATGGCAGCGGAGAGGAACTTCTTGATATATTTGAAGAAAAAGAAGGTGTTAAAGTAGTTATATTTACTTTTGAAAAAGACAATAAAAAAAGAAGAAAACTTTTCTCTTACAACTGCGTTATCGACTATATAATAAAAGAGAGGAACTTTAACGAACTCTCTTTTAACATAGTCGAACTTATAAAAAAAATATCCACCAACGACCAATTTAATATACTTATCGTAGATGATTCTCCCACAACTTTAATGATTCTAAATATACTTCTGCAAAAACGCGGTTTTAATATCTACGAAGCTACAAACGGTGTAGATGCACTAAATATTATAAAAAACGAAAAAATCGATTCGGTTATAGCCGATTTGGAGATGCCCCAAATGAGCGGTGATAAACTTCTGGCCAAAATAAAAAAAATCCCTGAACATATCTCTACACCGATTATGATTTTATCCGGTACGTCAAAAGCCGAAATGATATCTTATGTAATCAAAAACGGAGCAAGCGACTTTATTAAAAAACCTTTTGTACCGGAAGAGTTTATCCTAAAAGTCGATAAGATGATGGAAGATTTAAAACAAAAAAAACTCATCAAGCATCAGCAAGAACTTTTGCAAAGCAAACTCGATAAAGAGATTCAAAAAAATTGGGAATATAATAAAATGCTTATTCATCAGTCAAAGATGGCTGAAATGGGTGAAATGTTAACCTACATAGCCCACCAGTGGCGTCAACCGCTTAATGCACTTGGACTGGTACTGCAAAAACAAAAATTATTTTTCTCAATGGGTACACTTGATGAAAAAAAATTAAACGAAAGTGTCTCCAAAGGATTAAACTTAGTTTCTCAAATGTCAAATACCATTGAAGACTTTAAAAACTTTTTTAAAGACGATAAACATATTCAAAATATATATATATCTGAGGTTATAGATAAAGCACTTGTAATTATAGAGCCCACTTTAGAAGCTAACGGCATATCTGTTAAAGTCCATGCAGAAATAGATACAAAACTAAGCATCATAGCAAACGAGTTGGCACAAGTGATATTAAATATTTTGGCAAATGCCATGGATGCACTTATAATAAACGAGATTAAAAAGCCAAAAATAGATATAAATATAAACCAAATAAACAACATCGCTTTAGTATCTGTTGAAGATAATGCAGGTGGGATAGATGCTGAAATAATTGAGCATATATTTGAGCCATACTTCACTACAAAACAAGAAAACAAGGGTACTGGACTTGGATTATATATGTCCAAAACTATAGTCAAAGATCATATAAACGGAGATATATTGGTATCAAATACCGATAAAGGTGCTATTTTTACTATAGTTATTCCGCTAAAGTAAACTAACTATATACACTTTTTTTCTATTGCGTATTTAACAATATCGGAATTTGAGACAAGTGATAACTTTTCGAGTATCCTTCTTCTGTATGTACTGATTGTTTTTGGTTTTACGCCGTATTTTTCAGCTATTTGCGCAGGTTTTATGCCTCTTGCAATATCACACATAACTTCATATTCCCGTTTAGACAATACATCTAAAACATCATTGTTTGCATCATCTTCGATACTGACACTCTCTTTTATTTTTTCTATTAACTCTTCTACGTTTATAGGTTTTAAAAGAAAACCGTTTGCCTGCATATTTATAGCATCCAGCAGATAACTTTTTTCACTAAAAGCCGAGGCAAATATAGTAACTATGTCTTTATGTGCTTTTTTTACTTCGCTTAGCATATCTAAGCCGTCTAAACACGGCATCCTTATGTCGGATATCAAAACATCGGGTTTATATTTTTGTATATATTCCAAACCTTCGCAGCCGTCTTTAGCTTCTGCGACGTGTTTAAACAAAGAACTTAAAATCTCGACAAGTTCCTCTCTGACATTATCATCGTCTTCAACTACAATAATACTTATGTTATCTCTAGTCATCTTAAAACAACAGTTCCTCTGTAGCTTTAACTTCTTGTTCTACTCTTGGCGGTTTAGAAATATCGCTAAAGTATTCTTTTCTTTTTCCGACTTTTACTTCTACTATTCCATCAGGTACGTCAAATTTTCTTTTTATTTGAGGATACAGTTTTAAAAGTGAATCATAGTACATTTTAAATGCAGGTCCTGCTATTTTACCACCAGTTTCCCATCTATGCATCGGAGAATTGTCGTCATTTCCAAACCATACTATGGTTTGAATCGTCGGGGAATATCCTGCAAACCAACCATCTACATTATTATTTGTAGTACCTGTTTTTCCTGCAAGTTCAATCCCCCAAGCTTTTGCACGGCGACCCGTACCACGGTTAACAACATCACGCAAAATAGACGTCATTATAAATGCTTGCGTAGGCTCGGTTATAAACCTTGTTATCTCTTGACGCTCATATACGACATCACCGTTTTTTTCTATAGACGAAATTAGACTAGGTTCTATCTGTATGCCGTCATTTGCAAAAGAAGAATAGTATTTTGCAAGTTGAAGCGGAGATAAAGAGATTGTACCAAGAGAGACTGATAAATCCCTAGGAAGATTCTCTATACCAAACTTATCAAGCTGTGTTAAAAGCTGGTTTAATCCTATCTCGTTTACAAGGTTGATCGTAGCAAGGTTTCTTGAGTGTACAAGTGCTTCGCGAAGAGATATTAAACCTTTATAGTTTTTCTCATAGTTTTTCGGCTTCCACATTAACTCTTCGCCGTCTTTTTCATACTTGTATGTACGCGAAACATCTACAAGTTTAGTAGCACCCGAATACCCTAAATCTATACCCACTTGATATATAAAAGGCTTAAAGGCAGACCCCGGCTGACGTCTTCCCTGCGTGGCACGATTATATGAACTTTTTTCATAATCGGTACTTCCGACCATCGCGAGTATATTTCCTGTTTTTGCTTCAAGTGAAACAAGTGCACCGTTTAGAAGTGTAGTATTTGTCTCGGGTGCTACTTCCCAAGTAGGGTCTTTTGCAAGAATCTCCTGATCTTTGATTTTATATTCTTCTATTCTCTCCAAAGACATCTCATAAGCTTTTTTAACAGCTTCACGGGCAACTTCTTGAAGTCTTAAATCTACGGTAGTATAAACTTTATAACCACCGCTTTTGATATCTTCCATACCTTCTTTTAACATTCTGCGGACAACTTCATCAACAATAAAAGGTGCTTGATTCTGAGTCAGGGTATCATCATAAACTTCCGGATTTCTAGCTATCTCTTCTTGGTAGGTCACTTCATCAATCCAGCCTAAGACCTTCATACGTTTTAGTACGCGGTTAGCTCTGCCCATAGATATTTCATAATTTTTAGTCGGTGCATATGTACTAGGTGCTTTTGGTAACCCTACCAATACGGCTATCTCTTTTAGTGTTAAATCTTCTAAACGCTTATGAAAGTAGCCATCCGCCGCTGTTTTGATTCCGTAATAACCGTGACCGAAATAAATCTCGTTTAGATATCTCTCTAAAATCTGCTCTTTTGTCAGATGACGTTCAAGCTTTAGCGAGTAAATAGCTTCTTTAATTTTACGGGAGAGTTTTTTCTCACGTGTAAGCAGTACGTTTTTTACAAGTTGTTGTGTTATCGTACTTGCACCCTCAACCGCACGACCTGCTTTTAAAACCTTTATGGCTGCACGAAAAATAGCATCTATATTTATGCCCGGATGCTCAAAGAAAGATGTATCTTCTATAGCTACAAGAGCTTCTACGACATGAGGCGGTATCTCTTCAAAGGGTGCATAGTATCTATGCTTTTTATCAAAAAGGTTTGCTATTTTATTTCCGTCTTTGTCGTATATTATTGTTGTTTGCTTAGGGTTATAGTTTATTAAAGATGATATATCATAGGTAGAGACTTGTAAAAAGTATCCAAGTACCAAAAACGGAGTTAAAAATCCCAGTATCAGTATAGTATATATTATATTTTTGAAACTAATGTTTCTCATTTCCTAAAGTCCCTGTTTGCAAAATTTGCTTCGATTAAAGTTTGTGTATATTTTTCTTTTGGTGATTGTAAAATATCTTGCATTTTACCATATTCAACCATACTTCCGTCTTTTATAACGCATATATCCTCACATAAACTCTTTGCCGAGTTCATATCATGTGTTACGAATAATATTTTAAATTCATACTCTTTTTGAAGCTCTTTGAGTAGATCTAAAATTAAAATTCTAGTATTTGGGTCAAGTGCGGTTGTGGGTTCATCCAACATCAAGAGTTTAGGATCGCCCTCTAACGCCATAGCTATAACCACGCGTTGGAGTTGTCCACCCGATAACTCAGGGGGAAACCTCTCTTGTAAAGATGCATCTAAACCTACGTGTTCAAACAACTCATCAACTCTCTCCTGTGAGGTAAAAAACTGCTTTTTTATTTTTGTAAGCGGAGAGAGTGCCGTAAAAGGATTTTGCGGAACAAACCCGAGTGTCTTACCTGCTACTAATTCAAAGTCTGCATCTATACTAAGCTCTTTTGTCATTGTGTTTGGAAGCATATTTAGAAGTGCTTTAATACTTAAAGACTTTCCGCTACCACTCTGACCTACCAATGCCAATGATGATTTAATTTCAAATCCAATATCTACTAAAGTTTTATCGTTTAAATCTATTTTGAGTTTGTTGATTTTCATTAGAGATATTTTATCTTATTTGACCTAATAGTTGGTTATCAGAATCTCTTTTGTAGAGTCTGCTTCTTTATTTTTTGCCTGATAATTACAGTTATGATAAGTATAAGTTAGATGATTTACCTTATATTTTTTGCTCCACTTTAGTAAAAGCTCATTTGTTTTGCCCTTATTTTCAAATACGTTTGAGAGTGCAAACTTCACGCCTTTTGCATCTAAAGCATCCATGTAGTCTAAAAGTTCTTGTTCTTTAGCTTCACCCCAACCGCCGTTTTCATTGTAAGCCGCCAAAGTTGCAAGATACGGCGGGTCTATATATACAAATGAGTCTTTTGAGACAGATATATCTTTAAAATCTTTACTGCTAAAAGAGATGTTTAGATTATTTAACCTATCTATAAAAAGTTCTAAGTTCTTTCTCATGTTTTTATTAAAATCTCTTTTGTTTACGGGTGTATTAAACTCGCCCTTGGAGTTAAAACGGATTTGGTTGTTAAATGCAAAAACCAAAGTCGTATAGAACATAAGAGGAGTTTTGTTTTTGTTGTAATCGTTTCTTAGTTTCTCATACGCTTTTTTGTTATAAGCCCCGACACCTTTAGATGAGTTTGTTTTGTACTTATCGTAACCGTATTTTGAAGTGTTTGAGAGTCCGTAAGAATCTATAATAGCATCTATCTGCTCTACCAGCTTGTTTGCATCTGATGCTTTAAAAAACTCATACAGATTTATAATATCCGTATTTATATCGTTTGCGATTATTCTTTTTGCATCTACATTTACAGCTACGTTGCATCCGCCTGCAAACAGATCCACAAAAGTATCAATTTTATCTGGGAAAAGCGGGGTTATCTGTTTTAAAAGCTTGTGCTTTCCGCCTGTGTAGTTTAGGGGAGATTTTAAAAAATTCATAACTTCCCATCCGTAAAGTTTTTTACAATATTTGGAATAGCCCTTAACCACTCATCAGAACTATTTATATTTTCATCATCTTTTAACTCTACTACACTTTCTAAAAAACTCTGAAATCTTATATGAACAAAACCTTTGTTGTCTTCTTTTAAAAGTTTTATATACTCTAAAATATCTATGATTTGGGTTATCGTCAAAGGGATTATTTTTTGCTTTTTTCCTTCATACTCATACTTAAGTGAAAACCAAAAAGTATTTATTGTATCTCTGTGCATCTGAGGTGCTACAAATATACAATAGTTCTCTTTAGATGACTTATCTTCAAAATCCCTAAAGTGTCTCATAACAGGCTGACCTTCATTATGCCACTGGTCACGTCCCGTTAGCATCGTAACCTCACAGATGCTATTAAAAGATTCATAATAACACTCAATATCTGGCTTATTTGCAGGGGCTGTAAATATAAAATCGCCATCGTCACCAAGCAACGAATTCGGCTTTATCTCTTTTGCATCGTTGATTATATTTAAAGCCATAGTTATATACTTCTCTAACGCTATGCTTGGTTTTAAATCTAAAGTCCTGATATTTTTTAATGAATCTATTGTCTCATCAATTTTAGATATATCTTGCAGTTGAATTTTTAAAACCTGTTTTAAAAGTAACTTTCTGTACTCTCTTAATCTATTTATCTCTTGTTCTTCAAATTGTTTCAAAGTTAAACTTGGTTCTCTTAATTTAACAGATGCCAAAAACAGTGTATGGCTTTTTTTAGATAAGTTATTCTCTCTAAATATTTTATCAATATCTCTAACCAAATCATTATATATTTCATTTAGATTTTTTGCATTTTCCCAAGGTAGTTGCGGTAAATTTATATTCGATATATAATCTATATATTCATCTTTTGTAAATTTTTCTGCACTTCCATCATATGTTTTTAAAAGTGTTTCTATCTCAACTTTTCTTCTTGGTTCCAAGTCTATATAGTATCCACCGCCGCGAATATAAATAAGACGTGTCAAACGAAAATACCTTATGGTATTATCTGCATAATCACTTAGATTTTCTATATTTACAAAGTCATATAAAAATTGCTCTTTAAAGGCTTCTATAAACTCTTTTTTTAATTTATACTCTTTTATACTTTCTGTTCTTTGCCTAAACTCTAATAGCTGCTCTGCCTGTGAATCAAGTTCTTTATAGTGTGTCAGTGTCTGAGCAAATATCTCAAACTCAACCCTTGAAATCCCTTTTTCTTTTAGCCCTTTTTCACTGCATAACTCATTTACTCTTTTAATAAGATGCAAGGTTAATATAAAAGGTTTTAAATCATATATTGTATTATCGGAGAACTCTCTATCTACGGGATTTGGATACTGCCATTTTAAAAAACTTCTAAAAAAAAGCTCCCCTAAGTCATAATTGTCGCTTAAAAGATACTCACCCAAAGAGGTTATTTTTATCTTTCTATCTTTTATAGTCGCTAACCCCATCTTTTCAAGTGTTTTATACGAGTTTCTGCCTCGCATAGAAGCACCGACATAGTTTTTTGACTCAAATATATCTTTTGCATCTTCCATTGAGATTTTTTTGTTTATATCTTCAAGCAAGTCTATATGTTCTGACGATAGTCCGTTATAAAACTGGGTATTTCCATATCCGTAGTATCTGTTTTTAATAAGTCTTATTTGAAACTCTAACTGTGCATCTTTATTCCAGATACAACCCTGCATCTCTTTTAGAGTAATTAGAAAGTTTCTTAACCTTTCAGGGTTTCTAAGAGTAGTTGATATAGACCAGACTTTTTTCAATTTTTTCTCTCATCAGAAATATTTTTTTTATTTTCAATAATAACATCTCCATTGAAATCAGAATAATCTAAAACTATATCTTCATTGTTATACATATCTGAAACTATATTAACAGCCTCTTCTTCTGAACTAGCTTCAACAGTAATTGTTTTTGACAAAACTTCTGTTATATTTATTTCATACTTCATATTATTTTAACCTATATTTTCCTCGACTTACAAACTCAAGATAATCTCTATCTCTAAGCAATTGAAGTTGTTGTCTTATTTTTGCTTGAATATTATTATTTTTTGGATGTCTTATTTTTAAATATTTTTCAAATTTGTACATATCATTAAGTGTAAAACTATTCTCATTAATTTTTTCAATACACATGATTATATCAATTATCCAACTTTTTGACTGGATGTCAGATGATTGTCTTAAAAAATTAGTTTTATTCCACTCTTCTAATACTTTATCTTTACTTTGTATTTCACCATTTTCGATATAAGATATTTTACCGCTATTTGGAATACTGGATATATCAATATTACACATAAAATAGTTAGGTCTATTCGGTATGCCTTTTTTTCTTTTTATAATCATTTCCGGAACAAACATATAACCCGGTGTTGCTACGAAATTTATTATTTTATGTGTATCCTTTTCATAATTTAAAAAGAAAAAATTTGGACTACTATCACTAGTAATTCTCTCAATCATAGTATCATATGCCCCATCGGCAACAATCTTACCGAGTGAATTACCTTTTTTACTTTTTAATTCATAATCCTCACTGCATTTTAAACAAAAGAAATCTGCCACAGGTTTATTATTTTTATATTCGCTTACATTATCTCCACATTTAGGACAATATATATTTTCATTTACCCAGTTTTCAGTCAATACCCTTATCTTTTGTGAATTGTTTTTATATCCATCGCTTAAAGCAGAATATAAATTTAAATTCATTTAATAACCTTCACAAAAAACACCCTCTCTTTATTGTCGGCGTGTTCACTCTTGCCCGTTGTAAATGCTTTGTAATCTTTCTCATAAACCTTAACTTCGCCACGCTTTGACATAGATTTTATAATATCCTCGTCACTTATTTTAGCATTGCTTCTATCGTTTCCGCGTTTTGCCATGTTGTTATATGAGAGGAGCATATATTTACATTTTGCATTGACTACCAAGTCATCAAAACTCTCTGCCGCACTACGTTTTGAATATTCGCTTTTTATCTTGCTTCTGTCAAACTTTTTGGCTACTCCAAACACCTCCGGCTTTTGCCAAAGAGATAGATTTTCAAGCAGGTGGTAAGCGTCACAGTATTGTCTGGAATTATACGGCGGATCCATATACAAGACATCACATTCTATATCGCGTATAAGCATATTCGCATCTGTGTTGTGAACTTCGTTTAGAGCATTTTTTTCATTGTCTATATCTAGCATCTTCATCTCAAAACTCTGTTCACGTATCTCTTTTTTTATGTATGCATCGTAGTGTCCTACGGTATTTGCGATGCGGTCTATTGCATAGTTTAGAGAAGTGATAAGTATATGTTTTTCTTTGAGATTTATTGCATCGGATATATATAGTTTTTTAATCTCTTGACGAATAAAACCTATCTTTTTTGCCACCTCATCAGAAAAGTAACGCCCACCAAAATTTTTAGAAAAGTAGTTTGCTTTTGTAGGAGTAGATGCATTAAATTCAGCTATGTAGTTTAGTACCTTTTTTTCATCATAATCTTCATCGTTTAAAAAAGCGTTTAGTGAGATGAAGTTTTGGTAAAGCAGATCGTTTGAGATGATTTTCTTGTCTTTAGCGTTAAAGTATTCACCTACAACCCCGGTACCTGAGAATATATCGCACAAAGAGTCAAACTCCCCAACTTCGCTTTGGATTATCTCATCTATAAAAGGCAAAATGCTATTTTTATTTCCTAAGTATCTGCGTTGTGAAATTTTATACAAACCAAATCATCCTATTTTTTTTTAAATATATTGCAATTTGCAATTTTTTTAGATAATTTTAGCCAATTTTTTACACAGAGAGATTAAGTCGCTCTCACTCTCGCCCAGTCTTGCTATAAGACGTACTATCGCTTTTGGGACGGTCGGTTGGCGTATAGCTCCTATTGCATAATCCTCTTTTTGCATAAGCTCTTTTATATCCATCACTTTTTTATTGTCGTTTATGATTATCGGCACTATTAAACCATCTACGCTGATGCCAAGTTCACGCTGTATTATCATCTTACGAAGGTTTATCTCGCCAAGTAAGATCTCTCTGTTTTCTCTGATATATTCAAGAGATTTATGCGCTAAGAGAGTATCATAAAGGGAGAGTGCCGTCGCGTAGATTATAGGTTTTGCACGGTTTATAAGATAATCTATAATGTGAGCAGATGCGAGTATATATGCACCGAATCCACCATATGCTTTTCCAAGTGTACCCATCTTTATATGATTTGGTTTTGGAGTGATTTTGTACAAATCAAACACACCCATAAGTCTCTCCCCCACAACTCCGCTGCTGTGAGCTTCATCTACTATAAGTATGGCGTCTTGTGCATCTGCTATCTCAAAAACTTCCCTATCGCACAAATCCCCATCCATAGAGTAGATGCCCTCAACAGCTATTATCTTTCTTTTTGCATCTGAGTGCTCACGTAAGAGTCTTTGTAAATCTTGCATATCGTTATGTTTAAAAAAGACTACACTTACATGTTCAAGCTGTGTAGCCAGCACACCTGATGCATGGTAAAGCTCATCCATAAACAGCATATCGCCTTTACGACAAAGCGCTTCTATCATCGCTATATTTGCGTTAAATCCGCTTCCAACAACTACCGCATCTTCAAAGTTGTTTGCTTCGCAAAGTGCTACTTCGAAATCTTTATGCACTTGATGGTAACCGTTTACAAGTAAAGATGCTTTAGCAGAATGTGAAGGCAGTTTTTCCAGCTCTTGAGAGGTTGCTTTATGAAGCTCTTTGTTATGTGCAAGCCCTAAGTAGTCATTAGATGCAAAGTCTTTTAACGCGGCATCTACAACTTTTCTCTCTCTGTATCTGAGTGATTTTTTTAAAGCTTTTAGTTCATTTTCATAGTACATCATTTAACAACTACCATATTTCGTCCACCGTTTTTTGCTTCATATAAAGCGTCATCTACTCTTTTAAGTATGCTGTCAACATCTTCATTTTCAATATACTGACTAACTCCAAAACTTACAGTTATAGGAACAACCTCTTTATGCTCTTCTACACCTATTCTTAATTTTTCAGCTATCTTTTGAGCATCACTCTTAGCCGAATACGGTAACAGTATAACAAACTCTTCACCGCCGATTCTGCAAAAAATATCACTCTCCCTTAACATAGACGATATAAATCTGGTATATTCAATAAGCACATCGTCCCCCACTTTATGACCGTACTTGTCATTTATACGCTTAAAATAATCGATATCAAACATAACAATAGATAATGGATGTTTATACCTCATGCAGTTATATATTTCATCATTTATCTTTGTGTGAAAGTATCTACGGTTTCCGATGCCCGTAAGCATATCCGTTATACTCCAGTTTTCAAGTTGATGTTTATAATGTTCTTCATTTGTAATATCTGAAAACACTACACTGTAGTAGTTGTCTTCTTTTGAAATGAGTACGGCATTTAACATAAAGTAGTAAGTTTCATCTGCATATTTTATCTTAACTTTATTTATGGATTTTTGATTTTTAACTATATAATCTATCCATGTCAAACCTTTTACGGTTTTACCTATATACTCGCCTTCTTCAATAAAAAAATCGCATACACATTCATGTTCTTGTCTAAATTCCTCTAAGGAATTGTACTTATTAAAATAAGTAAAAAACATCTTATTTGCATCAACTATATATTTGCCGTCGTTTACCATCACTATATTTCTTGAAGAATCGATTATACTTTTATAATAAACCTTTTGTTTTCTCATAAGGTAAAACAAACTTATATTTATAATCCCTGCAACCACCATAATGCCTATAAGTCCAAGTGCAATCCATTTAAATACAAAAAAATCCAAGTCCACCGTAGGTATATTTTTTATATTTTTAGACATAATATAGTAACCTATTAGTTCTTTATCTATAGATTCAAGCTTATAAGTCGTAACCAAATTATTTTGGATTATTTTATATGTCTGAGAGTAAAACTCTTTAATGTCGGTATTTTTTAAATACTTTTGCATATAAAGCGGTGCATCGAAATTTGCTATATAATACTCATCTACAAATATATTTGTATAAGGATATTTTAGCTGTTTGGTATATTTTTTATCCAAAACTACCATAGAATCCACATCAAATTTTTTCATCTGTTTTTCTATAGAATTAAAATGCGATATAACTTCTAAAGCACCTACTATCTCTTTATCTTCAAAAATCGGCACTATAGCTTTTATAGACAAATCGAACTTACCGACACTAATAGAGTATATAACTTCCTTTTTATTTATGGCATCTGCGATATCTTTTCTTATATCTCTAAGATTATCCCCTTTTTTATCCGTCCAGCTTCTATACAAGGAGTTTAAGTTTTTATCTATAATTTGAATCCAAATATTTTTATACAGTGTATTTTTCCTAAATTTAGCACTTAAATTTTTATAATACTTGTCTGATATATTTTTACTTTTTATATTTTGCGCCAAAAATCCATCACCTGCCAACGCTATGGCTATCGCTACCGTGGCTTTTTGCTTGGAGAGTATCATTTCGGATACTCTTTTTTGCATAAGTTTTGCTTGGGTGTCGTACCTTTGATTTTTTAGTTCGTATTTTTTTGTATTTACAAAATCAACATATACCCACCCACCGTATAACAGTAACATAATAACACCGATAATAGTTAGATACACTTTTTCGATTTTAATGGAACACCCCCTCTATATAACTTATTGTATCAACATATACATTTATCTTATATAAAACGTTTTAGAACTAATTATTTCCTGTTAAAATATTAAAATTTAACCGTTGACTTAACAGTTTTTGTGTACAATGTAATTAATTGGGGATTTGGCATATATTATGAAACTATTAATTTTTTTACTTTTTATTACATCTTTGTATGCAGGCGAGAAAATCGTTTTACAACTAAAATGGCTACATCAGTTTCAGTTTGCGGGATATTATGCTGCAAAGGAAAAAGGTTTTTACAACGAGCTTGGACTTGATGTCGAGATACGGGAGAGAGACAGAAGTAAAAATAATATAGAACAAGTTATAAACGGTGAAGCCCAGTACGGCATAGCAGACTCTATACTATTTTTATACAGATCTAAAAAAGAACCCTTAGTTATAGTTACACCGATATTTCAACATACTCCAAATGTCATATTGACTCTAAAAAGCAGCGATATCGACTCTCCGTATAAACTAAATAATAAAAAATTGCTATTTTATAAAAAAGATACCGACGGCTTTGGAATATTAGCTATGTTTGAACACCTAGGTGTAAAACCGTATTTAGATAGAACCAAAGATAAAAAAAGTTATGAAGCACTGATGAAACACGAAGTAGATGCTTATACGGGATACCTCAGTAATGAACCTTTTTATTTTAAAGAAAAAGGGATGGATATAAATATCATTAACCCCGCAAATTACGGTTTAGATTTATACGGGGATATGCTTTTTACAAACAAAGATGAAGCAACAAAACATCCCGAAAGAGTAAAAAAATTTAAAGAAGCAACAATAAAAGGTTGGTATTATGCATTGGAGCACAAAGATGAGATGATTAAAATCATCAAATCCAAGTATGCAAAAAACAAATCTATAAAGCACTTAAGATATGAAGCAGATGCCCTAGAAGAGATAATCCAACGCAAATCAATTCCCATCGGAACACTTGACAAAGGTCGCATTAGATACACGCTTGAACTTTATAAAGACCATGGCTTAATAGAAAATGAGATTGACGTGGATGATTATATTTTTGATTCTTTTAATAAAAAAATAGACAAAAACACTATTTTAAACTCTAAAGAAAATGATTACCTAAAAAAGAAAAAAGTAATCAAGATGTGTATAGACCCGGACTGGATGCCTTTTGAGAAAAACGATAGAGGAAAACACATCGGTATGACTGCCGAATATAAACAAATCTTGGAAAAAGAGATAGGTATCCCTATAGAGGTGGTTCAAACAAAAACCTGGCAGGATTCTTTAAAATTCGGTAAAGAGAGAAAATGTGATATTTTTTCCCTTGTAATGCCTACGAAAGAGAGACTAAAGTACTTAGATTTTTCTACGCCGTATTTAAAAATACCATTAGTAATAGTAACAAACATTGATGAGTTTTTTATAAACGACATCTCATCCGTTACGAATAAAAAAATAGGTGTCGTTGACGGTTATGCATACGGTGAAATACTAAGAGAAAAATACCCTAAAATGAACTTAGTCAAATTAAAAAATCTTAAAGACGGGCTTGAAAAAGTTAGAAACAAAGAACTTTTTGGTTTTATAGGGACATTGGCAACTACGGGTTACCATATTCAAAAAAATTATATCGGGGAGCTAAAAATAGCAGGCAAATTTGATGAAAAATGGGAACTTGGTATTGGTACGAGAAACGACGAACCTATATTAAAGAGTATATTTGACAAAGCGATAAAGCAGATATCTTTAAAAAAACATCAAGAAATTCTTAACAAATGGATATCGGTTAAATATGAACAAGAGATGGATTATAAACCGATATTAAAGTGGGCACTTGGCATCTCTTTTGTTTTTATTATTGTTTTGTTATTTATATTAAGAATAAACAGAAAATTAAACCTTGAAATAAGAAGCCGTAAAGAAACGGAGAGAAAACTCCAAGAACTCTCTATAACGGATGAGTTGACCACCCTTTATAACAGAAGATATTTTAATATTATATTTACAAAACTGCTAAACAGTGCAAAACGCGATAATCATAATATTTGTTTTGCATTAATGGATATCGATTTCTTTAAACCGTATAACGATACATATGGGCATATTATGGGAGACAAAGCCTTGCGGGATGTTTCTAGATGCATCAAAGACTCTCTCTCAAGAGCAGATGATTATTGTTTTAGACTAGGCGGAGAGGAGTTTGCAATACTCTTTAAAGGCTTATCAAAAGAACAAGCAACAAAACTCATCAAAGGCATTAAACAGAATATAGAAGATTTAAAAATTGAACATAAGAAAAACGGTGCAAGTCAGTATTTAACCGCATCCTTTGGGTTAGTTGTCAAAGATGCAAAAGAGGTTAAAAATGAAAATGAGTTATATAGAGAAGCAGATGCACTTTTATACAAAGCAAAAGAGAACGGAAGAAATAAAGTATGCGTTAACGACGAGACCGTTTAGAGTTTTGTTGATAAACTTATTTCATTCAGAAGTTGTTGAGCATTACTTATTGATAATCCGGACTTTGAGCAAGCACTATTAAATGTTTCTTTATTCTTTAAAAGCCTTATCAATACATTTAGTCGGAATGTTTGAGAAATATTTATTATATTTATTGGCAAATTTTCTCCTTATATTTTATTTTTTATTGGTTGCGGAAGTTGGATTTGAACCAACGGCCTTTGGGTTATGAGCCCAACGAGCTACCGAACTGCTCTATTCCGCGATAAGACGTAGTATTATTTGTAGATATCTAGATTTGGACAGAGATTTCTCTGTCCCTTGATGCTATTAAAGCGCCGTTACGTTTTCAGCCTGTGGACCTTTTTCGCCTTGACCTATTTCAAAAGTAACTTTTTGACCGTCATTAAGAGATACACGATCATAACCGTTACTATTTATTTGACGATAGTGTACGAATACATCTTTACCACCGTTTTCTTGTTCGATAAAACCGAAACCTTTATCTGAATTGAACCATTTAACGGTTCCGTTTATTTGAGTTGCCATTGCAATTCCTTTTGTTGTTAATACATATCATTTCTGAGATGCTCAAAATTATAAAGTGGAGTGTTTTTCTGTTGGGAGGTTAATACTGTAAACTGTAAGTAAGCAATAAAAATCTTGCCTTAGATGAAACTCTAAATCATCATTCGATAAAAGAAGTATAGCTGAATAAATATATAATAGCAAGTTTTTGTATTAGTCCATAACATACGGCACTGAGGATTAGTTTAAATAAAAACTTTTAATAAGTCCGTATTTAAGCCCATAGCCGTTGACTCATAACCTCTTACCTCTTTTATATACTTTTTACAAAAGCCCTCGACCATACAGGCTCCTGCTTTTCCTCGCCAGTCTCCGCTAGCCATATATCTGTCCAAATCTTCTAGGTTAAACTCGTAAAATATATAATCGGTTGAAGATATATCTATGATTTTTTTGCCAACATCTTCATAAATCATACAAGTTATAATAGAAGTAATATTTCCGCTTTGGGTCATCAGTATATTTCGTGCATCGTCTTCGCATCTGGCTTTGCGTAAAATTTGATTTTGGCTTGTAACCACCGTATCTGCCACCAAAAGCGGATAATCTTCTATACCAAATTCTCTTCTATTTACCTCGTACTTTCCGTGTGTAGCCTGATATACAAAATTTTTAGGGCTAGATGCAATTATGGAATCTTCATCAAAATCAACAGACTCTTGAATAAAACCAATGCCTGCATCTTTTAAAAGTTTTGCACGCGTCTCAGAGGCGGATGCTAAACGCAACATTTTTTATATTTCCTTCCGCTGCCGCACGGACAAGCCTCATTTCTCTGTATTTTTGTATTAAAAAGTTCTCCGCTGTCGTAAAGCCATTCTCCATCTACTTTTACAAACTTGCTTCTTTCATGTAAAACGCCTAAAACATCATTATCTTTATAATAAGCTTTAAACTCAACTTCATCATCTTTTGCATCTAATATATCTAATTTTAACCACTCTATATTTTCATAACCGCTCATGTCTGAAGATATTTTTTTTGTCGTTGTTCTTGCAAGATACTCTCCATCCCTTCGGACAAAGGCATCATAGCGGCTTTTCATCAACTCCAAAGGAGTTTCTATCTTTTTCATACATATCCCTAAAATTTATAAAAGCTTATGATACACTATAACAAATTAAATTCTAAATAATAATTTCTTGGTTATAATAAACACAAATGAGCACTTTTTGTTTAGGGGGAAACTAATATTGATTCAAATTAATCATCTCTTTATATCTGCCCAAAAACTAGTAAAAATCTTAAATGAAAAAAACATAGATTTAAAAAGTAACAAAATATTAATTCAGATTTTTACTTCTGTTTTAGATGAAACAATCATTGAGTCCAATTTAAAATCAATTTTAAAAGAACTTCCAAACGCACATATCATAGGTTCAACTACATCAGGAGAGATTATAGATGCACAGATGAGTGAAGATAACTTTTTTTTATCCATATCTATTTTTAAAAATACCTCAATAAAATCTATCCACAAAATAGAAAAAGACTCATATGAACTCGGAGAACAAGTATCAAAAGAGCTTTTTGACAAAAAACCTTGCAAATGTATTATAAGTTTTTGTGACGGTATAAAACATAACGGCGAAGAATATCTAAAAGCCTTAAATAAAAAAAATATAGATGAAGCCGTTTTAGCCGGCGGCATGGCAGCTGATATGCAAAGATTTACAAAAACTTATACTATCCATCAGGATAAAGTTTTTCAAGGCGGTGCCGTAGCCGTTGCACTGTATGGAGATGATTTGGATGTGTATCAGGATTATAATCTTGGCTGGCGTGCAGTAGGTCCGAAGTTTACAATAACAAAATCAAAAGGACCAAGGGTTTATGAGATAAATAATAAACCGATAGAAAAGCTGTATGAAGAAGTTTTAGGATTGGAAGTTGTAAAAAATATTCCAAACTCAACCATTGAATTTCCGCTTATAAAAAAAGAAGCAGATACTTATATCGCACGTTCTATGATCTCTAAACTTGATGATTCCATCGTCTATGCGGGTAATTTACATGAGGGGGAAGAGGTACAGTTTGGAATAGGAAGTTCGGCTTTAGCAAACAGATACGATTTTTCTAAAAACGTGAATTTTAACAAAAACAATATTCAGGCATCGTTTATATACTCATGTACGGCACGGAAACAATTTTTGGGTAAGTCAATGGAGACTACGTTTAGAAAAATAGCTCAGCTTTCGCCAAGTTCGGGTTTTTTTACTTACGGGGAATTTTATAGATCAAAAGAACCCTCTTTTTTAAACATAACCACAACTATAGTTTTTTTATCCGAGAGAAGTGATTTAGACAATATGAGTAGTGTAAAAATTTCAAATACACCGCATCAAAAGTCATTAACCGAAGATGCTACCTTTAATCTTATAGATTATATTTCAAAAGAGTTACAGCATAATGAAAAGATTTTAAAAGAATACTTTAAAGCAATGGACAGCAACCTTATAATATCAAAAATTGATTTAGATGGAAATATTACCTATGCCAATAAGAAGTTCTCTTTAGTAAGCGGATATTCAAATGAAGAACTTGTAGGACAGTCATACAGTATAATAAAGCATCCGGACGTCCCCAAAAAGCTATATACGGATATATTAGAAAATGCCAAAAATACCAATATTTGGTCTGCAAACATAGCTAATATGGCAAAAGACGGTTCAACATATTATGTAAAAAGTACCATTATTTCGATACACGACGAAGATGGAAAAACTTATGAATATATGTCTATAAAAGAGGATATTACTGAACTTATTCTTACACAAAAAGCATACCAAAAAGAGAAAGACTTCTCGGAAATACTTCTAAATACATCACAAAATATTATCATAGTTATAAAAAACGATGCTATCTATAAAACCAACGATACTTTTTATAAATATTTTGATTTCAAAGATATAGACGACTTTAAATCTAAACATAACTGTATTTGCGAACTTGCCCTAAAAAGAGAAGGTTATATTCAAGAGATGATAAATAGTAAAAAATGGTATGAAGTTATCAGTCAAAACAAAGATACGGTTTATAAGATGCTATTTAAAACAAAAGACTCTAAAGAAAGAGCATTTTCCGTAAGTTCGGATGTTATAACAATCGATAATGAAACTTTGATAGTTAGTTCTTTTAGTGATATCACGGAAGTTGAAAACGCAAGGATGCAGGCTGAATCTGCAGAACAGCTAATGTCTAGATTTTTGGCAAATATGTCCCATGAGATACGTACGCCTATGAATGGAATTATAGGTTTTTCAGACCTTTTATTAAACACAAAACTAAATAAAACCCAAAAAAAATATTCAGAAATTATCAATAACTCTGCGAACTCACTCCTAAATATCATAAACGCAATATTGGATTTTTCTAAACTGCAAAGTCACAATATTGAACTCGATATTATACCTATAGATATAGTAGAGATTATAGAGGATATATACAATCTTTTAAAATTTACCGCAGATAGAAAAGCGATAAAATTAACTCAAAGTATAGATAAAAACTTACGTAAAAATGTCTATTTTGATTCTACAAGACTAAAGCAAGTTATTACAAACCTTGTTTCCAATGCCATTAAGTTTACCGATGCAGGCGGCCGTGTTACTATATCTTTAGATGTATTGGAATCTTTAACCCACGCCCAAAAAGTAAGAATAGCTGTAAGTGACACAGGTATCGGTATAGCACAAGAAAATATAGGCAAAATCTTTTCAGCCTTCAAACAAGAAGATACTTCAACTACCAGAAAATACGGTGGAACAGGTCTAGGGTTATCGATATCAAAAGATTTGGTTGATATATTTGACTCAGAGCTTAAAGTTGAATCAGAGCTCGATAAAGGAAGTACTTTTTTCTTTGACTTATATCTTGAAACTTCTGATGAAACAGAGAACAAAACAGCTCAAACAGAAACTAAAAACACCGATGCAAAACCTGATGCCAAAGATATGTCTGTTTTAGTCGTAGATGACTCAAACGTCAATATAATTTTGATGAAATCTATTTTAGAGGAGTATAAAATCTCCGTAGATACGGCATATGACGGAGAAGAAGCTATAAATAAAGTTAAAAACAAAACTTATGATATTGTTTTTATGGATATAAATATGCCTACAATGGGTGGGATGGATGCAACAAAAATAATCAGAGAGTTTAATAAAAATATAAAAATCGTAGCCTTGACTGCAAATGTCATAGAGGGTGATAAAAAACGCTTTATGGATGCGGGTATGGATGATTATCTATCAAAACCATTGGTCATAAGCGAGCTTGAACGTGTATTGTTCGGGTTTAATTTTGATGAATTTTTTCAGACAACTAAAGAAGCTGTTTCACTGGGTGATGAAGTCATATTTAAGCTATACGATTCTATTTTGGAAGTAGCTTCGGAAATAGTAGAAGAGATTAAAAAAGCTATAGAGAACTCAGATTTTAAAACTATACAAAATGCTGCACACAAACTAAAAGGTGCATCTAGTTCACTGAGGTTAAACTACATAAACGAAATATCTAAAACAATGGAAGAGGATGCAGTAGCGGAATTAGACAGAAACTTCCAAGCAGAATTAAATAAAATCGAGAAATTTTTTAGACTTTTTAAAAAAAGTCTAGAACAGGCAAAAACCTCTAAAGATTAAAAAATGCTTGAGAGATAAGAACCTAAAAAGATTGCAATAAGACCTAAAAAAATATTTGTCGGAACTTGATACTTGCCGATAAATCCAAGTTGGGATTTTGCCAAAACCATATCCCCGTTTTTGATAGCTTTTTCAGCACGGTTTCTTCTTTTTATCATAACTATAAGGTTTATAAACATAACAGCCCAAATAGCCTCTTTTGCGTGTGCAAAAATCGCATAATCACTGCTTGATAACGAATATGCCTTTATCATTATAAATGCAGTAATAAACAGTAGTACTACAAAAGGAAGCACTATCGCAAAAAGTTTTTTCAGTGCGAGCGAGATATGTTCTAATCTTTTTAGAGGTGATTCAATCTGCATAAAAGATGGATGGGCCGCATAACGCATAGCTATCATACCTCCAACCCAGATTACACCGCTGATTACATGAATAAAAAGTATAAAAACTTTGTACTCTGCAAAAAAATCAGACATCTATGAAAGAGCCTCTGTAATGAACTTAAGTGAAGCCTCTTTAGCTTCAGGAAGTTTAGTTTTGTCTTTTCCACCTGCTTGTGCAAAGTCAGGACGACCACCGCCGCCACCACCTAAAATAGGTGCAATCTGCTTAATCCAATCACCCGCTTTAGCATTTGCATCTTTAACACCTGCAGCTATTAGAACTTTATCGCCTTTTACCTGGAAAAGCATTGCACAAAGTTTATCGTTTTGATTTTTAAGCTCATCTATTTTTTCTTTGATGTCGCCGTTTGGATACTCTTCAACTACAACAGCTACACCGTTTATCTCTGAAGCTGTTATCTCAACTTTAGCAGACTCTTGAGCTTCTTTTACTTCTACTTTTAGCTCTTCAATAGTTGATTTAAGTCTGTTTATACCGGCAATTACGTCAAGATTTTTAACTTCGGATTCTACTTGTTTAAGCAACATTCTTTGCTCACAAAAGTGCTCATATGCAGCACGCCCTACAACAGCCTCTATACGTCTGACACCGGCACTTACACCACTCTCTTTTGTGATTATAAAACTACCTATAGATGCAGTGTTGCCAACATGCACACCACCGCAAAGCTCAATAGATGCATCTTCAAAACTCACAACACGCACATCGTCACCGTATTTCTCACCAAACTGAGCTTTAGCCCCGCTCTCTCTTGCACGATCTATATCCATGACTTCTGTTTTTGCATCTATACCGCGAGCGATAATAGCATTTACACGCTGTTCTATCTCGGCAAGTTCTGAATGTTCCAAGGCTTTAGGGTGTGAGAAATCAAAACGTAAACGATTTGCTTCGTTTAATGAACCCGCTTGTGATATATGATCACCCAGTACATCAAAAAGTACGGCATGAAGCAAGTGAGTAGCCGAATGGTGTTTTGTAATCTCTTGACGCGATATATCAACATGGCTATCTACAACGGTTGAAACTTTTAACTCTTTAGTTACCTCTATTTGAGATAAGTTAAGTCCGAAGAATTTTTTAGTGTCTAGTACTTTTGCAAAACCTTCTAACTCTCCAGTATCTCCGACTTGTCCACCGCTCTCAGCATAAAAAGGAGTGATATCTAAAAGAACCCAGCCTTTTTCACCCTCGGTTAATGAGCCTGTTATTTTAAAATCCGCATCTAAAAGTGCTTGAACTTCACCGGAATGGCTTGTAAATTCATAACCTACAAAAGTGTTCTCGCCAAAATTTTCTAACAATACTTTAAAGTCACCGTGAGTATCTGCATCTCCACTGCCTTTCCAAGCAGCTTTTGCACGAGTTCTTTGCTCATTCATAAGAGAGTCAAACTTATCTGCATCTAGCTTTAAGTTATGGCTTTTTAACATATCTTCAGTCAAATCAAGAGGGAATCCGAATGTATCGTAAAGTTTAAATGCAACCTCACCGCTAAATACGTCTTTTGTATTTTCTAGTTCATCTTCAAATAAAGCTATACCGCTCTCAATAGTTTTGAAAAATCTTGCTTCTTCAAGTTCTATCTGCTCCTTAACCGCATCTGATTTTTCACTTAAATATGCATATTCCTTACCCATAATACTAACTAAAGTATCAACAAGTTTATACATAAACGGTTTTCTAAAACCAAGCAGATAACCGTGACGAACCGCACGTCTTAATATACGTCTTAAAACATAACCACGCCCTTCGTTTGAGAAGTTGATGCCTTGAGAAAGCAAAAATACTGCTGTACGGATATGATCGGCTATAACACGGTAACTCGCACCGCTTTCATACTCATACTCTTTTCCTATAAGTTCTTCAACTTTACGGATAATAGGCATAAACAAAGATGAACCGTAGTTTGAGAGTGCTCCCTCTTTAATAGCTACTACACGCTCTAGTCCCATTCCCGTATCGATAGAAGGTTTTGCAAGTGGAATACGCTCTCCACCTTTTTCTTTAACTTCATATTGCATAAATACAAGGTTCCAAATTTCTAAAAATCTGTCACCTTCTCCGCCCATTTTATCCTCAGGGCCGTTGAAATGCTCTTTACCTTGGTCATAAAAAATTTCAGAACAAGGTCCACAAGGTCCGGTATCTCCCATAGACCAAAAGTTATCTTCATCCCCAAGACGCATAATACGCTCTAGCGGTACGTGCTTTTGCCATAACTTTTCTGCTTCATCGTCACTCTCATGCACGGTTACCCATAGCTTCTCCACGGGAAGTTCTAAAACTTCTGTGATAAATTCCCATGAATAATCGATAACTTCTTCTTTAAAATAATCCCCAAAACTAAAATTACCCAACATTTCAAAAAAAGTATGATGACGTGCAGTATGACCTACGTTTTCTAGGTCATTATGCTTCCCCCCGGCTCTCAAACATGTTTGACACGATGTAGCACGTGGATTAGACGGTGTCGGAACTTCCCCTGTAAATATAGACTTAAACGGTACCATACCCGCATTATTAAACAAAAGTGTTGCATCTTCAGGAACAAGTGGTGCGGATGCAACTCTTTGATGATTTTTTGATTCAAAAAATTTTAAAAACTCTTCTCTGATATCCATATATTATTTCCTAACTATAACCGCATTGTAAAATTGACGCGATTATATCCAAAAAAGCCTATATTATGCATAATTTTTTCTAACTGGTAACCAAAATGAAGAAAAAACGTAATCATTCTGATACATTTTATATATACAATCCCGAAACTAAACTAAGGAAAAACCCAATATGTTAGAAAGAATTTTTACTATAGATGCATACAATGAAGAACTGGAGATATTTGATAATTTAGACGATGAATGTGCCCAAAGTATATGTGAAAATAATCTTGAAATCCCTAAAGAATATATAAATAAAATCAGTTGCAAAAATGATAGTTTTACAATATATTTAGCAAATTCGAGATCTTACTATCGTGATGACTGGTATGTAAACTTGCAACGTTTAGAATATGTTTCTTAATAATTTTTAGATATATTCGTTTTCATCTTTTATAAAACTTTTGGGAAACTGTTTTAAAAACATATCAGCCGCCAAACCGTTTCCATATTCTAATATATTTTTATCTTTATCTAAAATAGGCGTAGTCCCTAAACCGCATGAAGGAGATTTTGATTTTAAAATAACTTCGTCTGCATCTAAATATTTTTCTAAAAAAGAAGCTATCTCTTCTTTTAGTTTTTGTGTGACGTCTATATTTGTTTCATCCGTAATAATTCTATTTTTATTATCGACTAAAACAACATTTATTCTCTCCCTTGGAGTTCCAAAAAGAGGAGCTTCGGGACAAAACGGAATAATTTCACAATCTTTAAACTTGTTTATAACTGCATCTACGGCTTTTGTTTTACCGTCATACCTGCAATACTCACCTAACAAACATGCAGATATTATTACTTTTTTTTTCATTATTTTTTTACTAAAAGAGTTATAAATATTTTTATATATTGATGATTAAAACGATTACGCATCTGCTCATCTTTCATCATATACGTCAGTGCTTCAAAGCTACTCATCTCTTTTCGATATGGTCTTGTACTAGTTAGTGCATCAAAAACATCGCAAATAGAAAGTATGGATGCGAATATACTAATCTCACCTTTTTTTAAATGATTTGGGTATCCTGAACCGTCATAATTTTCATGGTGGTGCATAATTGCTTCTATGATATGGGGGTTATGAATATGATTATGTTTTATAATTTCCGTGCTGTACATGGCGTGTTTATGTATATCTTCTATCTCATCTGCCGATAATTTGGAGTCTTTTAGTACAATATTATTATCTACTTTTTTTATCCCTATATCTTGTAGATATCCTGCCATCCCTAATGATAAAAGTTTTTTGTCTTGAATTTCAAGTGATATACCTAGGTTTACGGCATAGATAGCTACGTGTAATGAATGGTGTGCAAGCATATTATCATTTTGAAAATGTATTATATTTTCTTTTACAAAATTTCTATTATGTCTAATAAGTAAAATAATCGCTTTTATCATAGACTCCACATCTTCAAAATCAAAGAGATTGTCGGATGATTTTAAAAAATTATCAAAAAAGATATCATTCATTTTATATAAATAATTTATGCAATACTCGGGATTGTGTTTGGCATAAGATATATACGTTTCTAAATTTTTAGACTCGTTTTTTCGTAAATCTACATACTTTTTTGGAATAAAAACAGCTTTTTGAGACTGCAATACATCATATATTTTATCATCTATTAATGTACCCGCTTTAACGGCTATTGTAGAATCGTCTTGTTCTATATACATATCGTACGGCAAGATAACATCTTTATTTATTGTATCTAATGCAATCTGATATTTATCTATATTTTGCCCTTTTTTAACTTTTATCAGCATAGCAATCCTTAACTTATCGACAGATTATGACACTTTTTATCTCTGTCATCTCCTCAATGGCAAACTTTGGACCTTCCCGTCCTACTCCGCTTAGTTTTACACCGCCGTATGGCTGAATATCAAACCTAAGCGTCGGCATATCGTTTATAACAACCCCGCCTGCATCAAGTTCGTCTATTGCACGGTTTGTTAATGATAAATCGTTCGTAAACACCGAAAACTGTAATCCATATGGAGAGTTGTTCATACGAGGAAGTGCATCGTCAAAACCGTTAACCTTAACAAGTGAGACAATCGGAGCAAAAACTTCCTCACATACTATAGCCATATCATCACGCACATCTGCCATTACACAAGGATAAAACGTTCTATCTTCGACTTTAGGTTCTAAAAGGGCACGAGCACCTTCATCTATCGCACTTTGTACCCAACTCATTGCGCGTTCACACGCATCATCATCAATAAGAGGTCCCATAAAGGTCTCTTCATCGTATGGACTTCCCACTTTTAGTTTTTTAGTCTCTTCTGCCATCTTTTGTGCAAACTCATCATAAATATCTGCATCTACATAGATACGCTGAAGAGAGATACAAACTTGACCCGAATTTATAAATGCACCTAATGCACATCTGTTTGCTGCTAAGTCTAAATCAGCCGACTTGTCTATAAACGTAGCGGCATTACCGCCAAGTTCAAGTCCGACTTTTTTAATCCCTGCAGATTTTGTAATTATTTCCCCGACGGGTACGCTTCCCGTAAAACTTACAACACGGGGAATGTCGGATGTTACTAAAGCAGAACCAACCTCTGCATCCCCGTAAACTACACTTAGTGCATCTTTTATGGCATATCTGCTGTTTATGAAAAGTTTTGCAAACTTGTATGCAGTCAAAGGAGCTTCGGGTGTCGGTTTTAGTACAACTGCATTTCCCGCAACTAAAGCAGGACCTAGTTTATGTGCAACTAAATTTAGAGGAAAATTAAACGGTGTAATAGCAGCTACTACACCGACAGGCTCACGTCGAAAAAAACTCATAGTTTTTTTACCGCTTGCCATTGCATCCGTGTTTATCGTCTCACCATGCATTGTACGCATAGTCTCTGCACTTAATGTTAAAGTCTCTATAGCACGATCAACCTCAACCCGTGCAAATGCCAAAGGTTTTCCGACCTCATCAGTTATGGTCATAGCTATATCTTCTTTATTTAAAGCAAGATTATTTGCTACATCTAAAAGCCAGTTACATCTTTGGCTTAGTGTAGATGCACGGGTAGCTTTTGTTGCCTTCTGGGCTATTTTTAAGGCCTTGATTGTATCATCTGCATCACATACCGGAGCGGTAGAAACAACCCTTTTATTGTATGGACTTCTTCTTTGGCTTATCTCATCTTTTGTAGCCTCGTTTGAGCCAAAAAAAATCTTTGCACTATTCATCATATCCCCTAAAAGCAATAATAATATAAATTGATTATAACATTTAATATATTTTTTTAATTTAAAGGTATTGTTTTTTATGTTATCATTGTTGATAATATATACATAAGGAGGATGTTATGAACACTACTCGTTATTTATTTCAATCGCCTTATCACTCTCAGGTTCAATTTGGCAGACCTGATCCAAGTAGTGAACAAAACCAAAAAACTGACAATAATTTAACCAACTTAAATGATGTAAACAACAGTGTGCAAAAAGAGGCTCAGAGTTTTCAAGCTACTCAAACCACGGAAGTTAAACCAAAAGTTAGTTCAGCAAATAAACTTGATGTTTATGCTTAAGTTATTTGATGTAGTTATTATCTTTTAGTATCTCTATAAAAGTATCAGCCATCATTTCATACCCTTTTTCATTTGGATGAACATAGTCGCTTTTTAGATTATTTCTTCTTTGAATATAACCTATAATATCTTCCTCATAAAGTACATCTTCTTCTTGTGCCACTTCATGGTATAAATCTATTGCATCCATATCAAGCAGGTTAAATTCAGGCACACCAACTAGTAAAACTTTTGCACCGACCTCTTTTATGCTTTTAATCATTTTTTTAAGGTTTGATTTTAGTTCATTACGAGGCAGTTTTTGCAATATATCATTTCCGCCGTGACACAAAATAACCAAGTCGGGTTCAAAAGCCAAATAATCTTTTAATCTCTCAACACCCTCGGCAGATATCTCACCGTTAACGCCTGCATTTATTGTATTTAATAATGTTTTTTCTTTAAAAAAATCAGGATAACTTTTATCTGAACCAAATCCATATGTAAGACTATCGCCAAATGCCAAAACAGTTGCATCGCTACTCAAAAGTATTTCCTTGTCATTATTTGTCATATTGCGAAAGAAGATTATTATACTTAAAATAAGAAGTGCTACAATTAGATAGTTTTTCATATATACTCCTTAAAGAGTTATATTCTCCACATAAGAGATATCATCTTGTACTACAACTATAGCATCGTAAACATAATTCAAATCTAAAGAATTTTTTTTCATGTAAATATCGCCTGTTTTTATAAGGCGTGAGAGTTTTGTCGGAGTGATATTTTGGATAGCCTTTTCATAATCTTCAGCACTTTTAACTTCTATGAAATGAAGAACTTCATCCTTTATGCTTATTATATCTATCTCACCAAAACGTGAGTAAAAGTTTCTATCAACTATCTCATGACCATGATCGTAAAGATATTTAGCCGCCAATTCTTCGGCAATATCTCCTTTTTTTCTACTCATTTAGCAATTAATAACTTCCACTTTTACAGATTTAAATGCAGCCGTTAAAATCAACTCATCACACTTGTCTCCAAATAGAGCATTTATACGTGAATCTGCATGATGAAAAGTTACAAATAAAGTTTTTGGTTTTACCTTGTCGGTTAGTTTTACGGTAAGTGGATTAGTTTCTCCATACTCAGTTTTTAGTATAACTTTATCACTTGTAAAATCTGCGGCATCATCTTCACATACAAGTAAAATATCTTCAGGATATCTCTCTAAAAGAGAGTCTGTCTGTTTTGTTTGAGCAGCATTGTTGTAATGTGCCAGTGTACGCCCTGTTGTAAGATGATAACCGCTTAAAGTTTTTTTAGTAATCTCTTCAACCATCCCGCGTAACTCATACTGTTTATAGTGAAATCTTCCATATCCGTCTTCCGTACGAAAGTCCAGTTGATGTAAAATTGGAGTATCTTCTGTGTGTACTGGCCATTGCAGACCGCGTTTACGGTGTTTTTCAAGTCTATGATAATCTGCTCCGCTAAAGCGTCTATATGCTACGCGCTGTACCTCTTCCCAAATATCTTTGGAAGAAGTATATGAAGCACTCCCTCCCATCTTATTGTCAAGTTGTTTTAAAACTTCCCAATCATCAGGCAAGTCTGATTGTACAAGAGGCTGTGATAGATGCAGACGACGCATTGCATTTACATATACACCGGTTTTTTCATATGCCGATTTTACGCCTACGACTATATCTGCTTTAGAAGCGATATCGGTCATAAAAAGCTCTTGAACCATTACAAATTCCAAGTTTTTTATAGCTTTGTCAACTTTGTTAATATTTGGATGAATATGCGTTAGATCCTCACCTATATTCAATACGGCTTTTACACGACCTTCTATCATCTCATCTACAAGTTGTGGAGTCATAAGTCCCACCTCTTTAGGCTCTTGATAATCAGGGTCGTAATATGGGAGCATACCCATATCACAAGCACCTTGAACATTGTTCTGTCCACGAAGAGGCATAAGTCCTGTACCGCTTTTACCTATATTTCCAGTCATAAGGGCTAAATGCGTTATAGCCATAACTGCATATGAGCCGTCAAGATGTTCAGTAATACCCAGACCCCAGAATATCATAGAGTTTTTAAGCGCATATTCACGTGCAACTTTGCGGATAGTTTTTGCCATATCTTCATATCCGGCTATCTCTTTAAAATAATCGGGATTAGCATACGGATCGTTTAATATCTTATCTTTAAACTCTGCAAAACCTTTAGTGCGTTCAGCTATAAAACTCTCATCATAAAGTTCTTCATCTATAACTACGTATGCAAGCATATTCAGTACAAGCAGATTTGCTTCATGCGGCATAATAGCTTTGTACTTTGCAAAACGGTGAAGTTTAATTTCACGAACATCAAATACAGCCAAGTTATCATGTTCACGTGCTACATCTAAAATACGGTTTGCGATAATAGGGTGGGCTTCAGTCGTATTTGAGCCTATAACTATCATAAACTCGGCATTGTAAATATCATTGTAAGGATTAGTAGCAGCACCTTCCCCTATGGTCGTACGCATCCCTTTGAGTGAGGGTGAGTGGCATACGCGGGCACAGTTATCAACGTGAGGGGAGTTTAAAGTATGACGTGTAAATTTTTGGAAAAAGTAAGAGTTCTCACAAGAAGTTCTAGCTCCGCCGATTGAACATACGGCTTTACGTCCGTATTGTTCTTGAATCTCTTTTAGTTTGATGGATGCTGCAGTGGTAGCCGTATCTAAATCACATTCATACCACGTATCATCAAAATCTTTTAATTTTGAGCCGATTGCATTTTTAATTGATGGATTTTTTTCTAAAAAGCTTTTTTTAATTCTCGGTGCTCTTAGACGGTTTGGAGATTCTACAAAGTCATGACCGTATTTACCTTTTATACAAAGTTTTCCCTGTGAAACTACTCCGTCGGGATGAGCAAATATCTTTGTAATTTTATTTTCTTTTATATCTACGTTTGCCGCTATATCACAACCAACACCACAATAAGTACATACACTGTCTATCGTTTGAATATTTTCCATAAAATCATCTCTTTATCTTTATTTATTATAGTTAGACTATCCTAATCATTACGGGTTTTGTATTTACAAACTCTAAGTCTTCTAACTCGTCAATCATCTTTTGTATATCACTCTCAAGTGCTACATGAGTTGAAATCAATAGATTAGCACTTGTCTCGGATGTTGATTTTTGAAGCATTGTTTTAACCGAAATATTGTTGTTTTCAAAGATTTTTGTAATCTTTGCCAATACGCCTGTTTTATCGTTTACGTTTATACGAAGGTAGTATTTGGATTCTATTTCACCTGATGGTTTTAAAGTGAATTTTCCCTCTATCGGTTTATCAAACCCAAGCATCGGTGCAGATTTTCCGGCACGTGCTATATCTATAATATTTGCTATTACGGCACTTGCCGTTGCATCTCCACCGGCACCCGGACCGTAGTATAGAGTTTCACCCACTTTATCGCCGACTACACTTATACCGTTCATTACACCGTCGATTTTAGCAATCATTTCATCTTGAGATATCATAGCGGCATGTACACGCAGCTCAACTTCGTTAGAGTCTTTTTTGGCAATTCCGAGAAGTTTTATAGCATATCCGAACTCTTTTGCAAACGCTACGTCTTCGCTTGATACGTTTTCAATACCTTCAATTAAAATATCTTCAGGTTTTGCATCTATACCGTATGCAATAGATGCAAGTATAAGAAGCTTATGCGCAGCATCAAATCCACCCACGTCAAATGTAGGATCAGCTTCGGCATAACCAAGGTCTTGGCTCTCTTTTAGAATTGCATCATATGCAACTCCCTCATTTGCCATCTTAGTCATCATATAGTTACAAGTACCGTTTAAAATACCCATAATAGATTCGATATGATTAGCTGAGAGTCCATCACGAAGTGCATTGATTATAGGTATTCCGCCTGCAACCGCTGCCTCATATTCAAATGCTTTATCTTTTGCCAAGTCTTGTAGTTCATATCTATGGTAAGCTAAAAGTGCTTTATTAGCAGTAACGACTGCTTTTCCGTTTTTCAATGCTTTTTTTACTACTTCATAAGGCTCTTCTATACCACCCATAAGTTCAACTACTATATCAATTTCAGGGTCATTTAGAATATCATCGGGATTATCGGTAAGTGCAATATCTACACCCCTGTCACGCCCAAGAGTTTTTACAACTCCGCTTTTGGCTACTATCTCTACACCGGCACGAGCACTTATAATGTCTGCATTATCTTTTAAAATATTTGCAACACTTGCACCGACTGTACCGACACCGATTATCCCGACTTTTAGCATATTATTTTTCCTCTTGAAACTGTTTTAAAAACTCTTTAATATTTCTTGCAGCTTGACGGATGCGGTTGTCATTCTCTATCAGCGCTATACGCACATAACCCTCACCGTATGTTCCAAAACCGATTCCCGGAGCTACCGCTACACCCGCTTCGGTTAGAAGTCTTTTTGAAAACTCCAATGAACCTAGATGCGCAGCACATTCAGGTATTTTTGCCCAAGAGAACATACTCGCTTGATTTTTACGTATATGCCACCCTGCACGTCCAAACGCTTCTATTAAAACATCTTGACGGTGATCATACTTGTCAACTATATCTTTTACACACTGCTGGTCACCGTTTAATGCTACCGTAGCCGCTACTTGAATAGGCGTAAACATACCGTAATCAAGCCATGATTTTATCTTTTGAAGTGCACCGATTAATTTTTTATTACCTACAAAGAAACCTACGCGCCAGCCTGCCATATTGTAACTTTTTGAAAGTGTAAAACTCTCTACAGCCACATCTTTTGCACCGGGAACCGACATAATAGAAGGTGTCTTATATCCGCCAAAAGTGATATCACCATATGCGATATCACTAATTACATAAAACCTCATCTCTTTTGCCATAGCAACCAAACGCTCGTAAAACTGAGGGGTTACTGTTGCCGTTGATGGGTTATGCGGGAAGTTTACAAGTACATATTTTGGTTTTGGTGATGTTTCTTGAAAAACTTTTACTAAATCTTCAAAAAATTTATCTTCATCAATTTTGTAATCTTCATCAAAACTAATTCCAAATTTTGCAACGTTTCCACCTGCTAATATAAATGCATATTCGTGAATAGGATAAGTCGGATCGGGTACAACCACTACGTCACCGGGATTTGTAATAGCGTATGATAAATGTGCATACCCCTCTTTCGAGCCCATAGTAGCTACACATTCAGTTTCAGGATCAAGTTTACAATCATATCTCTGCTCATACCAGTCAGATATAGCTTTAAGTAATTTTGGTATGCCCTTGGAAGTAGAATATCCATGAGTTTTTGTTTTCTTGGCCGATTCAACAAGTTTCTCTCTTATGTGCTCTGGCGTATCCCCATCCGGGTTACCCATAGAAAAATCTATAACATCTTTACCTGCACGACGCTCTTGCATCTTAATGTCATTAACTTCTGCGAAAACATATTTAGGGAGTCTTTCAACTCTGTTGAATCTTATCTCATCAAACAAAAGAATTTCCTTGGTTTAAATTATTTTTCGTATTTTAGCCAAATAAGTTAAAGATGTGCTTTATCTCTCTCCTATAGGCGTTAAATAGAGGCTGTCCTTGATATTTTTTAGTGTATAAATATCTGAGATTTTTATATATTTTGCATTTTGCGGAATGTTTAAATACATAGCACGTCTTTTAGTATCTCTTTTTACTACCTTTAACAGATGCAAAGAAGCATCAAAGTATGTAATATACGGATACCAAGAGTTTCTGTAGCTACTCTCAATTTTTAGTTTTTGTATCCCGGATACATCCAACCAATATGAATAAAGCGAGCGGTTGAGTTCAACTTGTTCTCCATCAATCAACATATCAACGGCTAAGAAAGCATCTCTCATATCTACGCTGAAAGTCCATTCCGTTTGAGTATGTCTTATAACATCGACTATTTTTGAACCGCTGTTATATAATTCTCTTTGTAAAACTTGAGGATCGGTAACATACTCGGCTTTTAAAGTTATTGACCATGTAAACCCGCTTTCGTTTAGTTTTGATTCTTTTGTAACATAACGATAATAACCTATATTTCTTAAAGCATCCCCCATAATTTTTACAAAAAACAAAGGGTTGTCGCTAGTATGAAAATTAATCCTTAACTCTTTTGGTTTTTTAAAATAAAGATTTAGCAAACCGTTATCTTTAAGTGTTTGAACAACTTTAACGGAATCTATTCTACCATTGACTATAAAATCTGATTTTGGAGAAAAAATAATATTTATATATGCTTGATTTTTTTTATATGTACTCTCATCCAAAAGAGATTTGATTTTTAAATCAAGTTCTTCTATAAGAGGACTTATATTTTCTATATTAACCGATGACTCCGTTTTAAATTGAGTCTCATTTTCTTGTTCATAAATTTCTTGGGCAAAATTAAGGGAACAAAACAACAAAAGCGATAAAAAAAGTTTTACCATTCTTTACCTTTATTTAAATCAAGAAACTCTTCATAGTTTATCTTTTTAAGATGACCGTCTTTGTATAAAAAACGTATATTTCTATAATCTTTATGTTTATCTAATTCACCGTTAATATTAAATGTAACATGACCGTGTCCAAGTGTAATTAACCAATGACCTTTTGGATCTAACTCTAACTCCTCTGACTGCTCAAGAGTTATCTGCTGTTTTTTATCGGTATTTAAATTTATATAACCCACCCACAATTTCGTTTGAGGAATAATTTTAAATTCATTTAAAACTTTTTCTTCAGGCTTAATTTGCTCTACTTCATTTTGTGGAACAATCTCTTCTTGAGGTTTAATTTTTGAAGTCACTTCTTCAATTTGTTCGTTATCTATTTTATGGTTTTGTTCTATATCGGATGATGGCATATTTACGGCTACTATTATAAAAATAATAACTGCAGCAATAATATAATACAGAGTATAACTACTTGTTTTTTTAGGTGTTATAAAAACTTTTGACTCTATGGTCGGGCTCTCTTGTATCTGTGAAAAATGTGCCATTCCTTCGGCTCTTAAATCACTTAAATCCAGTGAATACTCTCTCTCAAGTATCGATACGAAACCAAGAAATTGTATCTTGTTCATAGATTTAAAATAACCGTTTACCAAGTCTTCACATGAAACTTTTGGTATATGTGTTTTTTCATGTATCTTTTGTGCACCGATGCTTTTTATTTTTTCATAGTTTGCATTGGTTACTTTATTTGTATCTTCAAAATTTACATCCTGGTTTTCACTCATATCTCATCCTATCCATCAAAATTGCTCCTGCTACGCTTACGTTCAAGCTATCAAACTGATGTGACATTTTTATACTTACTACCTCATCAAGTTTTGAGCTTACTCTATTAGTTAGACCTTCACCTTCACTACCTAGAACAAGTACCCTCTTTTGTTTTGGTTTGATATCTCTTACGTCTTTGCCGCCCATATCCGCTCCGTATGATGTAAAACCAGATGTTTTAAAATCATTTAGTACGTTATGTATGTTAGTCTCTATTGCAAAAGGCATATCGTAAAGTGCACCCGTACTTGTACGCATAATTGCTTCAAGCGGAAGTTTTTTAACCCCACATGCAACCACGGCATCTACGCCAAGTGCATATGCACTTCTTATAATAGCCCCGATATTACCTACATCTGTAAGCGAAGATAAAACCAAAATAAACTTTTTATCCAGAAATGATTTATACTCATGCAAATTATACTCTTCAACTTCAGCCAACATACCTTGATGCGATGCATTCTTGCACATCTTTCCCGCTGCTTCGGCAGGTATTCTCTTAACCTCAAAACCAATCTTCATAAGACGTGAATATTCTTTTTTATCAATTTCACGTGCAAGATAAAGAGTTTTAATTTTTTGGGGATAATTTTTGATTATATAATTAACCGGTTGTTTAGCATAAATTAACATGGAGGTATTTTACCCAAAATATTTTAAACTTCCAACAATCTTTGGTAACAAGCTTTGGTATTTTCACCCGTAATTTTAGAAATAAGCTTTGCTTGTTGTTTCTTTGGGATATCTAAGGCAAGAATGTCTTTTTGGCTAATAGCACTTGCATTTTGAGCCTCAGATGCTTTTATAACTACTACCCATTCACCTTTAAAATTTCCATCAAGTTTTTTTAGGCATTCTGTTGCATTACCGTTTATATAACGCTGATACTTTTTAGTGAGTTCTTTTGCCAAAAAAATCTCTCTTTGGCTATCTGCATCCGCAAGCTCGTTTAAAAGCTTTTCCAAACGATGCGGAGATTCATAAAGCACTGTTGTATAACCACTGTTTAATGCACCCTCTAATGAAAGACTTCTATCTTTTCCTTTGTGAGGCAAAAAGCCCCAAAAAAGCATTTTAGTCTCAATAAAGCCGCTTGCTACAAAAGCGGTTAAAACTGCATTTGCACCGGGAAGTACATCATACTCTATATCGTTATCGATGCAGTATCTGACTAAAAGCTGTCCCGGATCACTCACTCCAGCCATTCCGGCATCACTTACATAAACAACATTTTGCTCAAAAAATGATTTTTCAAGTTTTTCAACAAAAGATTTTTCATTATGTGAATGCAAAGATATAAACTCTTGATTTTCTCTAAAAACGGTGTTGTAACGCTCTTTTAAAATGTGGATTAATTTTTTTGTAACGCGGGTATCTTCGCAAAGAAGTGTTTGGGCATTGCTTAAAGCCTCAATAGCACGAAGTGATATATCACTTATATTTCCAATCGGAGTTGGAACGAGAGTTAACAAGGAAAAATCCTTGATTAACCCATATTGTAACGTTTTTTGAACTTGTCGATACGACCTGCAGTATCTACCATTCTCTCACTTCCTGTGAAGAAAGGGTGACATTCATTACAGATGTCGATTCTCATGCTGTCTTTTTCACTTTTTGTTTCAAAAGTGTTTCCACATGCACATGTTACTGTACAAGTTACCAAAGTCGGGTGGATATCTTTTTTCATTATTTTGCCTTTTGCATCGCGTCGAAGTACGCAATACTATATATTTTTTAATTCCGTATGGGTGCGGAATTTTGGAGCTGAAATTATACCCAAAATTTCCTTAGGTTACAACAATACTTTTGAAGCGACTGCCATAACGGCACTTTCACTTCTTAAAACCATAGGGGTATCGAGTCTAAAAACCTCTAAAGATTTTAAGAACTCTTTCTCATCTTGAGAAAAACCACCCTCGCAACCGATAATAACAGTAGATATATCTTTTACTTCATCTAAAGTCTTCTCGACAAAATCAAAAACTTTTGCATCCGGATTTTGTTTTACAAACTCCTCTAAAGATGAACTTGTATCAAATTCTATTTTTTGTGTTGAACCACACTGTTGCATAGATGCATGAAGTATCCTATCAAATCGTTTAAAATCAAGCTTTATATTTCGCTGACTTCTTTTACAATCTATAAAAGTTATTTTACTTACACCGATTTCACTCAAACTAGGAAGTACCTTTTCTACACTTTTAGCATCTACTTTACACCAACCTATATGCAACTCTTTTTTTGCTTTTATTTCAAATACTTTAGAGTCTTGCAAAGATAAAGTAACTTGTTTTGGCTCTATAGCATCAACTCTATATGTGTGGAGTTTTTTAATATCATCTTCATTTCTAAAAGCTATCTTATCATCTACTTTATGACGACGTACTTTTACAAGATACTTATGTAGTTCACCTTTAAGTATTAAAACTTCATTACCTGCATTTTCATCAAAGATATATATCATTTTGCTATGCTAACCATCCAAATATAGATAATTAAAGTACCAATAAATTCAAGTGCAAAAATCTTTTTAGCCTTCTCTTTAAAAAGTAAAAAACCTTCTTTATCGCTATTTAATACATACTTAAAAGTTTTTGCGCGCTTAGCTTCTAAAACTATTAACACAATACCATAAACTATCATAACAATATTTTCTAGTGTGAACGATAGATGTTTTGCAGCCATCATTATCACGCCCGTAAATAAAACTGCACCTATCATCGTCCCGACAATAGGGTTAAAAAGCATTGTAAATTTTCTATATTCTTGTACACTTTTTGCACTAAATAATTTGTAAAAATTTACACCTATAACCAATAAAACAGCTAACACACTATAGTTGTGTGCTACAATACTCATACTATACATTTCATTCATAATGAAATTTTACTATAATTATTATTATTTTTTATCAGGGCAGTACATATGGAAGTTACAATAGAGCAAGCACTCGATTTTATCTACAAAAACACAATTAAAAAAGCAACAAAAATTTTACCGATGGAGCAGGCACTGGGATTTATCATGGCAGAAGATATAAGTGCAACCCATAACCTGCCACCGTATGATAATTCGGCAATGGACGGGTATGCCGTTAAAATATCGGATGCTTCTAAATGTGTAGAGGTGACAGATACTATATTTGCCGGTGATAATTCAAAAGCTGTTTTAAAAAATGGATGTGGCATAAAAATAATGACGGGTGCAAAAATACCCGAAGGGACTGAAGCTATAGTTCCAAGAGAAGATACTACCGAATGTGGGGACGGTGTAGTCCTTCCAGATAGCCTATCTGAAGGAAGACATATACGTCATTGTGGAGAGGATATAAAAAAAGGTGAAATACTTTTACACAAAGGGGAACGTCTTGGGGCTCATCAAATCACACTTTTAGCATCTCAAGGGATTAGCCATATAAAGGTATATAAACAACCTCGTGTTGCAATATTTGCAAGCGGCAGTGAGCTTAAGATGCACTTTGAGAGTGTAGTAGATTCGTATCAACTGTACAACACAAATGCTCCCGCACTAAAAGCCAGATGTGAAGAGCTTGGTTGTGAAGTTGATTTCATAGGTACTGCAAAAGACTCTCTTGAAGAGTTACAAGAGCATCTTGAGAGTGCGCTAAACAGTGACTTGATTATTACAAGCGGTGGAGTTAGTGTCGGAGATGCAGACTATACAAAAGAGGCGTTTGGTAGTTTTGGCATGGAGACTTACTTTGATAAGGTTCAAATAAAACCCGGAAAACCGACAACTTTTGGTCGTATAAACAAAACTATGGTATTAAATCTTCCCGGAAATCCACTTGCTGCATCTGTAAACTTTGAGCTTTTTGGTCAAAGTATCATTTTAGCAATGAGCGGGGCAAATGAGAAATACCTAAATACTATAGATGCAAAAATGGCAGAGGAGTTTAAACTAAGAGCTGGTCGTCGCACACTGCTTCCCGGTTATTTTGACGGCTCAAAGTTCACACCTAGCAAGAACTTTGCACCCGGTATGGTAAAACCTCTCTCAGAGGCTAACTCTTACATAATGATAAGCGAAGAGTGTAGTTTAATTAAAGAGGGAGATATAGTAAAAATACTTCCTATTAGATTTGCATTTAATTCAAATGAGCAAAACAGTTTAGTAAGTCCTTAGACACTATCTGGATTTACAAACTGCTCACCGCGCTTTAGTTTCTCAAATAAGTCTTTATCTTTCCAATCCGCTTTGATTGCATCAGAGAATATTATATCGTTTAAATCAATGATTCCCATCTTTTGCGAATATGCATCTTCACGAAAACATTGTGCATAACCTGTATCTGTTTCATGAACTATAATACTGTGCAGTTTAACATCTCTTTCACCGTTTATACCGCGTGTTAACTCTAAAACTCTGTCTATCATTAAAAATATAACACGGCTAAACTGCTCACATGATGGTGATACAGGTAAAACCACCCATCTGTCTGAGTGTTTTTTCATATCTGCTATATACTCATCTGAATCTTGATTCCAAAGAGTTATCCCATGGTCAAACGAATCAACCAAAGTTTTCATATTGTCTTTCATTAAACCAAAGTCATACACCATCTGGGCATTATCTAAAAAGTCTGATTCAAATAAAAGTTCAATTTTATATGAATGTCCGTGGATTGAGCTTCTGCATCTAATAGTTGAGCAATCTCTGACAATATGTGTATTTTCAAATTTAAATAATTTACGAATTATCATCTTATACGCCTTTTTCTTTATCCCAAATTCTCATGTGTAATCTATCTGAAAAATTATAACCTCTATCTTTGCAATACTCAATCAACTCCATGGAGTTTTGTTCCAACTCTTTTTTATCCGATGCAACGGGCATACAATATACTCCAATATTGGGAGCATGGGAGCTTATATCTTCTATCTCTTCATCTAAAGCTGCATTTATCGACTCTGCATCTATAGAAAACTTAAAAAAAGAGTCTTTAGAGTTTAGTGATATTGAATTTATAATGTCAGGTCTTACCCTTTTTCTATAGCTCTCTTCTGAGTTTGAGAGTTTTACCGAGAGTGCAAATATACACTCTTTATATACAGGATGCTTTTCAAAGTCAACTCCAAGAGAACCGTTTGTCTCAAAAGTGATCCTGTGAGATTTTTTTTGTAAAGCCTTTAAAAACTCTATAAATATCTCATCATTGGCATATATAAGCGGTTCCCCACCGGTTAAAACTACATCCACTGCATTTGGAAGATCATATATATCCAAAACATTTAAAAGGTCTTCCACTCTGTTTATCGGTATCCAGTTTTTTAAAAAATGTTCTTTATCGACTGCATATATGGTATCGCAACCAGTTATTTCACTTCCATCTTCAAGCTGTTCCGTGCAGCCAAAACCTTTACAAGTCATATTACATCCGCCAAAACGAAAAAACAAACTTGGAGTACCTACGTAACGTCCTTCACCTTGGATAGAGTAAAAATGTTCTACAAGGTATAGCAAGATTTAACCGCCTGTCTCATAAAAAGCACGATTTGATGACTCACCGTCTTCACCGCCCCAACGATTTTTCTCAGGTTTAGTACGTACCACTTCTTTTAAAACTGCCGTAGCACCTTTTATATCTCCACGTTTTACAGCCTCACCTATACTCATAGCTTCATCAAAATATAAACACGGTATTAAGTTACCCTCGGCAGTTAAACGAATACGGTTACACTGTTTACAAAAATCATCTTCATAAGGCTCAATAATACCAAATCTGTAACCATCATCCATAGTATAATAGTGTGATGGGCTTGCACCGTCAAAACCGTCATCGCTAAAGCTGTACTTTTCTCTTAACAAAGCTAATAATTCCGGAGATTTAAGACCTTTTATCTCAGCTTTTGCATGTTGGTTTTCCATATATTCAATAAATCTTATAGACATCCCACGAGCTTTACAGTATTCAAGTACATCTATAATCTCCTCGGCATTAACCGTTTTCATCGGAACCATATTTACTTTTACTTTAAGTCCTACTTTTAATGCCTCTTCAACACCTGCCAAAACATTCTCTAAAACATCTTTTCCTGCTATATCACGAGCAACTTCAGGCTTTAGAGTATCTATGCTTACATTTATACGTTTGAGCCCTGCATCTTTTAGTTTCTGAGCAGCACCTTTTAGTAAAAATGCATTTGTAGTCATTGCCAAGTCAATCTCTGGTGCATAATCGTATATCATCTTTATAAAAGTGTCCAAGCCTTCACGAAGAAGTGGTTCACCACCTGTAATACGGATTTTTTTAACACCTTCGTCTATACAAACTTTTACAAACTCAAAAAGTTCCTCAAAGGTAAGTAGGTTTTCTTTTGGAACCCAAGAAAAGGGTTTCTCGGGCATACAGTAGTTACATCTAAAATTACATCTCTCAGTTACGGATATACGTATATAGTCAACTACTCTATCATACGAATCAATCAGCATTTAAAATCTCAGTTTTTAGTTTTTTAAACTCTTCCTCTGTTAATATACCCTCTTCTTTTAGCTTATGGGCTTCTTTAATTTTTTCTATCTTTGATTTAGAAACATACTCTACTTTAGGTGCGACTTTAATTGGCTCTTTTTCCTCTTTGTCATCATCATAAATTAAAGATTCTATTTTTTTCTCAAGTATAGAACCGCTAAGTTTTGTTTTTTTAATCTCTTTTAGCCCAATAGTTGAATCTACTTCCTCAAATTCAAAATCACCGCCAGGCAGCGTATTTATTCTAAAAAAGTAAGTTTTACCGGACTCAGTACTAAAATCGATATCTTTAGTTATAAGTGCAGATCGTGTCGCAGATATTTGTACGTTTTTTGAAGCTTTTAGGTTAATAGCGGTATATTCATTTTCTACAAGCGTTTTATCTATCCCTATTCTATTTATTTGCAGAAAGTACTTTCCCATATTCATAGCATCATTATCTTGCAGTATTTTATTTGCATAAACATATACTAAAGCAGAGTTTTCAAGTGGGTCTTGTTCTTTAAAAGGTACCTTATCGGCACAACCAAAAAATGAAAGTGTTATTGTAAGTGTTATTAGTGTTTTTATTATTGTGTTCATACGAAGTATTATACACAAGTTTTATAAATTTTAAATTGATTTGTGAAAAAGAGGAAGTTTATAGATATTCTCAAGCCAAAGCTTGAGAATAATATAGTTTAACAACTATTAGAAGTTGTAACGAGCCCAAAGACGAAGTCTATCATCAGATTCCCATAAACCAGCCGCTTTGTTAGCTGCTGTTCTATCTAAACTGCGAAGCATAGCTGAAGCCCAGTAAGTAACACCACCAGCTTTAACTTTGTAGATTAAATCTAATTCTGAATAATCTTCAGCAACTGCTATACCAGCAACTGCATTTCTATCATCAGTAGTCATATTATAGTTAACAATAACTTTACCCATATCTCCCATATTATATGCAGCTTTTAAACCAATAGTACTTGCATCACTAGAGATAAAGTCTTGGTTATAGATAGCTTGAGTAAATAAAGGTGATTTAATACCAGTACCAGTATTTTTAACAGCTATTGTACCATCATCAACTGTAGTATATGCTAATTCAACCATTAAATTATCAACCGGTTTCATACCAACTTTTACACCTAATGCAGAAGTATCTTTATTTAAAGCTCTAGTTACAGTAGCATCATCTTTTATATCTGGTGAAATATTACCATACTGAAGACCTATGTTAAGACCTAGTGGTAAATCTTTACCTGCGATTTTAGCATCAATCCATAATGCTGTAGCATTGTTACCATTATTATCTGCCGTTGCAGTTGCTGCAGTACCAGCAAGTGGAGCTAAATCAATACCATGTAAAGTGTAGTATGAAGCTGTTAATGCAGTCATTGGAATTGACTTATTAGCAACTGTCAACATATATGCTCCATCATTTACATCTAACCCAGCACCTTTTAAATCAGATAAAGTGCTATAGTTAGCATTTGGATCATTTGATTCACCTACCCATGCACCAACAATTGTAGTGTCTTTTATATCTGTATTAATAGCTACGATAGCATCAAAAGTATTTTTAAATACATTCCAACCCTCTGAATACGCTAGAGGAGAAAGTGATTTTGGAAGTTCTTGACGACCAAGTTTTAAAGTAGTGTTTCCTATTTGTTTAGCTACAAATATTTTACTTAACATTATCTGCGTAGTTAAATCATTATTTAAACTTTGCCCAGCATCTGCTCTAGTTCCAGAAACAAGATTTTTTTCTAAACCTAAAGTACCAATATAAGAAGCTTGTGTTCCTAAAGTGAAACCATTACCAATATCACCACCAATGTTTAGCTGCAAACCAACATTTGCCATTGATTCATCTTTATCAAACATACCTTTATCAGCTCTTGTATCATCAGTATGAGTTTCATAATAAATTACTGCCTGACCAGTAGTTGTTAAATCTACACCTTTATCAGCTGCCATTGCACCTGTACTAATTGCAGCTACAGCCGCTAAAGAAACTAAAGTTTTTTTCATTCTATTCTCCTGTTTTGTTTTAACAAACCCATAGAGCTAATCCATCCCTTTTTCTAAGCCATTAAGGCTTTTTCAAATCAACTTTTCGCTATATGAGTTTATTAATATCGGGAATATTGTATATCAGTAAAAATAAATTTAGTCTTAAAATCCCAATAATATTTGCAAATTGTTTATTTTTGGACAATATTTTCGATGTTTAAATAATTTTTAAGCAAAATGTATCATATTTTTGTGACACTAAGAATTTTCTAAATGACAAATTTTTGCCATATTCTATTTTATATATGTATTTAATATCTACTATAAATAGCATATAAAAGACTAATTTTGCTATAATTTTTCAAATTTTAATTAGGAAAAAATATGAGATTTAGAGATTTAAAAAACAATAATAAAACAAAAAACATACAAAAACAAACAAATCGAAAAGCTCACTATGCCAAAACAAGTTTAAGGATAAAAGCTTTTATTACTGATTTGTTTATGATTTATGCACCTATTCTTTATGTAATTACATATATTTTTATGGGTGGTAAAGATGAATTTCAAGAATCAAACTTAGCCCCTTTTATAGGTGTTAGTTTATATGCTCTAATATACAGTCTTTTAGTTGGTAAATTCGGTCAAACCCCTGGTAAAAAAGCATACGATATTAAAATAGTAGATGCAAAGACCGGTCAGTTACTTGGCTTTTGGCGTTCTCTTTGCAGATTTGTTATGTTTTTATTCTCAGCCGCTATTTTACTTGGTCTTATGACTCAGCTATATAGAAAAGACAATCGTACTTTACATGATTTGATTTGCGGAAGTGTTGTTATACAAGATACTAAACTCTAGTATCTTGTATATGTTATCTTAATCCTTTAAACTTATACTCTGCACCTAAAGAGAAATTTGAAAGTTCATCCGTAACAGTATGATCTATATAAAAATTTATATTTTCACTAAACTGATACCCTGCACCTATACCTACTGAGACTTCCATACCGTCATTACCGTAAGATGATTTATCAACTGAATAATAAACCATACCCGCCCTACCTTTAGCATAAAAATCTTCAGTAAATTCGTATGTATAAGTAGCATATCCTCCAAGTGTTGAAAAGTCAACTTCGTATGAACCTTTAGAAGGTGAAATAATTGAATGTGTGAATTCTGCTTCAACTCCCAAATTTCCGGGACCGTCTTTTAGATTTTTAAAAGGAAACCCACCTTTTAGAATAAGCCCTAACCCACTGTCAAGTTTATCAGCAGATTGAATAGCAAAACCTGCACCTAAATAGATGTCGTTTTCATCTACAGGTACCTTTGCATATGTATGTATAGTTAATGTGCTCAGCGAAATGATTGTTAATATAATATTTTTCATGTAGAATCCTTTAAATTATATTAAAATATCTTACATTAAAAAAATAAATTTAAAATAAATAAAAAGGATATATACCCCTAAGAAATAGGGGTATGAAGTATATGAAGAAGATTAGTGTAAATCTCTCCATACTTGTTTTTTCCAAAGAAGTGCAAAGATTGCAAAGATTACCATAAATATCATTACATTTTTACCGATAGCTTCTCTTTCATGTCTTTTAGTATCAGCAGAATCAGCTAAATACTCTATAACTTTCTCAGCTGCATCTGCAGTAACACCTACACGAGGCATTGCAGTTCCAGCTAAGTGATTTTGCGGATTTTCGATAAACGTACTTAAAAAGTGTTCATTACGAGAACGATAGTACATACTTAAATCCGGTGGCAGTTTACCCATATAAGCTTTTAAAGAATCTTGATATTCCAAAAGTTTAATGTCAAACGCTAAAGAATCTTTTTCATGTTTAAACCTAGGTTTCGTACCAAGTTGAGTCCAGTTTTCATAACCAACAGCGTGACATCTACCACAAGCATCTTCAAATGCCATAGCAGGAGTTACTTCTTCTGGTTTAACGGCAATAGACTGTAAGTAAGCTACCATATCAGCAACTTCTTGATCTATATCACCACCCATTCCGTAAAAAGGAACCATTGGGTGCATTTTACCGCTTGCAGCATCAAATTTATGCTCAACTTTAAGAGCATGAGCAGGGTTTTTAATTAAATCACTCAAAAATTTAGCTTCATATATAGCACCTGCATTTGATAAATCAGGTGGATTCACACCATAACTTTGAGCTGCCATAACACCGTCCATAGGAGCAGGCATACCTGCAGCTTCTATAGAGTGACAACCTGCACAACCACCGTTTATAATCAACTCTTGACCACGAGTTGCATCACCTTTTTTAGTTAGCGCAGGAAGATCATTGTAAGTAAAACCTTCACTATCTACATGTTTATGCATTTGCGAATGAGCATACGGCTCAACTAAAAAATATGTTAAAAGTGTAAAGAAAACAACTACTGCTAATATTTTTAATTCTCTCATTTGTTTCTCCTTATACTTTTTTTTCGTTTTTAGTTATGAATGGCAAAATTATCCACATAGCTATAAACAACAGAGATGCAATTAGACCAATAGTACTAAAGATACCTTCCGGCGGTAATTTACCCATAGCCGTTAATACAACCATATCAACCAACATTACCCAAAACCAAATAGCAAATTTACCACGACGATTTGCAGGTACGGTATTTTCACTTCTGTCTAACCAAGGAAGCAACATAAAGATAACTTGTGCAAAACCAAACGCTACAAGACCAATATCAACAGGGAACGGTCTTAGAATCTCATATGACCATAAGAAATACCACTCAGGATAAATATGTGCAGGCGTTTTTAGTCCATCTGCCGGATCGAAGTTTACAGGATCTAGTGCAAAACCATAATGCCAGAAAACTAAATAAAAGAAGAAGATTAAGAAAAATCCTACAACCATTAAATCTTTAGATAAGAAATCATTAGCAAATCTCATAACTTTTGAACCTTTAGTATCACCGTCTAAATATTTTTTAGCTTCAACATCAAAGTCAATTTCTTCACCGTCTTGATTATTAACGTGAGGAATTCTAAGTGCTGCAAAGTGAAGACCGATAAGACCCATGATTGCTAACGGTAATAAAAATACGTGTAACATAAAAAATCTGTTTAAGAATGCTTGTGCAGGAACATAGTCACCACGAATCCACTCAACTAAACCGTCTAAGTGTAATGAACCTAAAGAAAAGATGTTAGTAATAACCATACCGGCCCAGTAAGACATTTGACCCCATGGTAACATATAACCCGAGAATGCTTCTGCAGAGAATGTTACGAATAACAACATACCTGAGATCCAAATCATCTCACGACCCTTTTTATAAGAACCGTAGTAAATACCGGTAAACATATGAATATATATTACAAGGAAAACAACCGAAGCTGCTACACCATGAACGTGTCTCCATAACCAACCAAAATCAACTTCTCTCATTATTGTATAGTTAACACTGTAAAATGCCGTATCTACACTTGGTTGATAATACATTAATAAAAATATACCCGAAATTGTAAGCAGACCGAAAGTTACTGCTAAAATCATACCCATTGCCCATAAGAAGTTGATATTTTTCGGAATCCAATACTCAGATGCCATTACCTTTTCAACTTTCTCAACTGCTAATCTTTGGTTTAACCAATCTTTAACACTTGTTGCTTTTGTAAAATGTGCCATTTATCCTCCCTTCTATAGCGTAACGCCGTTGTCTTTCATTGCTTGATACTCAGGACCAACTTCACCAAGTAACAATTTGTTACCATCTATTTTAAACGGAGGAATATCAAATCCACGCGGTGGTGGAACTTTTGTAACTAACCCTGATGCACTAAACATACCACCGTGGCATGCACATAAGAAATCTCCCTTGTCTTTTCTAAATGCCGGAATACATCCTAGGTGTGTACATAAACCGATAGCAATCATAAAATTGTCGTTTCCAACTTTAATATTTCTTGCTTGCGCTTCCGGATTTCCTTCTTCATCTTTCATCATCTCTGGAGTCTTTTTAAGAACAAAGATTGGCTTACCACGCCATTTTTCCGTAACCATTACACCCTCTTCATATATACTCATATCAAGAGTCGTAAAACCTGCAGCTTTTACACTTGGAAGTGGATCCCAAGATTTTTTCATAGCTACCAATGAACCTATTGCACCTAAACCTGCAACAGCTCCAAACGCTTTTCCCATAAAACCTCTACGGCTATTTTCTTTCATACTTTCTCACTTTTGTGAATTTTTACGCCTTATTATATACTAAACTTATTTTAATTATATATAAAACTAAGAAAATTTAAAGAATTTGTATGAATTTGCTGATACGAATTGTTACGAATAGCCCTAAAAACCTTACTCTCTTGACCTAGGTCAAGAGAATCTAATATAGGAATATTTAATTTTTCAAAAAGCTCTTCAAAAGAGTCTAAATAGTCGTCTCTTTTTAAAAATATCGGCTTTCCTCCTGATGCCAAACACTCTAAAGCCGCTTGTGGGGAAGCTGTAATTAAGGCTTCACAGGATGTTATAACTTCATCATAATCTTCAAATTCATAATGATTTTTAAAGTTTTCTTTGAGCATATCTTCATAATCAAAAAAATAGTAATAACCTAAAAGTAATGCAGTATCTAATTTTTTTAAGCTTGGTATTAGTTTTTCTAAATCTTTTTCATAATCGTCATCACCGAAGAAAAATGCTAAAGGTATTTTTTTTTCATACTTTTGAAAATATTTTTCATCAACTACAAGCTCGTCCGCTTTAATATGTATAAAACTTGAAAAATACTCTTTCATATCTTCAAGCATGATAGGGTTTGCTTCATCCGAATCAAATATAAGTCTATCTCCGTGATGTGCGATATGCGGAATATTTCTCACAACATCTATTCCGACCGCTTTATCTATACCAAATTCCCTAGATTCGTTAGCTATACGAAAATCTGAACAAAGCAGTGTAATATCCACACCTTTTTTCTGTAACTCTTTTACTATAACTACTGCGCGTCTAAATCTATCTAGTCCTACTCGATGTCCGGTATGCACATAATAATATGTTTTCATTTTATATTCTTTGTTTTTTTTATGAATTGTACTAAAAAGAGATTAAGACAAATTTAGTATATATCTGAAAATACACTTAAGTAAATAATTAATAATAATATATTAAAAAATAATTTAACTTTAAAGAAACTTATATTACAATCGAACCGTTATATAAGTCAAACTTATTACAAATAAGGACACAAAATGATTGACAAGATGACCATCAGAGCCAAGCTTATTTTTTTAAGTGTTGTAGTTTTATCCGTTATAACTTTATTCTCCGTTAAAAATGCTTATAACACTTGGAGTGAACATGAAAACATAAAAAAGACAGCTTCTCTTATAAAACTTTCCGTAAAAATGAGTGCCGTGTTACATGAGTTGCAAAAGGAGCGTGGAGCAAGTGCAGGATTTCTAGGTTCTAAAGGAACTAAATTTGTAGATATTCTTCCTAAACAGCATACTTCAAGTGACACAAAAATTAAAGAACTTAGAGATTATATAAATCAAAATCCTTCAGAAGCAGCTTCCAAAGTTAGCACAGAAATCGATTTAAATTCTGTACTGTCCATGAGAACTAAAGTTAAGTCTCAAAGCGCACAAGTCAAAGATGCCGTAACATTCTATACTTCTTTAAATAAAAAAATCATAGACACTATTTCTCATTTTTCAACAATACCGAAAAATGGCGATTTGAGAACAAACTTCAACAGTTTTGTTATTTTTATAAGTTCTAAAGAAAGAGCCGGCATCGAACGTGCCGTTTTATCAAGTGTTTTTGCAAAAGATAGTTTTACAAGAACAACTGCTGCAAAATTTGCATCTTTAGTATCTGAACAAAAGGCATTAACAAATCTGTTTATGCATACTGCAAATCAAGAGATGCAAAATGCTTTCAATAAAATTAAATCCGATAGTTCATTTACACAAGTAGAAAACTTTAGACAAATAGCATCTTCAAAAGAGAGTGATTTTGGAGTAGATGCAACAGTATGGTTTAAAACAATTACTAAAAAAATAAATAAACTAAAAGAGTTTGAAGATACCTTGGCAAATTATACTTTAAATATGGCTGACAATATGGTTTCTTCATCTTTTATGTCCCTTATTTTTGTATCAATATTATCTGCCCTTGTAATTTTATTTGCTATGTATCTGACAAGAAACGTATCTAACGGAATCACAAATTCCATCTGCAAGTTTAAAGAGGTCATAGGCAGAATAACTACCAACGGTGATTTATCCGTTGATGTTAACAGAAGGGCTGTAGCAAGAGATGAGATGGATGAAATAACTTTCTTACTGGCAACACTTGTAAGTTTAGTAAAAGATTTAACCGCAAGAATAAATACTTCCGTTCATAAAGCTTCTCAAGGGGATTTTACTTACAATCTTAACAGTGATGGTTTAAACGGGGATTTTGCCGAAGCCATACGCAATGTTCAAGACGGAATAAATGCCATGAAATCATCTCATGAAAAACAGACGTTTATAAACTTTTCTTCAAAAGTACGAGCAGTAGGTAGCATCGGTGATGGTTTAGGGCTTATTCAAGGTGAGATGACTAGCTTAATTCAAGAACTCGGAGATGTGCAAACTACAACAAAACAAACGGCTAAAACTTCAAATGAATCTATGGGAGCGGTAGATAACATTTTACAAAATCTTCAAACACTTATTGAACATATAAGTGATAGCAATAGTTCTATAGAAGGTTTAAATGATAAAACAAACGAAATTACTTCTATTGTTGATCTGATTAAAGATATTGCCGAACAAACCAACTTACTTGCTTTAAATGCAGCTATTGAAGCTGCACGTGCAGGTGAACACGGACGCGGTTTTGCAGTTGTTGCCGATGAAGTGCGTAAGCTGGCAGAGAGAACTCAAAAAGCGACAAGTGAAATAACAATATCTATCAACTCTATGAAACAAGAATCAAGCATAATTCTTGAAAAATCAGAAACAATGACATCTCTTGCCGATGATGCTTCTTCCTCTATCGATAGCTTTAACACAACCATGAAAGGGATGAACCAAGATGCTCTCAATATGGCTGGAGTTATAAACGATATGGAAAATAAGGTATTTATCGTTCTGGCAAAAATCGACCATATCATATACAAAGCTAATGCTTATGATGCAATTATAGCAGCCGACAAAAGCAAAGCCTTCGGTACACATACAGAATGTAGGCTCGGAAAATGGTACGAATCCCAAGGAAAAGAAAGATTTGGTAACACGGATGCTTATAAATCTGCCGCAGTTCCGCATAAAGCCGTACATGATAGCGTAAGAAGTACAATTGTTTTCTTTGAAAACGAAGATAAAAGAATAGAAAATGAAGACAAAATTGTAGGTAATTTAAAAACTATGGAAGAAAATAGCGATAAACTTTTTGTTTGTCTTAATGATATGCTTTTGCAATATCATGAAGACAACTAAGAGTTTTTTGTAGCCATTTTTATGTAAATATGCAGTATCTCGATAGCGGCAGGGGTTATTCCGCTGATATTGGATGCAGCTTGCAAAGTAGGCGGGTTAAATGTTGAAAGTTTTTCCTGAATCTCTTTGCTTAGACCGCTCACTACCGTAAAATCAAAACCTTCAGGGATAGCTACTTTAAGATACTTTTTCATCTTTTGTATCTCTTGTGCCTGTTTTTCAATATAGCGCGCGTATTTACCCTCTACCAAGATCTCTTCTTGTATGTATGGATCCAGTTCTGCGAGTTCCGGTACAAGTTTTAACATCTTCTCAACATCAAAAGTTTTTCTTGCTACTAGCTGTTGAGCAGTTTGCACATCTTTGATAGGCTCTTCATCCATAGACTCTAAAAGTGTATTAAACTCTTTGTTTGGCGTAAACTTTGTATCTTCAAGAAGCAAAGCACCCTCTTTTATCTGTGCATCTTTTGTTTTTACTTTTTCATAAACCTCATCACTTAAAAGTCCCAGTTCATGTCCATAGTGAGAAAGTCTTGTATCTGCCGATTCTTCACGCAGAAGTAGTCTGTACTCGGCACGAGATGTGAACATACGGTATGGCTCTTTAGTACCTTTAGTAACAAGATCATCTATTAAAACACCAATATATGCTTCATCACGACGAAGTACGAGGGCGTCTTTACCTTGGATGCTAAGAGATGCGTTTATTCCAGCCATTAAGCCTTGTGCCGCAGCTTCTTCATAACCTGTAGTCCCGTTTATTTGACCTGCAAGATATAAACCTTTTATCTTTTTAGTCTCTAGCGAATGTTTTAACTCCCTCGGATCTACATAGTCATACTCAATAGCATATCCGTAACGGACTATTTTTGCATTCTCCATCCCCTTTACAGAGTGAATCATTTGTTGTTGAACTTCCGGTGGCAGTGACGTACTCATACCGTTTATGTAACACTCGGTATTTTCCATAGTCTGAGGCTCAATGAAGAGGTGGTGTCTGTCTTTGTCACGGAAGCGGTTTATTTTATCTTCAATAGAAGGACAATAGCGTGGTCCTGTTCCTTCTATTTGTCCCGTAAAAAGAGGTGCGCGGTAAAAGTTTGACTCGATTATCTCATGTGTCGTCTCATTCGTGTATGCTATAAAACAAGGTATCTGTTTTTTAGTCTTGGCAAACTCATCTCTGTCTGTACGAAATGAAAACGGGCTAGGAACTTCATCACCCCCTTGTTCTTCCATAACCGAAAAATCGATAGAAGAACTGTCTATACGGGCACATGTCCCTGTTTTTAGTCTATCCATCGTAAGTCCGCACTCTTTTAGAGATGCACTTAGACCTTTAGATGTTTGTTCACCAAAACGCCCACCCTCTTGTTTGATTTCACCTATGTGTATAAGACCGTTTAAAAACGTACCCGATGTAATAATGACTTTTTTAGCCATATACTCATTTAAAAGATGTGTTTTAACACCTTTTACTTGCATTTCTTCAACTATTAAAGAATCTGCCAATTCTTGAACAAGGTCTAAATTCGGCGTGTTTAAGATTTTGTTTCTAGCTATGACTTTGTATCTGTCCATATCTATCTGAGCACGGCTTCCGCGAACCGCAGGACCTTTTGTATGGTTAAGTATGCGAAACTGTATTCCGGCTTCATCAGTAATGAGACCCATTTCACCGCCGAGTGCATCTAGTTCACGCACAAGATGCCCTTTTGCAAGTCCGCCGATAGCAGGGTTACAAGAGGTAGCACCCACATTTTCTGCAAGCATTGAGATTAAAACAGTTTTGTTACCCATTCTAGCCGAAGAGAGTGCGGCTTCTACACCTGCATGACCGCCACCGACTACTATTACATCATAATTCATTCTAGTTCCACTAAAGAAGTTTGTTAAATGGAATTTTATCATTTTAATGTATAATTTGCCTAAATAGAAATATTAATAGAGGTTTTTTATGTCAAAAGAAGACAAAAAAGATATATTTGCAGACTATAAACCTGAAATTGTAGAATATGACCCTGAAATAGACGGCGGTGAAGAACACAAGATTAGAAATGAGCATCTGGACCATAAAGAAGATGCACTTGAAAAGATAAGAAAAGCTAAGGCCAAAGCAAAGGGAAATCAAACAACTTTCAGACAAAACATAAGAACGGAAAACGAAAAATAATGATACATAATGCACACAATGCATATAACTCTCAAGATTTTGAAAAAGCATTTAAACTATATGAAGATTTAGCAAATAAAGGCGATGCGGATGCAACTACATCACTTGGGTTTATGTACCAAAATGCCCAAGGCTGTGAAAAAAACGATAAAAAAGCATTAGAACTTTACACGAAAGCCGCCGAGGATAAACAACCTCTTGCTCTTTTTAACTTAGCCGTACTATACATGAACGGTCTAGGCGGTGTAGAACACGACCAGTTCAAAGCACATGAGTTGTTTTTGGAAGCGGCAGTCAAAGAAGTTCCCCAAGCTATGTACGAAGTAGCTTTAATGTTTGAACGCGGTCTAGGTTGTGTTCAAAACTATTCAGAGGCTGCTTTTTGGTATGAAGAGGGTGCTAAACGCGGTCATTTGGAAGCTTTTAACAACTTAGGCGTACTTTATAAAGAGGGTCATGGAGTTATTCAAGACGATGCAAAATGTTTTATATGTTTTTCACGTGCAGCCGAGGGTGGACTTGCACAAGGTCTTTATAACTTAGGTCAGCTATACGATCAGGGCATCGGATGCGAACAAGATCATGACAAAGCACTTGATTATTGTAGAAAAGCCGCTTACAAAGGGCACGAAAAAGCTAAAGCCATAATCAAAGAGCTTCAAGAAGATGGAAAGATAGTATTTTAAAATGTTTACAGGATTAATACGTGAAATTGCAACTGTTAAAAGCTTTGTCGGCTCGACTCTTAGCATCAAAGCCAAATATAAAGGTGCTCTTGGTGATTCCATTGCGATAAACGGAGCTTGTTTAACAGTTACCGATGTTCTTAATGATGGTTTTTCGGTTGAACTCTCACCCGAGAGTCAAAAACTTTTAGCGATTGAGAACTATAAAAACGAAGTGCATATTGAACCTGCTATGATGATGGGGGACAGGTTTGACGGGCATGTAGTTCAAGGACATGTTGACTGCATCGGAGAAGTTAGCGAGATAAAAAACAATGGAAACTCTTATGATATTTTCATAAAACTTCCAAAAAAATTTATAGCTTACGTAATTCCTAAAGGCTCAATAACCATAGACGGAGTAAGCCTAACGGTCAATGAAGTATTTGATGAGAGCTTTCGTTTGACTATTATTCCTCATACGATGAAAGAGACTTTGATTAGAAACTATAAAAAAGGATATAGGGTAAATATTGAAACCGATATGTTTGCACGTTACGTAGCACACATAATATCGCATCAATCAAAACCGAATTCTTTAACATGGGATGAAGTGGATTCAATTTCAGCAATATACTAAAAGGGACTAAACTTAAATATATTTTGATATAATTTTTAGAAAGTAGGAACATTTTTTCATGGATTCTATTCGCTTTCGAGTTATTTTATTATCAACTTTTGCTTTAGTGTTTTTAGGATTTACCATATTTAAAGGGTATAGTGACGTACAAAACGATTTAAAAAAATCTCAAAACTCTCTAACCTTGATTAATAACATAAGCTATCTATCACAAGTTATTCATTCACTTCAAAAAGAAAGAGGTTTAAGTGCAATAAATATAACAAACGAAAATAAACTACTTAAAAAAGAGTTACTTAAACAACGCCAAATTACAGATTCCATATTAAAAGATTTAAATAAAAATTTTAATAATAACCTTAATAACAAACTAATCAAAATACGAGAAAATATTGATACTAATGTAAATCCATGGTATACCATCAAACAATTTTATAGCCAAAAAATCGAGCATTTACTTAATCAAATACATTTATCAATAGGTAGTTTAGACTATTCTAAAGATATTATTCATAAACTGGATGCAGTCTATAACTTGTTATATGCCAAAGAAAATCTTGGACTATTAAGAGCTACCATATCTAGATATTATCAAAAAGATTCCTTATCAACACAAGAGTTACTAGATGTCGGGAAAAGATACTTTATATTCAAAGATAGATATAAATCTTTTTTGCTCGAACAAAATAATTTTGATGCACAAAGATTTAAAGATGAAATACAAACTAAAACTTTTGACTCTATAAAAAATCAAGTTGAATCAGTATTGACAAACAATTATATCCATACTGATGCCGCAACACTCAAATGGTGGGAAGATACAACAAGTATTATAAACACTATGCTTAAAGTAGAAAAAGAACTACTTGAACAAATTCGAAAACACTCAAACCAAACAATAACAAAAACACAAAAAAAACTTTTTATATATACTATATTTGCTTTAATAGCTTTTTTTATGATTTTTTTATTAACAATCTTAACCGTATCAAGAATACTGCAGGCACTTTCATGTCTTATTCGTTCTTTAAACAGGGTACAAGAAAAAGAAGATTTTGAAATTAGAATTGAAACTAAATCAAATGATGAGTTTACGAAATTAAGCTCTTCAATAAATAATTTGTTAGACTATACGGCTAAAATTATAAAAGAAAAAGACAAACTGGCATCCACGGATTTGTTGACGGGAATTATGAATAGACGTAGCTTTACAACTTCTGCAAATAAAGAGATTGCAAGAAGTCATCGTTATAAAACTCCTTTGTCTTTAATATACTGTGATATTGACAAATTTAAATCCGTAAACGATAACTATGGTCATTCTATGGGTGATCAGGTTTTAGAAGCATTTGCAAAAACAGTAAAGTCACATATACGAGACAGCGATTTATTTGGTAGATGGGGAGGTGAAGAGTTTATTATTTTAGCAGTTGAAACCGATGAATCTCAAGCACAACAACTAGCCGATCATTTACGAAAACTCGTAATGGATATAAAAGTTTTACCTTCTGAACAAGTTACATGTAGTTTTGGAGTTTCTCAGCTTAAAAACAATGAATCTTTTGAGGAGTTATGTGAACGTGCCGATAAAGCGGTATATCACGCTAAAAATTCAGGTAGAAATAAAGTATCGACTAATTCAGAGGCAACTCCAATATAAACTTAGCACCATTAAGTACATTTACGGCTTTTAAAGTGCCATTATGTTTTTGTGCTATTTGGTCTGTCATGTAAAGGCCTATTCCCGTTCCTTTTCCTTCCTCTTTAGTAGTTACGTTTGCTTTAAATATATCATCTATTATATCTTCCGGAATACCGCCTGCATTGTCTATTATTTCAATTTTTTTATGTTTTTTATCTTTTAATATATTAATTTGGATTTTTCTATTTTTAATATCTTTTTCGTTAAAAGCATCTTTGGCGTTATTTATAATATTTAATACAAGATGTTTCATCTCATTTTCTATACCGTTAATTTCAAATTTATCAACTTCATTTACACAAACTTCTATAGTATTTTTCATAAGTTCATCTGCTAAAAGATGTAATGCGGAGTTTATCATAGATTTAACATCAAATTTTTCTGTTTTTTTATTCGGTCTAAAAAAACTTCTAAACTCGTTTAATGTTTCACTCATATGTTGAATTTGTTCAGATATATTTAACTCAAAATCTTTTAAATACTCTAAATCAACTTCTCCATATTCATAATCGGATGCCAACATACTTGTTCTTAGACCAATCAAACTTAGCGGTTGCGTCCATTGATGGGCTACTGCATCCATCATCTCACCCATGGCAGCTAATTTGGACTGTTGAAAAAGTACTTTTTCTTGTTCTTTTCTTTTAGAAATTTCCTCTTCTACCTTATGTTCAAGGTAGTTTTTATATTGGCTTAACTCTTTTTTTTGTTCACTTAGTTGTATATGTGTTGCAACACGAGCCTTAACCAGAGAGTTAATAACAGGTTTTGTAATATAATCGACTGCACCTAGTTCCAAACCTTTTATTTCATCTGCATTTTCACTTAAAGCAGATACGAATATTACGGGTATATCTTTTGTTTTATCATTTGATTTTAAAATTTTTATTACATCATAACCGTCCATTTCAGGCATGGATATATCTAGTAAAATAATATCAAACTGTTCTTCTTCAACTTTTTGAAGAGCTTCTTTTGCACTTAAAACACTGTCTATGTCATACTCGTCTGATAGTATTTCCTGCATTAAAGATATATTTACCAAACTGTCATCTACGATTAATACTTTATACATAGTATGATTTTATGATGTTTAAGCTTAAAGCAACTTTTACTAATCACGCAGTGATTTTACATCCGGATTACAGTTTATTTTATGGAGCATATCAACCTCCTCATACCCCTTCAACTCGGATATTGACGCGAGTGTAGAATTTCTAAAGTTATTTCCTTTATTTATATATACTTTAAATCCGTTCTCCCACAAAGCCAATCTGGTTTTTAATGCTGTAGAATATGTAGTTAAAATACCTTTTTTATTTATAATTTTTTTAATATCTCTAAAATACTCTTTTGTCCAAAGAAGAGGGTTGACACTTGGACTGAATGCATCTTGATATACTATATCAAACTTGACATCCAAGTTTTTGACATATAACCTTGCATCTCCTATAAATAGTTCAATTTTTAAATCTTTATCTATATAATTTCCATTCTGACTTAGTTCATCTACTATATATTTTATACTTTTAAATTCATCGGGATAGGTAAAAGCTTTTAATGACTTGACTAGATCTGCATCTAACTCCGGAGAATATATATTTATTTTTTTGTTAATAGCGTTTTTTTTATAGTAATATATAGTAGCTAATGTATTAAACCCCAAACCAAAACATATATCTAAAATATTTACTTCTTTTAAGCCTTTTGTTAGCTCATATCCCGGTATAACATGTTTTAAAAGAGACTCTTTTAGTGCACCGTCTTTTGTGGAGTGGTAATGTTCGTCATACTCTTTTGAATAAGCAGTGTATGAACCATCCTCACTTTTTACGATTTTATGCTTTTCATCATTAAAATTTGAGTTGATTTTTTATCCTTTATTAAATAAAATTATTATATTTGAAAGTTATTATCCTATAAGTTTTAATGATATATTATTTAAATCACAATGTGTATAACATTATACACTACGAGGAGGATATTATGATAACAATAAACAGATGTGCTTTAGCCATTCTTGTATGTTCTATGCCTTTTTATGCTTACGATGTTCAAAACGGAAAAGATTTATTTGATTCTTCCGGCTGTATGGAATGTCATACTAATGAGCACTTTAAAAGCAAAAATAGAAAAGCAAAAAACTATAAACAACTATTTCAAAACGTAGAAGCTTGTAGGCAATCTACAGGTGCAGACTGGTTTGATGAAGATAGAGATGATGTGGTACATTACCTAAACAAAGAATTTTATAAATACGATATACAAAAATAGTCATATTAGAAATTTTCTAATATGGACTCTACTATAAACCGTTACCCCACATATGCATCTTCTTAGCCATAAAGATGTCATAGTCTTCTACTATATCCATATGATTAGCCGCACGAAATTCGTAAGTTTCAAAAAGCTCCATCATAGATGCAATATCTAATGTACCTTTTTTCTCCATTATTATAATATCTGCCGTATTTGCAAGTGTAGTATATGCTGTTTTTAAAAGCAACTCTTGTTTATTGTGCTTAGTAAATATATCTTTATACATAACCATGTCATTGTCTCTTGGCAATGCCCTGTACGGGTGATTAAAATTTTTTACATGCTGGATAGAAGCTTCAGGATATTTTTCCTTTAAATTCGGCATCTCATCTTCTGAAAAATAAGCTATACGTAACTCTGCATCATTATTTTGAAGCAAGTTATATAATGCAGTAGTTGTATTATCTACATTTGTAGTAACCTGAATATATCTGTATCCTGGTTGTACAGAAAATAGCTCTAAGAACTGCGATAAATCTTTCAAATATAAGCCTAATACGCTAAATCATGAAGCTCGCGAAATAAAAATGCTTCAACTATATCTTCTATACTTCTTTGCTCATGTGCTACTAGAGGCATCATATTATAATCCATAAACATCATAGGGTTTTCAAAGTCATTTTCCAATACAACAGCTTCACTTATATCATCAAAGCCATCAAAAGCATCATTAAACTTAATGCTTTGAATCTTCCCTTCATCTACATCTACCTGAGCCCAGGTCTTAGCTTCAAAAACTTTAGTTAATCTTGCTTCATTCTGGTTTGTGGAATCCATAGGAAGTAACAATAGCATCTATTTTACCTTTTTAAGATCTAACTTTAAGTCTTTATTACTCATAATTCCAATTCCTTTTTTAAGGACATTTTTTGCTATCTCTTTGGCATCTGTTAATGAATGCATTTTATAAGTTCCGCACTGATACTTGTTAAGTTCAGGTATATCTTTTTTTCTTTTTACTTTTAAAATATCTTTCATAGACGCTTCCCAAGCCTTAGCAACTCTCTTTTCACTCGGTTTGCCTAATACGGACATATAAAACCCCGTACGGCAACCCATTGGAGATACATCTATAATCTCTACTTTTTTAGAGTTTAAATGCTCACGCATAAAACCTGCAAATAGATGCTCAAGTGTATGAATACCTTCGCTAGATAAAGTAGCTTTGTTCGGTTTTACGAAACGTAAATCAAAAACCGTAATAGCATCTCCGCTTGGACTTTTCATACCCTTTGCTTTACGCACTGCAGGTGCCGGCATTATTGTATGATCTACTGTAAATGAGTCTAATAATGGCATAGTATATTTCCTTAATTTTATTTCTATTTGTTATGGATATTTTATCGTTTTTTTGATTTGTTAATTTTAAAGAAGGAAGTTAATTAAAAAGTTTATATATAGTTAGTTTATAAATATCTAAAAGTTTTAGATTTTATGTAGTTTGTGTTTAACTCAGATAAAGGCTAGACTTAAAGTCTGCCGTATCTGAGTTAGATGCAAAATGCGTGAAAGCTAAAGCTTATACTCTAGCTTCTTCACGACGATTTAGATACGCCCAATTCTCATCAATACGCTCTTGCCACTCTTTTATAAGATATTTATACTCATCTTTAAATAAGTGCTTAAAACGTCCTTGTGCTGCTAAATACTCTTCAACAGGCACAACATTTTTAGGTCTGTAAGTGATGTTTAACTCACGACCGTCAATGATTTCATATAGTGGGAATACTAATGAATCTGTAGCTAAATCAGCTAAGTGCATTGTATCTTTTGGATCAAATTTCCACTCAGTCGTACATGGAGATGCAGCATTTATAAATACTGGACCTTCAACAGAAAAACCGTGTTGAATTTTCTTAACCATGTCTTTCCATTTATTTGGAGCAACTTGTGCAGAATATGGGATATGGTGACTAGCCATAATAGATACCATATCTTTTTTATTTTTCTTCTCTCCGTAAGAGTGAGTTCCTGCTTGAGAAGTCGTAGTATGTCCACCTATTGGAGTAGAGGATGAACGCTGACCACCTGTATTTGCATATACTTCGTTGTCTAATACAACGTGCATGATGTTATGACCACGTTCCATACAACCTGAAATCCACTGAAAACCGATATCGTAAGAAGAACCGTCACCCGCAAAAGATACAAATTTTGGGTTACGATCAGGTTGCTTTAGACGACCTTTTTTCTTTAATGCTTTATGCATAGCTTCAGCACCTGCAACTGCAGTTGAACCGTTCTCAAATCCAATATGAATCCAAGAAGCATCCCATGATGTATATGGGTAAACTGCCGTACAAACTTCTAAACAACCGGTTGATGCAGAAAGTACCATATCATCGTTAGTTGCATTTAAAACTTCACGAACGATAATAGAGTGAGCACAACCTGGACAAAGAAGGTTAGCTCCCTCAAACCTGTCTGCAGAAGTTGAGAACTCTTTTAAATTTTTAATTTTTTTCATTTCACTCATAAGTCACCTTCTTATAAAAATGATAGTTTCGGTCCGCGAACACCGATAAACTGCTGTAGAGGAGTTGTGATTTTTCCTGCATCTACATTTGCTTGTAATTCTGTATAAAGCTCAGTTAAATGAACTTTAGTTAAATCACGTCCACCTAAACCATATACATAACCTGAAATCATCGGACGAGTATCTAAGTTATACATACAACCCGCAATCTCGTTAAATAACATACCTACCGTACCGTTAGGGTTTGAACGGTCAAGTGTAGCTATAGCTTTTATATTTTTTAATGAATCTGCAAGTTTATCAAAAGGGAAAGGACGGATTACACGAATACCTACAACACCTGCTTTAATTCCTTTTGCTCTCATTTCAGTTGCAACTTCACGAGCAGTTTCAACGGATGTACCCATACAAACAACTGCTACATCGGCATCATCTGTATCATACGTCTCAACCATGTTATATTTACGACCTGTAAGTTTTTCAAAATCATCAAATGCAGCTTGAATTTTTGGGAAAACTTTAGTCATAAGATCACTATGTTGGCGTGCTTTATGCTCAAAGTGCCAATCTTCTTCTGTTTGTACACCGTGAGTTACAGGATGGTCAAAATCAAGCATATCATTCATTGGTTGATATTCACCAACAAACCCATATGCAGTATCATCATCTAAAGTATGTACACCTTGAGCAGTGTGAGAAGTCATGAAACCGTCTTGATGCACCATAGCAGGTAAACGAACATCATGGTCTTCTGAAACTTTAAACGCAATAAGGTTTAAATCATACACGTCTTGAGGACAATATGAATCAAACTGTATCCAACCCGAATCACGACCTAGGTACATATCCGAGTGGTCACCGTTAACGTTAAGCGGAGCAGCTAGTGCACGGTTTACAACATTAAGTACAATCGGTAAACGCATACCTGATGCTTGGTAAAGAGTCTCTACCATTAAAGCAAAACCTTGTGAAGATGTTGCAGTAGCTACACGACCACCTGCAGCAGCAGCACCTATACAGCCACTCATTGCAGCATGTTCAGATTCAACCATTACAAATTCACCCTCAATATAGTTGTTTGCTAAAAATCCAGCATAGTTTTCAACTACAGGTGTTGATGGAGTAATCGGGTATGCAGCAACAACATCGATTTGTGCTTGACGCATTGCCTGGCTTGCTGCCATATTCCCGTCCCAAACTTCAACATCTCTTAATTCCATTTTATCAAATGCCATTATTATTTCTCCTCATCTTTCGCAGGCCACTGAGCTATCTCAGTTTCTTCATCTGCTTGTTCAGCGAACATTAAAAGTGATTTAGGGTTTGTAGGACAAACCTCAACACAGATACCACACCCTTTACAGTGATCCATATCCACACCAACCATTTTTTTATCACGTGAAATGATTGATATATCCGGACAATATACCCAACAAAACTGACAATCAATACAGAAGTCTTTGTTAAATACGGGTTTTAAGATTCTCCAGTCAGCAACACTTGCCGTAAATGAATTACTTTGTGAATAACTACGGTCTTCTTGGTGAGTTGTAGCGATTACCTCTGCAGCCTTACCGTCAAATGAGCGAAGCATAGCTCCTATTTCAAATTCATCCCATCCTTTATTTGCCATCATCAGCCCCCTATTTCACTTCATCGTATGCGCGTTGGATTGCAACCATATTCGCATCGATAATTTTTTGTGGTAGTTTTTTAAGGATTCTTTGCATACTCTCTTTAAAGAATTCCATATCATACATACCCGAAATTTTCATAAATGCTCCAAGCATCGGCGTATTTGGAATAGGACGACCAATAGTTTCTTGAGCGATTTTAATACAATCTACCGTATATACTTCTTTACCTTCCAACTTAGGTTGTTGTTTCACCAATTCATCTGTCGATAAATGAGTCGTAACTATGTACTTAGTTGTGTCTTTATGATTGATAGTTACATCAGAAGTAAATACTAAAGCAGGATCAATTACGAAAACATAATCCGGCTCCATATATTTTTCATGATTCATAATAACTTCATCATCAACACGATTATAAGCTGTCATAGCAGCTCCACGTTTTGCAGACCCGTAAAATGCGAATGCTTGAACATGTTTACCGGTTGTTGAAATAACATCTGCCAACCCCTTAGCACCCGTTACAGCACCCTGCCCAGCACGGCTATGCCATCTAATCTCTAGCATAAATTCTCCTTAAATTCTAGGAATTCTCTCTAATTTAGTTTATGTATTTTAGGGAAGTTGGTCTTAAAGTAAGCTTTTTGATTGGGTAGATGGGGATTTTGGAATACAATTTATAAAAATGAGCCCTTTTATAAAATAAAAAATAATTTACCGTTAATAGTTTATAACACAACTTAACTATCAAGGCTTTATTTAGTCCATTTTTCTGACAAATTTTACCCGAAATTACTCAAATATTTCACAGCTTCGTATGAGTTTTCAAAAAAGTTTGACGTGTATTGATTTAAATTTTCTTTAGTTCCGTAACCGCATAAAACCGCCAAAGATTTTACACCGGCATTTTTAGCCGAAAGTAAATCAAGTTCCGTATCGCCTATCATCCATATGTTATCATCTTTTGGCATCGATTCAAGTGCTTTAAGTATAGGTTCTGCATCGGGTTTTGGTTTCTCTACATGTTCGCGACCTATCAAAACTTTAAAGTGATGCATTAATCCAAAATGCTCCATTAATTCTTGTGAATAAAGTCCCGTCTTGGTTGTTACGATGCCAAGAGTTGCAAAAGAGCTTGCCAATTCAACAGCTTCTCTAGCTTTCGGAAGAAGTTCGGTTTTTATTTTTGAGATTATGCGATATCTTTTTTTATATGCATCTACATAATCCCAAACTTTTTCCTCCTCAACTCCAAGCTTTGCAAACATTACATCAAGCGGGTAACCTATAAGAGCCTGTATCTCTGCATCGGCAGGATTTAATCCCCCACAAACATTAAAAGCATGATGAAAAGTGGATGTTATTGCTTCTGTCGATTCTATAAGTGTACCGTCCAAATCAAAAAGTATTATCAATTATTTCTCCCACTTGATGTAGTTATGCCAGATGCCGCTTGGAGAGTTCTCTACGTTTTTTATATTTTTATTTATAACCGTTATTGAGTTTGGTATATATAAAAACAGATACGGATTATCATCAACTATTATTTTAAACATCTTTTTCCACATTTTTGATAACTTATTTTTATCTACTATGCTTTGAGACTCTTCTATTAACCTATCCATTTTTTCATTGTGGTATCCGACTATGTTAAAACCGCCTTTTGTATCGTTATCACTGTGCCAAAGCATATACGGATCCGGTGCAGGCGACAAATTCCAGCCAAGGAGTATGCTATCAAACTTTTTTGGAAAAACTACCATATTTAAAAATGCCTGCCACTCCATTACGCGCAAATTCACTATGACGCCTATTTTTTTTAGTTGATATTGAATTATCTGTACGGCATATGGACGAATTGCAGATGAGTTTGAAGTAACTATTTCAAATGTAAATGGATTAGACTCATCGTAACCTGCTTCTTCTAAAAGCTTTTTTGCTTTTTGCAAATCTTTTTTTGGAACCTTGACATCTTTGTTGTAAGCGATTGAACTTGGATGAAAAGGTCCTGTGCAAACCTCGGCATGTTTAAAAAATAAAATTTTTACTATCTCTTCTCTATCTATTGCACTTGATAGTGCTTCTCTTACTCGCGGGTCTTTAAATTTATCGCGTCTGAGGTTAAACCCGAGATAAGCGTATGAAAGAGATATTTTCTCATAAATATCAAACATATCAAAAAACTCGGGTGTAAGTTGACGTTCATACTGCATAGACTCAATTCCCCCAACATCAAGTTGCCCCGATTTTAACATCAAAAACCGTGTCATCGGGTCTGCTATAACGTGGTAAGATATCTCATCTATTTTCGGTCTGCCTTCAAAGTAATCCTCATTTGCTCTTAATATAATATTTTTAGAATGTTCAAGTTGATGTAGTTTATACGGTCCCGTTCCAATCGGGTTTGTATTGAACTTTGAGTTCATAAGATTTTTTTCATCTTTTAAAATATGTTTTGGGATTATCCCCATCATCCAAGTCTCAACAGCTTTAAAGTAAGGCTTTTTATAGTGAACTTTTAACTTATACTTATTTACTGTTTCTACTTCTTTTACAAATCTAAACCCTGAACTGTAAGGTGACGATATTTTGTCCGAGATAAGAACTTTGTATGTAAAAAGAACATCCTGACTTGTAAACTCCACACCGTCATGCCACTTTACACCTTCTCTTAATTCAAATACCAATGTTTTGTCATTTTCAAAGTAAAACTTTTTAGCCAAGTCCCCTATAATTGTCTGGGCATCTTTATCGTATTTTAAAAGTCCATTGAAAATATGTTCGGATATATCGGCTGAGCCTGAGTCGGTTGCCAAAATAGGATTTAATCTTGCAGGATTTGAACTAGTAGCCAGATGCAAGGTAGAAGCATAAAGGTTAAGAGTTAAAAATACTAAAAAAAATATACGCAAAATCTATCTCACTCTCTTATCGTTTACGCTAATTTTAGAGTTTTTCATTTTTATATTATATACCAAATCGTTTCCCTGCTCTTTTGCATAACCTTGTGAGAGTGCTATTATAGGAGCAGATTGAGTTATAGCTACAAACATAGGTTTTGATATTTGTAAAAATATATCTAAATCTATTTTGTCTAAAAGTTCCATAGGTCTTATAGTGTTTGAATTTAAAGCCATCTGAGGCAATTTTATATTTGCCTTTAAAGTAATGCCTTCTAAATCTTTAGTCTTATTTATCTTCATATTTTTTACTGAAAAATCTTGAACTTTTAAGTCAAATCCTCTACTGATTAACTGTTGAGTAAGTTTTTGTATTTTTAGAGATGTTTTAGCATCTATATCTTGTTTTACCAAACTTAGAAGTTTACTCAACTCTTCAAAACTGTCTTTATCGATATCTTTTAAATCAACATCATAATTGAAACTTGATATCTCCAGTTCTTGTTGTTTTGTTTTCAAGTATAGTTTTTCAAAAGAACTTTTTGAAATAAACTCCGCTTTTATGCCTTTAGTGTCAGATGCAAAATTTAGTACAGGGTTTTGAATATTTAACTTGCTCTTACCTGTCTTATCATCATCTATATCAAAACTAAATGAGTCCATTTTCATATTTGTTTGATAAGTCGTTCGAGATTCAAAAGAAGATAAAAGATTAATATTTTGAAAATCTACTTTGATATGATTAGTTTTGTTAGTAATATCCAAATATATACTTTTTGTTTTTGAATCTATTTGTTCGGGTGCTACCAAAAGACCTTTTCCGCTAAAGACAGAACCTTGAAGTCTGGCATCTAGCTTTTGTCCGGATGCGAAGGTGTAACTTTCCTCTATATCTTTGATATGACCGTTAAATTCTTGATTTACCACGTTATAATCTATATGATATTCTAATCCGCCGTTTTTTAAAAATTTTTCCAAATACAAAGCAAAATCTGCATCGTCATTTTTTATCTCATCCATAGCTTTTTTTGAAAGTGAGATTGGACGGATATCTACAGAAATCGCTTTGCTAATAGGGATATTAGAGTACTTTAAATCCACACCTAAAGTTGTTCCGTCTAAAAATTTATTTATATATGGAGCTATTTGAGCGTTTGAGAATTTTGAGAGGTACTCTATAAACTTGTCCGCATCTGAGACTACAAACTCATAATGCTTTTTTGTATCAAGATATTTAAAATGAGTTATCTCTTTTTTTGTTTGAACTCCGTATGAGTTTAATGTTTTAAGTTTAGTACTTAGTTCAGATTCTACTATTTTGTTTCCGATAAGCGGTAAAGAAGCAAGTGCGACTAAAACCACAGATGCAATAATGATAAGTTTTTTCATGAAATGTATTATATATAAATAAGTTTAATGTGGAGTTTTTAAAAAAGTAGAATATTTTACCAATGCCAAAGGCACTGATAAAAGAGTACAGTAACGATTAACGTTTTCTCGAAGAGAAGCTTAACGCTTGCTAAATTGGCGAGAACGACGAGCTTTACGCTTACCTGGTTTCTTACGCTCAACAACACGTGAATCACGAGTCATCATACCCTCAGGTTTAAGGATAGCTTTTAATTCCGGGTTGAATTTTACTAGTGCACGGCTGATTCCGTGACGTAGTGCATCAGCTTGACCACCGAAACCACCACCTAAAGTAGTAGCTACGATATCAACTGAAGTATCTTGTTTAGTTAAAACAAGTGGTTGCTTAACACGAAGTTTCTTAGCTTCAAGTCCACCAAGCCAAGCATCGATAGAAAGACCGTTTACAGTTATGTTACCAGATCCTGGAGTTAACCATACTTTTGCGATTGACGCTTTACGACGTCCTGTTGCATATGTTTTGTTTGCCATCTATCTATCCTTACTTAGCTATTTGTGCAGTGTGAGGGTGTTCAGCACCTGCATATACTTTTAATTTTTTAAGCATTTTAGCACCAAGCTTAGTTTTAGGAAGCATACCGCGAGTAGCTAATTTGTATAGTTTCTCCGGGTTTTTCTCTAAAAGCTCAGTCATTTTAACACTCTTAGTTGAACCGAAGTAACCTGAGTGTGAAAAATACTCTTTATTGTTAATTTTACCAAGACCGTTAAACTTAGCCTTAGAAGCATTGATGATAACTACGTAGTCACCACAGTCAATATTTGGAGTAAAACAAGCTTTGTTTTTACCGCGTAGAGCTGTAGCTACTTCAGTAATCATACGACCGAAAGTTTTACCTTCTGCATCGATTAGAATCCATTTTCTATCGATTTGTTCTTCAGTTGCAATTTTAGTAAATTTCATTGAACGAACCTTTCTGTATATTTAAGTGGTGGAAGTATAGTCACATAAACTTATAAACGACTTAATTTAAGTCATTTTTAATTAAACTTTACTGAATTTATGTTTTCTTTAAGGTTTTAAAATGCCAGAAGATTTATAAACATCATTATACCAAAACCAAACAGTAAAAAAGCAGAAATTACACTAATCCAATAAGATACGTTTTGAGATATTTTATGCTTAGCTTTATGAACTAAATAAGGCATGACGGTTATCCATAAAAGTATAGCACCAAGCATCCCAAATATCGTAAAAAAAGTATCTAACTCTTTAGCTGCAACATAACCGGATGCACTTAACCAAAAACCTATAGTGTATGGATTTATAAGCGTTAGAGTAAAGCCCTTTAAATAAAGCGTAGAATTTTTGGGATGTTTTATTGTCTCCTGCGGAGTCTGTATTTTTGCATCTTTGTTTTTAAATATTAAGTAAGCAAGATAGATTAAAAAACTACCTCCGAAAATAGACAAAGCATCTAAGACTATCGGTTGATTTACGAAACTGATTAATCCAAAAACTATAAAAAGCAGGTACAGCATATCTGCACTCATTGCACCAAGACCTATAAGTACACCGTTTTTGTATCTTTTTACAGCCTCGTTCATTATAAGAATATTTATGGGACCAAGTGGAACAGCCGCTCCAAGACCTAGTAAAAACCCTTCTACAAAAGATAAAGCTATCATTTAAACCTTAACGATCTTAACTTCATTTTTTAGTAAGTAACACAGATACCCTTCAGCCGTCTCCCCTGTAATCTCTTCAACTGCGTCTATATAGCTTAAAACTTGTTCAACATGATGTTCAGAGTATTTTGTAGAACTTTTATAGTCTATGATTTTCCAAATACCGTCTTCATGTTTTATAAGCAAGTCTATATACTTCAGGTTATTGTTATGTCTAAGAGATTGTTCTTTAAAACACTCACCTCTGCTTAGGTCTAAGAACTCTTTGTTTTGTACCAATAAACTTATACGGGATACGATATCTTCTATCTCATCATCTTCCAATATATGACCGAATTTGTTTAACATCATATCTTTTGCGTCAGATACATACTCGTTTGAGAACTCGCTTAGCATCTCCAACATAAAGTGAAGTGCCGTACCGAAATTTTGAGCTTTTATATCTGCTTCTATCTCTTCTTCTACTTTGACTATGTCACTTTGTGCCCCGTAAAACTCCTCTTCATACTTGAGCGTGTTTAAATCTTTTTTAACTATCTGCTCTTTTTCTTTTTCTACTTTTAAAGAGCCAAAACTTCCTACAGATAAGTCCAATATATCAAATGTAGAATCTTTTGATTTTTTTATAACAAACAGATTCTCTCTTGCTCTTGTAAAAGCAACGTATAGTGCATTCAGCGAGTCTTCTAGTACAAGCTTTTTCTCTTTTTTAAGTGCATTTGCATAGTTTGCGTCCAAATCGTCTCTGCCTTTTATGCGAAGATATATATTTTGCAGTCTGATGCCCTCATACTCGTAGATGATTGCATCTTTATTCGGCGGTGCCTTTTTAAGTCTGTCCATAACTATAACGTGTTCATATTCAAGGCCTTTAGACTTGTGTACCGTAAGGACTCTCACACCGCTTAGCTCACTTGCGGCAGCCGAAGTGTCGATGCGTTCATATTCAAAAAGAAGTGCTTCAATATCTTTGCATCTATCAACCGTAGTTAAAAAACGAAGCAGATTTGCATCTGAGTCAAAAAGTGAATATTTTTTTATAACATTTTTAACTATATCCAAAAGACTTAACTTGTTAAAATCAACAGCATCGATTTTTTCTACATCTCTCTCTATCAGGGCAAAAAAATTATAACGATATATATCTTCATTAAAATAAAGATATTTTAAATACTCCAAAACAGCTTTTATACTTCTTTGGTTTATAAGCTTTGTAGTAGTCTCTGTCACGACCTCTAAACCAGCGTGTTCAAGGTGAAGTTTAACTTCTTCTCCGTCACCGTTTGTGGCACAAAGTATAGCTATCTCATCTGCGACTGCGCCTAAACTCAGTAGCTTTTGAACCTGTTTTAACACCTCATCCAAAAGCATATCGCTTTGTATAACTTCAACATAACCCGCATCTGCTTCAGGGCGTACAAGTTGGGCTTTATAGTCTTTTATTTTATGCTCAAACACCCTATTTACAAACTCTATCACCTCTTTTTGGGAGCGGTAGTTTGTAAGAAGCGGCTGGGTCAAAGTTCCATTTTCATGTGCGACTTCACCAAAAAGAGCACTAACACCACCGCGAAAACGATAGATGGATTGTTTAACATCCCCAACAAAGAAAAAACTTCCGTTCTCAAAAACACCTTTACCCGATGTTATCTCATTTATTAACGGTTTTAAAATCTCATACTGCATTATTGAAGTGTCCTGAAACTCATCTAAAAGCATATGTTCTATTTGGGAATCCAAACGAAAATATAAAAATTCACTGTCTATTCGTTCTTTTAAAAGATAATGTACAAGCACTGTAACATCGTTAAAGCTAAGCTCACTATCATCCATATAAAGTGCTTTTTTACTCTTCTCATATATATCTACAAGCTCGTTTAACGAGTAAAAAAAGTTTTGCTCACGTGCACGGTTATACCCTTTTATAGCATCTTGTATAGTAGTTAGATGCCTGTCCATCTCTGGTGTAAAACACTTTTTAAAAGTGGAATACTCCATAGTCTCACGACCTATCCAAGCTTTGGATGCCACATCTTCAAAACTCTCACCCGCCACACCTTTTAGTGCAGTGCTCGATGCAGCTTCACACGAGTTAACTATGTTTTGCAACTCCAAAAATGCTTCAAGTGCTACTTGTTCATACTCATCAAGCGGTTGTTTTCTAAAAGAGATGTGTGAGAGTTCCTGACGTTTTGTATAGAACTGATCTAAAAGTAAAAATATATCGCTTAGTCTTTTTTTTGACTGTAAAGATAGCGTTATAAGCGTCTCTTTTTTTCCTGAGACCTCTACCTCTTTTAAAAAGCGTGATAATAATTTCAGCTCATGCTGGCTACTCATAGTAGAGAAGTCTGGCATAAGAGATGCATAGAGTGAGAACTTGCGAAGTATCTGAGTAAAAAATGCATCTATGGTCATAATCTTTGTATTTGAGTTTAAAAACTCCGTCAAGATTTTACTACGCTCACTCAGTAGATGCTCTTTTGAATAACCGGTAATATCGACAATAACATCCAACTCTCCGCGAGATTCCAACTCCTCCAGAGTTAAGACTACACGCTCTTGCATCTCAGCTGCGGCTTTGTTTGTAAAGGTAAGTGCAAGTATCTTAGATGCAGATGCACCCGAAAACAAAAGGCTCAGATAACGAACGACAAGCATAAATGTCTTACCGCTTCCCGCCGATGCTTCGTATGCTAGGTTGTTTATAAATTTACTCATTTGTCACTTTTACCTATTCTTGTTATAATTGTTCCATTGGATTGCGGATTCGCGATCGGCACTAAGCTCTGGCGGATTCGCCGGGGCTTTTTTGCTTTTATGGGTATATTTTAAGCCCAATATTATAAACTTTATTCTTTTTTTAAGCAAACTTATTTTTCAAATCATTATTTATATTCATACAACTTGCTTCTAAGAACTTATTTCTTTTTTCAAAATAGAGAGCAATTTGTGACTTCTTATTTGTATAAGGCATTTCAAAATATTCAATAATTTTTTCAAATGGATTGTGAATCATAATTTCGTAATCAACAACAGAAAGAATCATAACATTGTCTAAAAAATCATACTTACTTTTATGTTTAAAAAGTCTTATAAAGTTTTCCAATAATGGCATATGTGTATGAATAACTATCACAGCATATTTATTTTGAACATCTATTTTTTTAAAGCATGAATCTATCTGCTCAAGAGCAGAGAATATTGTGTTTTTAAACTTTTTTTCCAAATCAATAGCACTTGCATGTAGTATTATGTTTTCATCTATATGTAATAGCTTGGACTCTATTAGTATGCTAGTGTTATCTTGCACAATATAAAACTCTGCTTTTCTATTTCCTTCTTCCTTAACAAGATCATCACATTCATAAAAATATTCACTATGTGAAGATTTTGTTAAATTTCTCAAATAATTTTCAAATGTATTTCCAAAACTTTGTTTGAAATTTTCTGAGTTTTTCACCTCTTTATGTAAAATTGTAAATATTTTATAACTTAAAGCTTCTAACAATATATTTTTAGATGCTATCAGATAATAATCGTTATTTAGTTTTATAATTGGATATTGCTCTATTAAGCGTATAGATTTCATAGTGTTCTTTGTTATTCCAAGATCTCTAGCTTCCAAACGATAATCTTTAATACTTTTAGAAAAAGTATCAAGAAACTTTTTTAATTGAGTCTCTGTTATTTTATTGTCATAATCTTTTATCAATCTAAGCATATTAGTAAAATCAAATGGTTCATATATATTGTGCTTTGCATTATTCAAAGTAAAAAAATATAATATTTGTTTTGGAGTTAATCCAAAAAATTCTCTAAATAATGGTTCTTTTGTGCTGTATAGTTCTATCAATCGACCCATACTATTTACAGGAGGGGCATAATGTTTATTTTGTTCATATAAATATTTTGTGAATGCTAAATCTAAAGAGTAATCTAAATCTGCTTTAAAATTTGATTCACTGTCATAGCTTTCCAAGTATAATTTTATAAATTTTCTATAGTCTTGTGTTTTTGGTAACCTATCAAGTATTACCCTTGTTTTTTCATAATCTGATAATCTTAAAGCTAAATCTAATAACTTTGAATACCAATTAGAATTCTGTAGATTATATCTTTCCATCTGATTTGGTTCTATCTTTAATAACTCTTCATCTGATGTATTTTCTAATGCTTTGATAAATACTAACCATTCAAAGGTTGTATATTTTTTAATATGTTCAATTAGTAATTTATTAGATTTAGGTTTCATATTTTTAACGATTCTGTCTATGTAAATTCTCTAAATTCATAAAGCTTATAGTTCATACATACTTTTTTCAAAACCTTTGTTATTTTACTTTCCCATTTCCATAATGTTTAAACAGGTACTCGACTATAGCTTCTTCATCGGCTTTTGTTATAGGTGCTTTATACACATCACGCATCTTTACTACAGATGCCCTCCAAAACTCTTGGGATTGCTTTCCTTGGTTTGTTATATATCCAAAAGAGTGACACCACTGGCAGTTTCTCTGCATAACCCTAAAGTTTTTATCATATTCCAACGGGTAGGTGATGCTTGGAACTTTTACGGGTTTTGAATACTCCGCATTTAAAGTGGAAAACATAACTGCCGTTACTAACAATGTTTTTAAAATTATACTTTTCATTTTACCGCCTCAAATGTCACACTATCGATGCCGTTGTATTTATAGCCGCCTTTATTCCACAGCATCTGATGTGCAAAAGGCTGTTCTTCTCCCAAGTTATTTACCGCTTTTGCCATAAGCGTAAATTTTCCGCTTTGTTTTGCTTGGAAGTTGTATTCGAACTCTCTAAAGGCAAATTTTGAAAGCTCTTTGCCTAGTGTAGATTTCTTCCATGTTTTACCTTTGTCTGCTGAGATTAAAACCTCTTTTATACCGCTTCCGCCATCAAACGCCACACCCTTTAGTGTTACATTTTCATTGACTTTTATTTTAGTATCACGAGTAGGAAAACCTATGTAAGATTTTATGTTCATCGTGGTTATAGGTTTTCTTTTTTTGGCAGGTTTGTCAGGTGTTTCACTCTCTGTTTCATTATCTGCAACCGTATAAGCACTGTCCATATAGTAAAGAGGACGGTACTCTTTTGTTACCCTTATCTCAGTAAGCATCTTTATCCAACTATCGGAGTACCAACCCGGGACAACAAGACGAACGGGATAACCGTTTAGGTAAGGCAAATCTTCACCGTTCATCTCATAAGCTATGATAATGTCATCTTCTATCTCATCTATTTTTAACTCGCGAATAAGTCTTGGGGCTTTATGAAAAGCAGCCTCATCACTACCGTTAAAGTTTATCCATTTAGCATCTTTGTTAAGTCCTGCCTGTTTTAAAACATCTTTTAGTCTTGCACCCTTCCATTTTGCACAACCCATAGCTCCGCTTCCCCATTGGATGCCGCTAGTTGTCGGAATAAATGCACTTCTTGAGTTTCCGCCGCATTGTAGAACTGCCGTAATCTCAACAGGCTCAAAATCCTCTTTTAAACTCTTAAGTGATAAGTATAACGGCTCGTTGACTTCACCTGTTATGGCTATTCTATATCCTGATATAAAAGTATGAGTTTTTATCTTTGGCGAGTGCCATCTTACAAAAAAATCTTTGTTTGAAGTTATAGCGGATGTAAAAACATTACGCGGAGACTCCAGCAGAGGCGGTCTGTCAGAATGTGCTATGAGTGGGTTTTTCTCAGGAAAAGCATACTTACTTACCTTGTAGTAATCTAAGGGTTGTCGTATCTGCGATGCACTAAGTGGCAGTCCAAGCAGTACCGTAGATGCGACTAAAGAGGTTTTTAAAAATTCTCTTCTTTGCATGGTAAATTGACCTTTTTTATAAATTTTTTTTATTATAGCCTAATCTCTTGAGCAAATTATTTTGTAATCGCAATATATACAATTTTTCTCATCTTCACATTTTTCAAAGTTAAATTCATCGCGTGCAAGTATATCTTTTATGTTTGATTCAAGTACACCTAGTTTTTCTTCCAAAAAAGGCTCATTTACAAGTTTGTTTTCATTTAAATCATAATAAGCACACTTAATTTTTTCTGCTTTATCTTTAACTAAAAGGTAGTAAAACTCTAACTGAAAATCCGTTGCTTGGGTAAAATTATTTTTGTTATATATAGGGTAATTACCTGTTTTATAGTCAATAACGTAGAGTTCATTATTTTTTGCATCGAGTCTATCTATCTGACCGACAAGATTCATTCCTGCAAACTCACAAGTCATACTTTTTTCACATTCCTTTACTACCCAGCCTTCGTTAAATCTTTCAATTTCAAGACTGACAAACTCCTTCATTTTAGCTTTTTGTAGAGCTATGAAATACCTTTGTATTTCACTGTTTTTATCTATTTTATCATCCAGTGCTTTTTCTATATCGGCTTGCAACTCTTTTGCATCCGTATAACTTGATTTGCTTGTATATACATCATATAGTGCGGTATGGACAATATTTCCTATTTCATACTGTTCTATCATATCAGTTGGAATATCATGAGAGAACAGATGCACTATATATTTGTAGTAAAACTTCCTTTTACACGTTAAAAATGTCTTTAGTCTGGATGCAGACATAGGAGTTGTTTTGAAATCATACTTTAGAATTATCTCTTTTTCTTCTCTATCTTGTTTTTTTTGTATTTTTTCAAAAAGTATATTTGAGAGTTCTTTTTCATCATAGATGCTTTGCTCTTTTATGCCAAGCTGTTTTAAAAACCTCGAAGCTGAACTATCCTCAGAACTTACATAGGAGATGGCTACCTCTTTAGAGTTGTTTATAAGCATCTCGTAGTAATGTTTTTGCAGATTTTGCCTGTCTATGGTAGTTGGCAGATTTGCCATCTCTCTTATGTGAGTATTTAAAAACATATCTTTTTGGCTTTTTTTAGGCACGTTTGAATCATCAAAATCAACTATTATAACAGCATCAAACTCTATGCTTCTGCTCTCTAAAACTCCCATAACCGTTATTTTACCGCCACGTACATCATCTATGCTTCTACTTGATAGACGTTGTATAAATACGGATAAAACAGACTTTACGTTCATATCTTGCATAACAGATATCACTCTGCTAAAATGGAACAATTCGTCTTCATATATTTTTAAAGCTTCACAATCGTCGATATAATCTTTTAGTCCCTCTAAATACTTTATTAAATCAACTTCTGAAGCTTTTTTGTAAAATATTTTGTGTAAGTCTGCATATAGTTCTTCACCTATGCGTTTGAGCCTTGCAAAGTTCTCTTTTGAATCCTGTTCTATATAATCTATAGTAGCTTCAAGTTTTTTATAAAAAGCACTTTTAGAAAACCCGTAACCCATAGCAAAGTTAAAGTTACCTATGTTGTCAAAACTCTCTAGCATTGTGGCAAAATTTTCATCAGGGACTATGACAGCTACATTCTCTGCTTCATAACCTTTTGATATAAACTCGTAAATTTTTTGTTTTACAAAAGCAACCTGCAGAACCTGCTCACTAAAAGATTGACAGCTTATGTTTTTGTTGTTAATAACTTTTTCTTTTGATACGACTTTATTTTCATTTATAGATATTTCATATTCATATCCCACTTCCAACTCTATCCCCAATTCTGCAAACTTATTTTGCATCTTGGAGTTAAATCTTGTAGTTGTAAATATTATATTTATTTCACAAAACTCTTTTGCCTGATTTAAAAGTTCAAACTCAAAGTTAGTCAGATGCCCGTCTATTTTTATATCTATTTTTTTTAGAGACTTTGCATAATTTTGATTAAAAGTATATATTTTTGGTAAAAATATCTTATCAAGTATCTTTGCATCTAGACATAACTTTTCATAACGCTCATATAACAATGTCAATATCTCTATATGCTCTTCATATTCAGCATATATATCGTTAGATGCAAGACTGTTTATGTCATATCTTTCTGCACTTAATTCTTCAAAAAATTTAAATATATATGAGCTGTTTTTTGTAAAAGTAAAAAAGTTTCTCTCTATTTGTAAGTTCTCAAAAGTTTTAAAATCAGCCGCCTTTAACAAAAGAAGGACACGTGTATCATCATCTATGGGTTTAAAGTCTTTTACAATAGTTAGTTTGGATATAAACTCGCCCATTGTTACATAGTTTGGCAAGAACAATGTCTTGTTTTGTATTTTAAGTCTGGTCTCTCTTATGGCACGAGATGTTGGCAGGATTATGGTTGATTTTTTCATTAGCGTTATTATAACACTTTGGGATATAATTTCATCATGACATACGATTTTTTGATTATAGGAGCCGGAGCTGCCGGAGCTAACTGTGCATATACCCTAAAGCAAGCGGGTAAAAGTGTAGCTGTTGTAGATAAAGAGGGCATCGCAAAAGGTGCAAGCGGAGCTGCGGGTGCTTTTCTATCACCGCTTCCGGGTAAAAAAAACTCCTATAATTCACTGGTCAATGATGCCCTTGCTTATTCTATAGATTTTTACGAAAAACTAATGCCGAAACTTATAACTAAAAAAGGTGTGTTAAGAGTATCAAACGATAATTTTGACAAGACAAAACTAGATGGTAATGCACTAAAACATAAGGTCTTAAAGTTTAAAAATATCGAGGGTTATTACTATGCAGATGCAGCTATAGTAAACCCTGTTGATATTTGTAATTATCTACTTAAAAACTGCGATTTTTATCAAGAAGATATACAAGAGTTAAACTTTAAAGACGGGTATTATATTTTTAAGAACTTTAAAGCTAAAAATATCATCTTGGCTCAAGGTGTAAACAGTCCCTTAGTTAACTACCCTTATATAAATATATCTCCTATGTTTGGAGTTAAAATAGATGTTAAAACATCTACAGAGATTCCTTTTAACATACACAAATCCATATCCATATCTACAAACAAAGCGGACGGCACGGTAGCAATAGGTGCTACACAGCAAAACCACTCAATGACACAAGGCGAGTGTAATACTACTTGCGACAAATGTCCTTTTTATATAAATACGGACGAAGAAGATGTTAAATCACTTCTAAAGCAAGCAAACGAGCTTATAGACTTAGATGATTTAGAAGTTATAAAAGTCTCAAAAGGTGCGAGGGCTACTATAAAGAGTTATTTTCCCGTACTTGGAAAAATTATAGATTATGAAAAGTCTTTAAAAAAATATCCATCAATAAAAAAAGGAACAAAGATACCAAGCGATTTACTAGAATATTATCAAAATATTTATAGCATAAATGCCTTGGGATCAAGAGGGTTTGTTTTTGCTCCGTATTTGGCAAAAAAATTAAAAGAAAATATTTTAGATGGAGTTGCTATCCCTAAAGAGATATCCTTAGAGAAGCTTTTTTACAAATATGCCAGAACTAAAGGAGTTTAATACTCGTAAGCCTCTTTAGCTCTAGTATCGGCTTTTACGTTATAGTATCTTTGTAGCTTATCAACATTTACTTTAGCCATAATATCCCATCTGCCTGCTAATTCAAGTTTTATAGGTTTAAAAACATAAATACCGTTATCATATTTGTAGTCCATAAGTTCTTGATCATATTTACGTGAATTCGGACGAGTTACGATAACTTTTAATTTAGCATTTTCTATAGTTTTTCCTGCTAAATCCGTAACTTTATACTTTAATATAGACTTATCTTGAGATAATCCATCCGTTACGTACTCGATTTTGTATTTTTTATCAAACTCAATACGTGCATTAATCAAATCATTTGCATTGGCATCCGCTTGATGATAATCCATCATATAAGTATCGCTTTTTTCAACAGGCAATTTAGAAGCGACAACTATAGTTGCTACACAAGCTCCAAATATAAGTATAATTGATATACCTATAGCATAAGGCCAAATTTTACCGCTAGCTAGAATTTTATTCATTATTTGCCTGCCTTTTTAAATGTAATTTTCTTTTGATATACATATATATACCTATCAGGATGATACCGTAAAAGAGTGTCTTAACGATTAATATAGAAGTTTGGTTAGCACTCCCTACTGCATGTTCAAGTTCAATACCTTTAGATTTTGCGATTTGTTCTGCTATATCTGCATAACCGTTAAACATAGCACCGCTATACTTTCCTAAAACTTCACCTTTTTTAGCCTTTTGTGCCAGTAAAGGTAAAATTGTTCCTCCACTACTCATATCTGAAAAATCAAAATTAAGCAATGCTATAACAAAAGCTTGCACAGGAGAAGATATAGGACTTAGTACTTGTCTTTTGTCAAAGTATTCATATAAAGATGTCGGATACGCTAATATATCGACTTGTGAGTCCATCTCAGAAAAAGTTAGTAAAACCGTAGGCGTAGAAAAATTTTTCATAACCTCTTTTTCGTACTCAACTATATTTTTTTTATCATGCGGTAACTCTTTTAACATCAAAAGTCTTAAAGATATACCTGTTTTTTGATAAAGTTCAGCTCCTAATTCTTCGACAGATTCATTGAATTTAGGATTAAAAATAACTTCATCTTTATATAAATACTCTGCAGATAGAGTGTTTGCAAATAATACCGAAAGGATGAGGGCATAAAGCCCTCTGTGTAAAAATTTCAAGAAAACCTAACCTATAAATAAATGATTAGGTGTGAGAACTGCATAAGCAGTATAAATAGCCGAGATTATTAAACCAATTGTTATTAATTTATCCACCATATACTCCTTAGTTCACGTTATGCCAATGTTTAGCATTATCCTTGCTAAACATTTTTATCTGTTTTTCGTCTTTAATTTCATAAAACTTTGTCATATTAGCATTTTGTACACCAATACCCCATACCGTTAAACCGGCAAGGATAACAAGTAAAAGTACTGTAGCTACTAACATACCAGTAATACCATCAAGAGCAAATACGCTTCTATTTTCATTCATACCTGACTCCTTCTTAGTTAGCTAAACTGCTAATATATGCAGCGACAGCTTCTTTTTGTTTAGCATTTAATCTATCAAATGCAGGCATAGTTCCTATACCGCCTTTTTTACCATGCTTAAGAACATTAGTAACAAGTGCAGTATCAAATGCTTTTAGGTTTGGAGCTACCATTTCCATACCCGCACCGTCCGGTCCGTGACATGAAGCACAAGTTCCGGCAAATATATCCGCACCTTCGCCGGTCATACCGTTTGCAACATAAGCAGAAACAGTATTAATTTCAGCATCTGTAATTAAAGCACCAGTATTAGCATTAAACAAACCGTTACGATCAGGCATTGGCATTTCCATACCTAATAAGCTATTGTTAGAACCGTTAATTACAGCATGTTTAACTGCAACTTCATCAATTCTTTTGTTTAAGTTAGCAGCTTTACCGTCAATACCGTCAGCAGTAAGACCGTGACATACTTTACATTCAGCTAAAAATACAGACTCACCCATCTCTACTAATCTGTCACCAGTGATAGACGCATATTGAGCATTATATTTTGCATTGTGTGCAGCCGTATCTTCATTATACTCACCGATTTGAGAGTATGCGTTTACCGGATAACCGGCTATAAAATACCACATACCCCATACGATTAGTAAAAAGAATGACACTGCCCAACCAAAAGGCAACTCATTGTTATACTCACCGACACCGTCCCAGTTCTCTTCCATAAGATCACCAGTAGCCGTGTCAGTTTGCATTTGACGAACATACTTGATTACAACAAATACTGTAATAAGTACAAGTGCGATTGCACCTGCAACACCAAGTATATTTACGATATCACCATTAAGACCACCCTCAGAACCACCAATCGACAGATACGTTAGTAGTAGCATAAGAGCAACAAAGATAATACCACCAAGATAAAGCTTATTCATATATCTCTCCTATTTCTCTTTATCATCAGATATAGCCGATACCGGAGTATCAGTCACATCATCTTTAAGTGCTAAATTGCCGTAATCCTCATAATCATGCCCATCAGAATCTTTTCTTTTTGTATATAGATGATAAATATACCCATATAAAATAACTACCAATGTAGTTGTCAAGATAAAATAACCATAAGCTTGAAGTTGTGCAATTTCCACTATAAACCTTTACTATTTAAGACTGTTCATGTATGCAATAATAGCTACGATTTCAGGAATCTTGCCATTTGCAACTGCATCTTTAACACTCTGATCTTTCATATCTGCCGCGATTTCTTTTGCCTCAGCTAAAGCTAAAGCGTGAGCATCTGCAACACTTGAACCCATTTTAACTACTGCAGTTGACCCATCTTTCATAGGTACCGGTTTGTTATATGGAACAGAAAAGAACTGAGCAACTGTTAATTGTTCTGCATAAGCAGTTTCTATATCAGCTTCGTTTGTGAACATCCATCTGTAAGCAGGCATAATAGAACCCGGAACAACACCAGCTGGATCTTTCATATGATTTTCATGCCAATCGGTAGTACGATAGTTACCTACACGCATTAAATCCGGACCTGTTCTTTTAGAACCCCATAAAAATGGACGATCATATGCATACTCACCACTTAAAGAGTAGTGACCGTAACGGTCAGTTTCTGATTTAAACGGACGAATTAACTGAGAATGACACGCATTACAAGAGTTCTTGATATATACGTGACGACCGGCTAATTCAAGAGTTGAATAAGGCTTAGTACCAACTAAAGGCTGAGAAGCTTGAGCAAAGTTTGGAAGAATTTCAACTAAACCGGCAAAAGCGATTGTAACAAATACACCTACTGAGAAAAAGAACGGGTGTTTTTCTAACCAATGAAACATAATATTAACCTCCCTTTCTTAAGCGCCCATAGGCGATGCAGATTGTAGCTCAGACTCTTCAACAGGACGAGCAGACATAGTTTTGTAAATGTTATAAGCAAACATAAAGAAACCAACTAAGTATAGTAAACCACCGATTCCACGAATAGTGTAATAAGGGTGAAGAACTGTAACAGTATCGATAAATGAGTAAGCTAAGTTACCAAACTCATCGTGAGCACGCCACATCATACCTTGAGTGATACCTGAAATCCACATAGAAGTGAAGTATAAAACAACACCTACAGTTTGAATCCAGAATTGTGCAGCCATTAAGCTTTTTGAGTAAATTTCACGCTTAAATACACGTGGAGCCATATGGAAAAGTGAAGCCATAATCATGAATCCAACCCAACCAAGTACACCGTCATGTACGTGACCAACAATCCAGTCAGTAAAGTGTGCAATAGCGTTAACCGATTTAATCGCTTGAATAGGACCTTCTAATGTTGAGAACATATAGAATGTAGATCCAAGAACCATAAACTTAATTAACGGGGATGCCGCAACTTGTTGCCATTCACCCTTCATTGTAAGTAGCATATTGATTGCTGAACCCCATGATGGAAGAATTAATATTACAGAGAAAATTGAACCCATAGTCTGCATCCAATCAGGAACAGTTGAATAAAGAAGGTGGTGACCACCAGCCCATAGGTAAACAAACATTAATCCCCAGAAAGAAAGTAACGATAATTTATAAGAATAGATTGCTTGACCAGATTCTTTTGGTAAAAAGTAATAAATCATAGCAACAATAGGTACTGTAAAACCAAATGCAACTGCATTGTGTCCGTACCACCATTCAACTAATGCATCGTTAGTACCGGCATACATAGATACTGAGTGATACCAAGCACCGATACTACTCTCACCTGCAGGTGATGTAGCTAACATTGTAGGAACTTCCATATTATTGAATAAGTAAAGCATAGCTATACCTAAGAAAGTAGCAATATAGTACCAAATTGAAATATACAATGCTTTTTCACGACGGATACCGATTAAACCGAAAATACTTAAACCAAAAATTACCCATACAACAACAACAGCGATGTCGATTGGCCATTCAAATTCAGCATACTCTTTTGATGTAGTTACACCTGCAAATAGTGATACAACAACTGCAACAACTACTACCAAGTATAACCAAAAGTGTAATTTTCCTAAAAACATCAAAAAACCTGACTCTGCCATTGATACTTTTAAAACACGCTGACCAACATAATACCAAGTAGCGAAAATACCACTTAGCGTAAAACCAAAGATTACTGCATCTGTGTGCAGCGGACGAAGACGACTAAAGTTAGTGTATTCTGCAAGACCTTCTCCTAGAACCAAGTTAAGTTCAGGAAATGCCATCTGAAATGCCAAAATTACACCGATTAACATACCGACAGCACCTAAAAGAACTGTAGTTAGCATGAACATCTTTGCAACTGTATAGTCGTACTCTAATGGACGATTCTCCATATATAGCCTCCTTAAAGATTCAAAGCAATTAAGCCCAATTAAATATACTCTCAGATAATTAGACCAATTAACACTATTACTATATCCATAGAAAAGTTTAAAACATCTTAAAATTTGACTATTTTATGACAATTTTGCATAAATATTAGTTTTTTGTTTACTTTTGTAATTTTATATTTATTTAAGTAAGATTAGATACATAAGTAGAACTTATCTTTTGATAAGTTCTAAAAAACTTGAAAATATATATCTGCTCTCTTTTGGTCCGGGTGAAGACTCAGGATGATGTTGCACGGAAAAGATAGGGCTGTCGTTATACTTAAGTCCCTCAATCGTATTATCAAAAAGATTAGAGTGCGTAACTTCTGCAATCTCCACTATATTATCAGGAACATTATAGTTGTGATTTTGTGCAGTTATTTCTACTAAACCTGTTTTTTCATTTTTTACGGGATGATTTCCACCGTGATGACCGAATTTCAATTTATACGTATCATAGCCGTGTGAAATCGATAAAAGTTGATGCCCTAAACAAATTCCAAACATCGGAACTTTTGCGGCAATTAATTTTTTAATCTGCTCCTGTTCATATTTGAGTACAAGAGGATCACCGGGACCGTTTGATAAAAACACACCGTCTATCTCTTTGTTATTGTATTTTTCAATCAAATCTTCAGCATCAAAATTATTTGGAACTACTTCAACTTCTATACCTGCACTTACAATCTCATTTAATATGTTTTGCTTAACACCAAAATCAATAGCTACAATTTTAGCTTGTGCTTTTGGAGCTTGATCATATTCAAACTTAGTTTTTGAATATGTAGATTGGGTATGTTTATATGCTTTTTTTGTACTAACTTGTTCTATATAGTTTACATCTTCGATGCGAGGAGAACTCTCAAGAACTTTTTTAAGTTCATCTCTATCACTAATCTCTGTTGATGCTACCATCATCATAGCACCTTCGGCTCTTAACATTTTAGTTAAGTATCTGGTATCGATATCGCAGATTCCCATAACATTGTATTTTTTTAAAAAATCATCAAGTGCACCTTCTGAACGAAAGTTAGAATGACGTTTTTGAAACTTGCGAACAATCATACCTTTTGCATGGGCAGAAGAGCTTTCCATATCTTGGCTGTTTACACCTACATTTCCAATCTCGGGCATAGTAAATGTTACAAATTGACCAGCATAAGACGGATCGCTCATAATCTCCTGATACCCTGTAAGTGACGTATTAAATACAATCTCACCGACACTCGTCGTATCGGCTCCAAAACTATTTGCTTCTAAAAAAGTGCCATTTTCAAGATAAATATATACTTTTTTCATTTCAGCCATTACTGCATCCCTCTCTTAGTCATCTCTTCGCGGTAAATTTTTTCATAAAGAATTTCAAACTCGTCTGTACCAGGTATATAGTGTTTTTTGTATGAGCGTATCTTGTCCATTACGGCATCATCTACTTCACTTGCATCTGCGATAAATGATGTGATTGAATTGTAGATAATATTTTTAATACGGTTTTCCGATACCTCAAAATGAATCAAGTCTTCTTCATATAACTCATCTAAAATTTTGTGAGATATATCAGAATAACGCTCTTCATAATTTAAAATCACATCATATTCAGGTGCAAGCTTTTTCTTTATCATAAAAAAAAGTTGACGTTCATCCACAAGATTAAACTCAATCTCTTCTTCATTTTCTTCACAAATCTCACGCACTTTTTCATCAAGTGACATCTCTTTTTTTACACTTGATGTTAATATTTTTTCAGCCTCGGCACTTACGGCTTCAAGCCCTTTTGTCATGGTAACAACACCGCTTTTATTTAAATCAACCGCAATTTTCGAGCATATATGGGGGATAGTTTTTAGTGAAATCTTCATGACTTTTAGCCTCAAAATAAATTAAATTCACGCATTTTACAATAAATTAGGTAAAAGTATGATTATACCAACTTCAACTATGTCAGATTAATGTCTTTTATCTTTCTGACTTTAGATAATATCCTCTGTTAACAATATTTATTATGGAATTTGGAGGTAATTTTTTTCTGATACGTTTAATCAATCCTCTTAAGGCATCAAAAGTCAAGTCGTTATTCCCGTCATTTTCCCAAAAAAACTCCATTATCTCTTGTGAACTAAATACGCGTTCCTTTTCCGAACATAAAAATTCCATAAGTAAAGTTTCATTTTTTGTTAGAGTTATAGCGTTTGAATCATATATTAATATCTTTTTTGTTTTCTCCCAGATATAATCTTCAGGTAAATAAAAATAATTATTTGTTTGGTGTTTTTTTTCTAACTCACATATTATCTTATGAAGTACTTCGGCAAGTTTTATTTTTTCAATGGGTTTATGTATATACTCTAAAGGACAAAGCTCGACTGCTTCAAATAAAATTTTTTCATCTAAAAATGATATTAAAAGTATTATTTTAATGTTAATATCCTGTTGACGCACTTTAGATGCTATTTCGAATCCGTTAAAGTGTGAAATATTATCGTCTAAAATGATAATATCAACTTTTTTATTTTTATAAAATTCAAGTGCTTCCCTTCCATCATCGGTTATATAAACTTTTTCAAACTTTTCTTCTAAGTATTCTTTGCAAATATTGCTTGTACATTTATTTTCTTGTGCATACAAAACAGTATATTTACTCGTATCAAACTTCATATTCATATTAAATTAATATATCTCCCCTATTTCTTTTTGATAAGCAATGCGATCTCTACCGTCATTCTTTGCTTTATATAAAGCTTTATCGGCTTTGGTAAAAAGCAGTTCTGCCGTATCATCATTAGCTGCCAAGGCTATTCCTATACTTATAGTTATATTTTTAACTTTATTAAAATTATGATTTTTAACAGCTTCATGTATTTTTTTTGCAACACTGATGCTACTTTGAAAATTTGCATTTTGCAAAAGAACCACAAACTCTTCCCCTCCCCATCTTGCAAATGTATCACCTTGTCTTATATATTTTTTTGTAACCTCAACCAATTCTTTTAAAACACTGTCACCTACATTATGACCGAATGAATCGTTTATTTTTTTAAAGTTGTCTATATCATATATTAAAAGTGCTAGCTTTTTATCATCAGTTCTTCTGTTTTTTGCCAAATGATATTTTAGTGTCTCATCAAACTTATAACGATTTGATATACCGGTTAAACTATCGGTATTTACCAACATTTCAAGTTCTTTATTGAGTTTAATTATTTCTTCTTTATCTTTTTTCTTAGATATATCTTTAACAGATGCTATAAAGTACTCTCTGTCCTTGTAAATAATATAGTTTGCTATTACCTCAACATTAATAAAGTCGTTATCTTTGTTTATATACTTTGTTTTAAATTTAATATGACCTTTATCTTTTAAATCATGTATATTTAAATTTAAAAAATCTTTAATATCATAAGCAAAATTTTCTTCTTTATTTTTATTCAGCCGATAAAAACCCCCATTTTTATTTAATAAAAAAATAGCTTCGTAAGATTTATCAAGCGAATACTCAAGTAAAAGCTTGTATTCCAAATGTTCATAATAAATTTTTGAAAATATATATCCAAATATTATACATATTCCTAAGACCAGTGTTCTGGCATATGCTTCAGGAGTCGGTACGTTAAAGATTAAAAAATCTAAAAAAGAGCCCAATCCCACGTAAAAAAAGTGCATATCAATATGTGCGTTTAATACCCCCAGTAAAACACCTGTTAAAAAAAATAGAAGAAAAATTTTATTAAAAATATATTTCTTTTCAAATTGTAAACTCATAATTCAACTTTAAAAATAATATATATTTCATTATAGCCCCATCAACATAAATAAATCTGTTATTTATAGTTCATAATATGTTTTATTATATGTTATTATATCTTTTAGGTGTGTCAGGGATGTGTCAAAACTGCTAAATATGTTTTACTTTGCGAGAAGAAGGGTTAATTCACTACCTTTTTTAGCATCCATCTTTGTCAGAATTTTGCCAACCGTTTTAGGCTTCAAAGATGACAGAATTTTCGCGGCATCGTTAGCATCCATATCGGAGAGTATTTTTGCAGCGGCGGCAGCTTTCATTTTTGCAAAAGTTTGGGCTACTTTATCCATTTTGATTTTTTTCAGCTCTGCCAGTACTGCTTTGTTTTCCTCAAGCATAGCTTTTATATTTGCCTCTTTAGCAGCTATTTCAGCTCTTTTGTTTTCTACTACCTCAGCCTCATAATCAACTTTTTTTTGTTTATCTTTTAGTAAATCTTCGGTAGCATTTTTAAGTGCTTCCAAAGCTTGTTTTTGTTCATCTATTCTTTCTAACTCTATTAAGAGTTCACTTTTTCTGGCTTTAAAAATTTCACTACATTCAAATAATCTTTCACTTGTTTCGATTGAAAAAAGATGAGTAGATATAAATAAAAAAATTATTAGTAATCTCATAGTAAAATCTCCGCTATTTGTAGTCTTTACCAAAAGTCATTAAAGCAATCTCGTCTAAATCTTTTGTCTCTTTTACTTTTAATTCTTTTTGGTATTTTTTTATCTCTTGGACTTCCAAGTATTTAAACTTTTCAAACTCTATCATATCTTTTTTGAATTGTAGCTTTGCAGCTTCAAGCTGCTTGTTGGCATAACTTACCCAACTTTTATTATGTTCTATCAAATCTCTTTGGGAAGAGAGTAAACTTCTTGAGGCTAAAAGATTGTTGATATTTCCCGAAGTCGGTTGGGAAATATCGTCTAAAGAGTTATATGAACTCTCTAATGCTTTTTTGGCATTGTTTAAGTCTGCATTTTTTTGCTGAACTTGTCGCTCGCTTTTATCCATTGTGCTTTTTTTTAGTTTTACAAGTGGAGAGTAGCGAGTCTTCATCTCAATATAGTCCTTTTATAGGATTATTGTATCATCTCTTTCAGGCGATGTAGAAATTATACCAACTTTTGTTTTACTTATTTCTTCAATAGTTTTTACAAAGTCCTGTGCATCTTTTGGAAGTTTATCAAATTCTCTTACACCTGCAGAATTTGTCCAACCTTTAAAAGTTTTATAAATTGGTTTTACCGCATCTAAATCAGCAGGCATATAATCTATCTCTTCACCGTTGTATTCATAAGCTACACATAGTTTTACTTCATCAAAACCGTCTAACACGTCAAGTTTCATAAGTGAAAGTTCATCTACACCGTTAAGACGACATGCGTGACGAGTTGCAACCGCATCAAACCAACCACAACGTCTAGCACGACCGGTTGTAGTTCCAAACTCATGACCCTGCTCACCTAGACGTTTACCATCTTCACCAAAATCCTCAGAAGGGAACGGTCCGTTTCCAACACGTGTACAATAGGCTTTTACAATACCGATAACTTTACCTATATCTTTAGGATTTATTCCAAGACCGGTACATGCACCTGCAGATACAGTCGAGCTTGAAGTTACATACGGATATGTACCGTGGTCGATATCAAGTAGTGTACCCTGAGCACCTTCAAGAAGAACTTTTTTATTCTCCTCATCTAAAGCTTTCCATACCATCTGTGTAGTATCAGTAATAAAAGGAGCAAGCTTTGATTTAAAACCTTCTAACTCTGCTAAAAGTTCAGCTTTGTTTGGTGTTGCAATCTCAAAAACGTCAAATATAGCACGATTTTGTTCAAAATATTCAATAATCGAGTTAGTTAATCTCTCAGGGTCTAAAAGTTCGCCAACACGAACACCGCCACGGTTAATTTTGTCGGCATATGATGGTCCGATACCTTTTCCCGTAGTACCGATAGCTTTATCACCTTTTAGTCTCTCACGAGCTTGATCTATCAAAGAGTGGTATGAAAGATTTAAGTGAGCTTTATCCGATATAAATAAACGACCTTCTAAATTATCAAATTGCTCCATCTCTTTTATGATAGACTCAGGAGATAAAACAACACCGTTTCCTACTACGTTTATAGCTTTAGGATTAAGTACACCGGACGGTATTAAGTGAAGTGCGTATTTAACACCCTCAACCCAAATAGTGTGACCTGCATTATGTCCACCTTGACTTCTACAAACCATATCGTATTTAGATGCCAATGCATCTACTATTTTACCTTTACCTTCGTCTCCCCATTGGATACCGACTATTAAATCTGCTTTTGTTGCCATTAATTCACTTTCTCTTCTATTATAGTATCTGTATATATTGCAAAACCAACCGAAGTTGTATCTTCATTTTTATATCTGCCACCACGTGCATATACCTCATTACCTTTTATAACTCTAAAAAACAACTCATCATAGTAAAGCATCTTAGCGTAATACATAGGAGCTAAAACTCCGTTATTACATGCTGAATCACTACATAGTTCTTTCATTTTTACAAGTTCTGCTTTTAAAATATCCGGAACGATATCTAAAAGTTCATCTACTTGTTCTACATGTTGAAGATAAACAAGTTTAGTTAGCCAATCTACTTTAAGATTTAAAAACTTTTCTATATTTAGATGTCTAAAATCTTCAAGAGTTAATTCATCAAACATATTAACCAAAATATGAGGTATTTTCATATTACTTATTTGCACAAGTGCCGATACTTCTAACTTTTTAAATATATCGTTTGCAATATTTAAAACATAAGATAAGTTTGTCTCACCCATATATTCAACACCGATTTGATATTGCTCAGTCGTCGGGTATTTATAAACAGGTTGTATATAGAACCATTTTCTCTCATCAGTATTTCGACCAAGACGTTTTTCGATTATACGAACAACATCTATTGTAGAGTCTGCTCTTAGCGATACAGAATTATTTTTCTCATCGTTTGCACGGATAAGTTCTCTCTCGTTTGCAATACTCAGGTGCTGATGATATGAAAAAACAGGAGTTAAAATCTCTTCAAAGCCTTCAGCAACCAATACTTCGCTCGCTTTGTACTCTATCTCTCTTTTAACTTTTGCACTTTTTCCAAAATAAAGTTTTGAGCCGTTTGGTATCTCATGCTCTAAAATCATCTCTTAATCCACTCCAAGAAAACAGCCGTTAAACACTCTGTTTGCTGTTCCGTCATATTTTCTTTTTCCAATTTTATCAAGTGCCAATTCAATTGCATTTACAACCCATGCCATCTCATAAGGTTGAATTAAACCCATCTGATTTACTCTAAATATCTTACCTTTTAAATGGTCTTGCCCGCCTGCTACGTTTACTTGGTAGTCTTCTTTTAAAACTTTTCTAATCTCGTTTGCACTCTCATCATCTATAGTTATCATAGATTTAGCAGGTACTTTTGGATAAACATGAAGTCCTATAGCCTCTAATGCACGTCTTACTGATTTAGCTCGACAAGCCGTGTCTGCATAAAGTTTTGCTAACCCACCGTCTTTTTCTATAGTCTCTAGTACTTCTAAAAGTCCGATTATTAAGGTAGTAGCAGCCGTATAAGCCGTAGTGTTTTGACGCTGCTTTTTAATCTCGCTTGCTAAGTTAAGATAATATCCTTTACCCCCGCCTATTTTTTCTATAGCTGCATTTGAGAGACCGATTATAGATAAACCCGGAGGAAGCATTAAAGCTTTTTGGCTACCTGCTATAAGTGCGTCTATATTTGTAACATCTATCTTCTCGACACCTACTGCCGTAATACCGTCTGCTATTATCATAATACTTGGATTAACTTCTTTAATCGCTGCTGCTATTTCCTCTACAGGATGGCGAAGTCCACCTGCAGATTCACTAATTTGCACAGCTATTGCATCTATATCAGAATTATTTTTAACAGCTTCTACAATTTCTTCAATACTGACAGGTGTATCCCACTCATTTTTAACCTCAACAGAGCCTAAGCCGTTAGCTTTGGCAATCTTTCCAAAACGCTCACCGAATTTTCCGCTGTTTACGTTTAAAAGTGTATTATGGCAAAGGTTTATAACTGCTGCTTCCATTGCACCTGTTCCGCTAGATGCAATCATAACTACTTCATCAGTATTAAATAGTTTAAAAAGATGCTTGCGAGTTTTTTCAAAAATCGCTTCAAATTCCGGTGTACGGTGATGCATAGTCTCATCGGCCATAGCATTACGAACATTTTGAGGTACCGGAGTCGGTCCAGGTGTAAAAAGTAACATGTATTTTTCCTACAAAGTTTAATATAATAAAAAAACCTCGTATTATATCAAAATATGTTTAAGCGACGATTATTGTGTTAAAATAGCAAAAAAATTAAGTGGTGTAAGAGTAGTTAATGACAATAATAGATTCTATAATTTTAGGAATAATTGAGGGTTTTACCGAATTTCTTCCAATCTCATCAACAGGACATTTAATAGTAGCAAGTAAATTTTTAGGGCTTGAGCAAACAAATATTACAAAAGCATATGAAGTTATTATTCAATTTGCAGCAATTCTTGCAGTATTTTTCAACTATCGCGATAAATTTCACATTAGCAAAATTCCACTTTGGACAAAAGTTTTTATAGCTTTTTTACCGATTGGTTCTGTAGGATATATATTCTCAGACCAAATAAAAGAACTTTTTAGCCTTGAAGTTGTAGCTATTATGTTTATAGTAGGCGGTGTTATATTTTTACTGGTTGAAAAGTTTTTTATACCACATGAGACAACTATGCTTGATGATATTGAAAAAATAAGTATGAAACAGACTCTGTGGATTGGTTTTGCACAGGTTTTTGCACTTATTCCCGGAACCAGCCGTGCAGGTTCTACAATTATAGGCGCACTGCTGACAGGCTTAAGTCGCCGTGCAAGTGCAGAATTTAGTTTTTTACTTGCATTTCCCGTAATGTGTGCCGTAACAGGCTATGATTTACTAAAGCACTATGAAGATTTTACAGAAGAATCTGTTATAGCTTTGGGTGTTGGATTTGTAGTTTCGTTTATAGTAGCGTACTTGACTATAAAACTATTTTTAGTTTTTTTGGAAAAATTTACCTTCGTAGCTTTTGGTATTTATAGAATTATTTTTGGAATATCACTTTTAATATTTTTTAACTAAAATAGAATCTGTGGAATATAACTTGCTTTAAATCCTCTGACAATTGTCAAATAGTGAGCTCTTTACGGGCTTTCACAACAAAGGGGGATATCATGCAAACACTTAGCAGATATAACAACCGGTTGCAAATTTTTATGGAAAGATTGGAAAATTCTTTCTATAATCTAAGTCGCAAATTCTTGTAATAAAAGCCTCATTTAAAAGGACTTATGACGGCTATAACTCCAGGGACGGAGTTTTATTACAAAGTATTTATAATTTTTTTTGCCAGTGTTAACGCTTTTGAGCGGTGTGATAATTTTTTCTTTATCTCATCATCTAATTCACCTAAGGTCTTATCAAATCCAAGCGGAATAAACATCGGATCATATCCAAAACCACCATCGCCTATTGCTTTTGTTAAAGCTGTACCGTACATCCAACCGTGTACCGTATATTCTGCATTTTTAGTTACTACTGCAATTGCCGCCGTATAATAAGCGGGACTTGATTCAACTCCCTTAGCCTTTATATCATCTATCAGTTTATATAGGTTGTCTTTATCACTTGCATCAGCACCTGCATATCTGGCACTGTAGATGCCGGGAGCTCCATCAAGTGCATCTACGCTTATTCCGCTATCATCCGCAAGTACTATAACATCTTCATTATCTAAAGCCTTAAAAACTGCTCTGGCTTTTATAAGTGCATTTTCTTTGAAAGTATCCCCGTCTTCCACTATTTCAAATTCATCTATCAAATCACTGTACGGAACTACTTCATAATCTTTACAAAGAGCTTTTATCTCTCTAACTTTACCTTTATTCCCTGTTGCTAAAACTAATTTCAAATTAAAGCCTTTATTCAAATCTTTTTATTATAATTTTGAAATTATACACAAATATAGGGATCCTTAATGTTTAAAAAAGTAATGCCTCTTTCTATAATTCTCTCACTTAGATTTTTAGGTTTGTTCTTAGTTCTTCCGATAATTTCCGTTTATGCATTAACACTTGAGGGTGCTACACCACTGCTTGTAGGTATAGTGGTTGGTGGATATGCTCTGACTCAAGCTATTTTTCAAGTACCGTTTGGAAACATGAGTGATAAGATAGGTCGTAAACCTACACTTTTAGTCGGTCTGCTTATATTTTTAGTAGGTTCACTAATCGCTGCATATGCTACCGATATATATACACTTATGCTTGGACGTTTCTTGCAAGGTGCGGGAGCAATCGGTGCAGTTATAACAGCTATGATATCAGACCTTGTAGAAGAAGAGAAACGTGCAAAAGCTATGGCTATAATGGGCGCATCTATTGCACTTAGTTTTGCGGTATCTATGGGTGCCGGTCCAATTATCGGTGCAAAATACGGAGTTGATACATTATTTATAATCACTGCCGTTTTATCGGTTTTAGCGATTATTTTACTTTTTACAAAAGTCCCTACACCTCCAAAAATCAAACATACTTATCATGCTAAAGCAAAAACAAGCGATATATTAAAAGACTCAAACCTTTTAAATATGATAGTAATAAATGCTATGCAAAAAGGTCTTATGACTGTTGCTTTTGTACTTATACCTATTATACTTACAAGCGATGCCTTCGGATGGAAAAATTCCGACTTATATATGGCATATCTGCCTGCTATGGTTCTTGGTCTTATCGCTATGGGACCTGCTGCCGTATTTGGAGAAAAGAAAAATAAGCCTCGTGAAATATTTTTGCTATCTATTATATTGTTTATTGCATCGTTTTTAATCATGGGTTTAACAAACTCTAGTACAGTTTTTATAATAGGCGTAGTTGCATTTTTTATCGCATTTAATATGATGGAACCTCTTGTTCAATCTATGATAAGTAAATTCGCGAAAGTTCATCAAAAAGGTGCAGCACTTGGTATATCAAACTCTGTTGCATATTTTACGACTTTTATAGGCGGTACGAGTGCAGGTTTACTTTTAGATATATCAGACAGGGGTACTATCGGTATCTCTATGGCTGTTTTAGCATTTTTATGGTTACTATGGACGTTTAAACTACAAAATCCTACTAAATATTCACATCTTTTTATTAATCATGATGATATAGATGAAGATAAACTAAATACTCTAGAGCATGAACATATAGCCGAATGGTATATTAACGATACTGAAAATATTGTAGTAGTTAAATACGTTAGCGAAGCTATTGATGAGGATGAATTAAAGGCTAAGATAGCCAAATAATTCATTTTACATTTTTTTCACACTTTTTTATCCTAGAGTAATAGACTTCAATTCATAGGAGTTTATGATGGACTGGATAGAAAAACAGATACATTTTCCAAATAAAAAAGATAAATATGAAAATAAAAAAGCTAAGGCGTTTGACAGCCTTAGCGTAACTTGTGAAGACGGTTTAGATTATCACTATCTAACTAAAACTACTTCTGAGGAACCACGTACATATTGTAATAACGCCCCTCAAACTTAGGTGCTTTTTCCATAACGGCAATATCTTCAACCATAGGCCAAACACGTAGAAGCACCTCTTTAGCAGCTTCTGGGTGAGCCATTTCACGTCCTTTTAAAAATACGCGAAACTTAACGTGTTTACCTTTTTCTAAAAATTCACGGGCATGTTTAACTTTATAGGCAATATCATTTTCAGCAATTTTAACAGATAGTTTAATCTCTTTTACATCGATTTTAACTTGTTTTTTTCTCTGCTCTTTTAGCTGTTTCTCTTTTTGGTATTTGTATTTACCGTAGTCCATAATTTTTGCAACTGGCGGCTTAGCATCCGGTGCTATTAAAACCAAATCTAAATTAAGCTCATTTGCTTTTTCCATAGCTTCATCTATCGATATTACACCTAAAGATTCTTCACCATCTACGTTACATCTTACCTCAGGAACCCTGATATCGTCATTCATTATGACACGGTCTTTTTTACTACTCAAAAATTTACCTCATTAATTTTAGTTTGTATAAGCTTCACAAAATCTTCCAAGCTTAAGTTATATTGCTCGCGAGAACGTCTATCACGAACTGCCACAGTTTTACCGTTAACTTCTTCATCACCGATTACTATTAGCATAGGTACACGGCTTTTTTCAGCTGTACGGATTCTTTTGTTTAAAGAATCGTTTTTATCGTATATACTACTATCGGCACCAATGTCGATAAGTTTATCTTGAATTTCCTTAGCATACTCTTTATGAGTATCTGCAATCGGAATTATTGCTACCTGTGTAGGAGCTATAAACATCGGGAACTCACCTGCATAATGTTCTGTTAAAATTCCTACAAAACGCTCAAATGAACCTAAGATTGCACGGTGTATCATAACCGGTTGAATTTTTTCATTATCGTCCGCATTATATTCAAGTTCAAAACGCTCAGGCAGGTTAAAGTCCAACTGGATTGTTCCACATTGCCATTCACGACCGATTGCATCTGTAATCTTGATATCGATTTTTGGACCGTAAAAAGCTCCACCGCCCTCATCAATCTCATAAGCAAGTTCATGTTTATCCATAGCAGTTTTTAGTGCATTTGTAGATACTTCCCAAACTTCGTCGCTTCCAACTGCTTTTTCAGGTTTTGTAGAAACCATCATTTTATAATCAAACTCGAAAGTAGTCATAATCTTATCAACAAAATCAACAACTTCTATAATTTGCTCTTCTATCTGGTCAGCCGTACAAAAGATGTGCGCATCATCCTGAGTAAACTCACGTACACGGAAAAGCCCGTGAAGTGCACCGGTAAATTCGTGGCGGTGAACTACACCGTACTCAAAATACTTAATAGGCAAATCACGGTATGAGTGAAGTTCATCTTCATAAACTTTTATATGACCTACACAGTTCATAGGTTTTACACCGAACTCCACTTCATCAATCTCTGTAAAGTACATGTTCTCGCCGTAGTTTTGGTAGTGACCCGATGTCTTCCATAAATCGCTTCTTAGCATTTCAGGTCCGCGAACAGGTTCATAACCACGTTTACGGTGGGCTTTGAAAAGTAGATCCTCTAGGCGTGAGCGAAGACGTGCTCCAGCTGGTAGCCATAGTGGGAAACCAGCCCCTATCTCTTCACGGAAAGTGAAAAGTTTCATCTCGTTACCTATTTTTCTGTGGTCGCGTTTTTCTGCTTCACGAAGCATATCCATATGAGCTGTTAGAGATTCTTTATCTGCGAATGCGATTCCGTAAACACGAGTCAGCATCTCATTTTTAGAATCTCCTCCAAGGTAAGCTCCTGCGATTTTTAGAAGTTTAAAGTAGCGGATTAGTCCAACATTTGGAAGGTGTGGTCCACGACATAAATCTTCAAACTCACCTTGTTTGTAGATGCTTACCGTATCGCCAGGGATACGTTTCATAACTTCAAGTTTAAGATAGTCATCTTTAAATTTTTCACGAGCTTCATCCATCGAAATCGAGTATTTTTCTATCTCTGCTTTTTTCTTAGCAAGTTTAATCATCTCTTTTTCGATACGTTTTAAGTCGCCTTCACCTATCTCTTGGCTAGTTTTAAAGTCATAGTAAAATCCCTCTTTTACAGTCGGCCCTACGTAAAACATAGCATCCGGATATAAGTTTTTAATAGCTTGAGCCATTAGGTGTGCAGTCGAGTGACGAAGTACGTCCAGAGCTTCCGGCGAATTGTCCAACTCTATAGCTTCACCTTCGAAACCAATCTCTCTTGCTGTTTGAAGATCTATAATTTCGTTGTTGTGTCTTAGTGCAATAGCATCCAAATCAATTTATCCCTATATAAAAATTTTTGCTATAATAACTAAAAATCACTTCAAAGTCGATAAATGCTGTGCAAACTCTGTAACAATCCAGTAACAAAAATCTCCGATACACGCAATAATTGGGAGTTTCTTCACTGTGAAAATTGTGAATTTATTTTTAAAAATCCTTCCTATTATGTAAGCAGTGAAGACGAGTTAAAACAGTATAATAATCATAATAACACCATGGACTCACCCGGTTATGTTGAGATGTTTGAAAAGTTTATGGAAGATACTTTTTTAGAATATATTGAGAGTATAAAAAATGTTTTGGAATTTGGAAGCGGTCCGGGTCCCGTTTTAAGTGAACTTCTTAAACAACGGGCTTTAAATGTAGATATATATGACAAATATTTTTCTCCTCAAAAGGTTTACGAGGGTAAAGAGTACGATTTGATTACATCAACCGAAGTTATTGAACACATTGAAAATCCAAAAGAGATATTTAAGTTTTTTGCCTCTCATATAAAAAGCGGCGGATACTTAGCACTGATGACTCAATTTCACACTAACGTGCCAGATGAATTTAAAAAATGGTGGTACAAAAATGACCCTACCCATATATGTTTTTTTCGTCCATATACTTTTGAAGTACTAGCACGAGAAAACGGTTTTAAAGTATTAAAACATGATTCTAAAAAAAGCGTGCTATTAAAAAAAGTTTGACAATATATCCAAATAGATATATAATTTTATATATAAGGAGATATAATGGCTACTGTAAAAAAACTGCTTTCACTTGATGAGGGGATAGCAAAAGAGCTTGAGAATGTTGCAGATGCACTTCACAAGTCTCAAAAAGAAATTGTTGAAAATGCACTTGATTTTTACTTTGACTATACAGATACAGTCGTAGCTGACAAGATTACCAAAGATATAAAATCAGGTAACATGAGAGTCTTAGATGCAGAGGATGTTTATAACGAGCTGGGAATTGAGATTTGAATATAAAATATTCAGAAAAATCTTTAAAAGATTTAAAATCCTTCTCGCATCCAGATAGGATTCTCATAGTTAAAAAGATTCATTACTTGGCTGAAAATTTTGATGCTTTAAAAACATCAAAAAAAGTAACAGAACTAAAGGGAAGTGAATTTGAAAATCAATACCGTTTCGTAGTGGCTAAAAAAATACGTGTTTTATTTAGAATAGAAGAAGACGAAATTATTTTACTGGTTTTAAGAGTTGGTTTTAGAAAAAGTATATATTAACAAGGAAAAAGAATGCTCATACCACAAGATTCAAGTGTAATAACCACCGTTTCATCTTTAATACAACTCTCTGTAGCCCCCGTTTTTTTACTGGCAGGTGTTGCAGGGCTTTTAAATGTTTTTACTAACAGACTTACTAGAATTATAGATAAACTTGAGGGTTTGGATGATTATGTGCATCAAAAAGAACTTAAAGATTCAAACTATCATCCATCATCTGCCGTAACAAGAAGAAGAAACAATCTTCTTAAGCGTATGCAAAACACCAACTTGGCTATATTTTTTGCAACTGCTACAGGGCTGATGGTAGCATTAGTAATTATCAGTGTATTTTTCAGTTCACTGATGTCTTTTAATGCAGAGACTTTTATATCTATACTTTTTGTATTGGCAATGGTATTTTTGATTATAGCTCTCTTAGTGTTCGTCAAAGAAATCTATTTTACAATCTCTTACATAAGAGATAAGAGGGAACATATATTTATAGAGTAAAACGGTAGCTTAAAGCTCCGTTTTTAAAGTTGCACCGTTAGATGCATTTGAAACTAGAAGTTGATAACGTTTTAACCATTTAGATTTTACTTCGTTTTTATAAGGTTTGAAGTGAAGTCTTCTTTGTTCTAAAATTTCATAATCAACATTTAACTGCAGTAAGTGTGCATCTACGTCTAACTCAATCTCGTCACCGTCTTCGATTAGAGCTATTAAACCACCCTCGGCAGCTTCAGGAGATACGTGACCTATAGAAGCTCCGCGTGTAGCACCAGAAAATCTACCGTCCGTGATAAGTGCAACACTTTGACCAAGCCCCATACCCATGATAAGTGAAGTAGGTGCTAACATCTCTTGCATACCCGGTCCGCCTTTTGGACCTTCATAACGGATAACTACGACATCACCAGCTTTTACTTTGTGACCCATAATACCTGCAATAGCCTCAGGCTGAGAGTTAAAACAGATAGCCTTACCTTTGAACTGACGCATAGACGGATCAATACCTGCAGTTTTTACAACAGCACCCTCTTCTGCCAAGTTACCAAAAAGGATTGAAAGTCCGCCAACAGGACTGTAAGCATTTTCATTTGTGTGAATAATATTTTCATCTAATATCTTGGCATCAGCTATACGCTCGCCTATAGTCTCACCCGTAACTGTCGGGTTATCCAGATGCAACATACCGCCACGTTTAGATACTTCATTCATAACTGCATTTACACCACCTGCCTTGTTAATGTCATCCATATGAACAGTTGTTAATGATGGTGAGATTTTTGCGATGTGTGCTACGTTTTTAGCTATTTCGTTGATTTTAGTGATATCAAAATCAACTTCAGCCTCTTTTGCAATAGCCAACATATGTAAAACAGTGTTTGAGCTTCCACCCATTGCCATGTCAACTACAAATGCGTTGTGAACGGCTTTTTCGTTTAGAATATTGCGAAGATTGTTTTTAGAAGGATTATCTTCTTTTGCCAGTTCAACTATACGTTTAGCAGCTTTTTTAACCATAGCTATACGCTCAGGTGTCATAGCTAAAACCGTACCGTTTCCAGGAAGTGCGATACCCATAGCTTCACATAAAGTATTCATAGAATTTGCAGTAAACATACCTGAACAGCTACCGCCAGAAGGACAAGCATTACACTCGATGTCGTATAACTCTTCATCAGTGATATTTCCTTCAGCGTGTTCTCCAACAGCCTCAAAAGCAGTAGCAAGGTCAATTGGCGTACCATCTTTTTTATGTCCTGCAGCCATCGGTCCACCTGATACAAATACAGTTGGAACGTTGATACGTAATGCACCCATTATCATACCCGGAACGATTTTGTCACAGTTAGGGATACAGATCATAGCATCTAGTTGATGAGCGTTCATAACTGTCTCCATAGAATCTGCAATAATCTCACGTGATGGAAGTGAATAAAGCATACCCTCATGTCCCATAGCTATACCGTCATCAACACCTATAGTGTTAAAAACAAACGGCACACCACCCGCTTCACGGATAGCTTCTTTTACAATCTCACCATACTCATGCAGGAAAAAGTGTCCCGGAATGATGTCTATGTAAGAGTTTGCAATCCCGATAAACGGCTTGTCAAAGTCTTCATCTTTTAAACCGGTTGCACGAAGCAGTGAGCGATGCGGAGCTTTATCAAACCCTTTTTTGATGATGTCACTTCTCATAAAAATCCTTATACTATATAATTAATTATTGCGATTATATCATTATTTTCTAACTTTTTTAAAATTTTTCACAAAAACTCTTTACAAAGCAAAAAAAAATAGATATAATTCCGCCTCACTTATGAAAATAAGATGAAAAAATGCGGGAATAGCTCAGTGGTAGAGCACAACCTTGCCAAGGTTGGGGTCGCGAGTTCGAACCTCGTTTCCCGCTCCATTTAAAAATTGTTAAACTGTGAAATCACTCACGATGCCCAGGTGGCGAAATTGGTAGACGCAGGGGACTTAAAATCCCCCGGTAGCAATACTGTGCCGGTTCGAGTCCGGCCTTGGGCACCACTGATTGAAAATTGTGACTGGTGCCATCGCCAAGTGGTAAGGCCGCAGCCTGCAAAGCTGCTATCCCCAGTTCAAATCTGGGTGGCACCTCCAGTTTATGATTTTTTATCAACACAACGCGTGGATCTTTGGCAGAGTTGGTCGAATGCACCGGTCTTGAAAACCGGCGAGGGTCACACCTCCCTGAGTTCGAATCTCAGAGGGTCCACCATTTTTCTTAAGCAATCAAAATATTTATTATCATTTTAACAATTTAGTTTATTCGAATATAATGTCATATAACAAAAATAAGGTTATTTATGGCTAATGATATAGGCTTTTTACTAGGTGCTGGTGCTTCCTATGAATTAGGTATGCCGTTAGTTGATGAATTAACCGTTGAATTTAAAAAAGCAATACTTCGTGTATGGAATATGCCTTATTATCGCTTACCAAAAGAAATTGATACGATTTTATCTCCATTATTTAATAATAACACTCTCAATTATGAAGATATAATCGGACGAATTGAAGTTGAAATTAATAGAAATAGGAACCAAGCTCTGCACCAAGAATGGCATGCCGTGCTAAGCAGATACTTAGAAGTAATTTTTGTTTTATTACTGGAAAGACATAGCAAAAATCAAATCTATATTAATGAACGTCTTCAATTTTTAGAACCAATACAAAATTATTGTAAAAATAGTCCCTTATGGATTTTTAGTCTTAATCATGACCTAATAATAGAGATGCTTACAAAATATCTAGATTTACCTTTAAAAAATGGTTTTAAAGAACTTATAGATATTAATGGAATCAAATTTGAACAATTAAGCCGTGAGAATATGGAAAAAAGCCAGTTTGATTTTATATATAATGAAAGTGGCATTAATCTAATAAAATTGCATGGGGCATTAGATATATATGTGCATCGTGATGAAAATAACTATCTAAAAATCTTCAACGGCTCAAAAGATACAAATGAAACTATTAATAATATCAATCATCTTATAAAAAATGACGCTACGGTAAAAAATGGAGTAAAGTGTACAAATGAGATAACATATTATGATAAAGATAATATTTTACAGTTTTTAAGAATGACTATTATGTCTGGGAAACATAAATACTCTTCTAAAGTATCACATAATATGGATGATTGGTTTTTCAAAATATTTAAAGGTCATATAAATTATGTATCTGAACTATACTGTATTGGAATTAGCTTTCAAGATAAACATGTTAATACTGTGATATATGATTGGTTGAGTTTTTCTAAAGAAAGAAAAATGTTTATTGTCAATCCTTATATAGAAAATATACCAAATGAATTTAATCATATATCTGACCAAATAGAAATTATAAAAAAAGGTTTTTTGGACTTCCTAAATCAGGATGAAAAAAAGAATTTATTAAAAATAAAATTTAATCAACAGATGCGAAATTTAAGCCGAAAAAATTTATTAAAATGAAGTATTTATAATACTTTGATAAAATTATCCAACTAACTCAACATGTATTTTTTTACCTAACACTCCAGCCGCAGCTTCTAAAGTGTGAAGAGTCATAGAGTCCACATGTGGATCCAAAAGTCTATCTACAGAGCTTCTACTTGTATGCATTTTTCTAGCCATAGCAGCCTTTGATATATTTTGAGCTTTCATTAGTTGTTCTATCTGATATGCAATTACTCTTTTAGTTGCATTTTTTTCCGTTTGAGCAAGATGACCTTCTTCACTAAGAAAGTCATCAAAGCTACTACCGATATTCTTATTTTTCATCACAATCTCCTTTGTTAAATTTCTTACTTCTCTCAATAGCAAGTTCTTTATCTTTTTGTGGAAGTTTTTGACTTTTTTTAATAAAACCGTGTAGCAAAATCATACAATCTTTATATATTGTAAATATTACTCTGGCTATCCTGTTTCCGTTTAAATTAGTTCTAACTTCCCACAGTTTGTATTTACTATCAATTTTTTTTATAAGAGGCATACCGACTGGCCAACCAAATTCAGCAGTTTTTATATCCTCCCCAATAACTTTTCTATCTTCAATATCCATTGACTTCAACCATTCTCTAACAGGCTCATTACCAGAGTCGGTCTTATAAAAGTTGACATCAATGATTTTATTTTCCAAAAGTTACTCCTAATACTAAAAGTGTACCAAAATTAGTACACAAAGTCAATAACGTTATTTATGATGAAACACATTTCAATCTTCCGTATTAAAAAGAAGCCTGTAGCTTGTACTACGTCCGCCTTTTCCTGCTATCTCTTTTATACAACCATGTTCAAGTAATTTTTTAATATGTCTATTGGCTGTCATTGGGATTGTACCTGTAATCTCTCTATAGTCAGCGTTTGAGAATTCATTCTTATTTCCTTGTGAGAGCTTGTCAATAAAAGTACTAAGAAATACACCATGCTCTTTACTTAGTTTTACTGTTTTGCATCTATCCCAGAATTTTGTCTTTTTGATAATAAACATCACATCTTCATGAGATTTTTCTAAAGCACTTATCAAAATATCAAGATTCCACTCTATCCAACGCGTAAACTTAAAATGTCTGTTCTTATGCAGATTGGTAGTCATATCCAGTGTCTCATAATACGCCCCACGTTTGGTATAAATAGTCGTTGACATAGAATAGATTTTATGCGCCTCTTTCATATCTCTAGAGAGTATGAAATCTGCTATTGCCCTAGAGATTCTTCCATTTCCATCATCATAAGGGTGGATAGAGACAAACCATAGATGCGCCAATGCGCTTTTAATATACGGATCATCATCACTCTCATTACAATACTTGATAAGAGAGTCTATATCTTTTTCTATCAAATCATGTGGTGGTGCAACATACTTTACCTTTGTTCCTTCTCTACTAAATGCATTTTCAACCACTTTCATATCATCATAATCTCTAAATTGACCGATATTTATTTTTTTAATACCTTCATAACCGCTATTGTTTGCAAACAAGGCATTATGCCAACCATGTAGTCTCTCTATAGATAATGATTCGTTATTTCTATGACTATCTAGCATAAGAGCTACGAGATTATCAGTATGTCTTGTTGACATATCTTCTGACGAGATATAAGCTTGATTTATTGCTTTGGCTACAGAGTCTCTTACAGATTCTCTGCGTAGGTGTTCACCTTCTATTTGAGAGGTATTGACTATCTCATTGGTAAGATTGGCTATTTCAAGTTCATCAATATCTTTTTTATTTGCAAAAGCAAGAATACCGGAAATCAAACCTCTAAGGTATTCTACTCGTTTTAATTTCTCTGCTAGTTTCTCTTTATCATATGGAAAGTTTGGATAATCTTCATGTTCCCATATCCACTTTTTGGTACTATTTGTCATAATATTCTCACTTTTGTTATGAATAGTTTAGATAATTATAACATAAAATGTTATGAATACTTACTTTATTTGCAACATAAAGTGTTACGAATATAACTTTTATTCATAACATATTAGTTTTCATTTTTACGTTTAAATTTCTTATCGTGAAACTTATACCATTTACATCTTTTTTTATTTTTTATCGAGTATATATTGTAGGTAAATCTTCTTGAGCAATCTTGACACTCAAAGGTAGCACGGTTTTTAGCTTTGTTGTATTTTACAAACAGGAAGTTGCCGACTTGCTGTCCGGCTTTATACGTCAACTTTTCATTTTTTAGGTAAGCCTCTTCCGTGAGTTTTGCATCTTCTCTTTGTTTGACGAGCCAAGTCGGCTCTTCATCCTCTTCAAACGGCTCTGCATCTACAGTATATTTATCCATAAAACCAACACCTAAAGTGACTTTATCAACTCAAACCCGTCTTCACATCCGCCTAAATAACCATGTCCAAAGAGGTTGTAATGGTTTAGATAATGGTATAGATTGTAGATTATTTTTTTAGTATTGTAATGTTTTGATTTTGGATACTCTTTTTCGTAAGAGTCGTAAAACTCTCTATCAAACCCGCCAAACATTTCTGTCATTGCTATATCTACTTCCCTGTCACCGTAGTATGCAGCCGGATCTATAAGGTATATATACTCATTATCAAACATCACGTTACCGCTCCATAAATCGCCGTGTAACAAACTCGGATGCTTTGTAGTATCGTTTAAAAAAGATTCCAACTTTTTTTTATTTGCATCCAAGATGCTTTGAAATCTACTTTGAATTGCTTTATCTTGAATTAAAGAGAGTTGATAATTAAGTCTGTATATTATAAAAAATTCACCCCAATTTTTTGAGAGAATATTTTTTTGAAGGCTTAAACCTATGTGGTTATCTTCAGCGTAACCGTAAAACTCATAAACTCTTTTGTGCATCTTTGCAAGTTCTTTACCAAGTGTTAAGTACTGCTCTTTAGAAGGAGATGCAGAATATATTTTTTCCAGATGCATGGAGTTTTCATCTACTTCGTATATTTTTGGGGTAATCACTTTAGCATCCGGGCTTAAAGCATCCGATAATGCTTTTAATCCATCTGCTTCTTTTAGTAAGCTGTCTTCAAATTGTGTGTGGTTGTGTTTTATAAAAATACTTGACATTTTATATATTAGCATATATATCCTGTATGAGCAATTTTTAGTTTAGATATAATTACTCCAAAGGATAAAATATGAACGGAACAATAACGGTAACATATAAAATACTTTGTGACTCTGATCTAAACAAAAAGATCTCGATGCAAGAGTTACTCTCTAACGAAAAAGTAGCTAAAGCAATAAAAAGCGAATTTGCAAAAGGTTTTAGAGATATCTCTCTTTTTTCAAACGACGACGAAGCATCCATGTATATAGAAACAGAAAAAAAACTTCATACCTTTGAAGTAAGTAAAGATGACTTTGCAGACATTTTAGTTCTTGCGGAAGAAGATGCAAGTTCAAAAAAACTACTCAAAAAAGATTGTGAAAGAGTTGAGTTAGTTGATATAAAAACTATTTAGCATAGCTTTGATTTAAGTCAAGCTTCATATTTGGGTTTTTACGATATATTGTTAGCGTTATTTTGTAACAAAAAAAGGGCTAAATAAATTAAGATGCATAAAGATAAACTCTCAAAAAAAATAGTAATAGCTCTCTTTCTTACAATAACTTTTGTTACCTTCATTACACTTACTACGGTATATACTCTACAGGAGAAACATATAAATGAAATCTCTATAGAAGAATTTGAAGATGTATCAAATATACTGATGCAGACAATAAAAAAAGACACTCAGTTATTTAAAGGGCTGAATGAACTTTTACAAAAAGATGAAAATACAATCTCTTTAGTTCAAGAAAAAAACAGAGAATGGCTTTTCTTGTACCTTTTCCAAACATATCAAAGTTTTGAAGAGAAGTATGATATTACACATTTTTATATACACAATACGGATAAAACCAACCTTGTAAGAATACATGACAGAGAGATGTATTCTGACAGGATAAAACGTTTGACACTCGACAAAGCATCCGAGACACTTTTAACAACTTCTGGTATTGAGTTTTCTATGAACCATAACTTTACTCTTCGTGTTGTATCTCCTTTTTTTGATAGAGGAGATTTAATAGGGTATATAGAACTCGGTGAAGAAATTGACAACATAACAAACCAAATAGCGGATATACACGGTTTAAACATCATACTTACTATAAACAAAAATATTTTTAGCAAAAAAGATTACGATATATGGAGAGATGATAATTTAAATAATGAAAAATATACAGAACTCAATAACTTCTATATTGCAAATTCAACACTTGCTAAAATATCATTAAATAAAAAACTAAAAAATGTACTTGACAGTAAAAAAAGTGTTAAAAATATCCGTGTTTATAACGATGAAATAGCTTATAACGTAAACTCTAAACCTTTTTATGATTTTGCCGGTAAAGAGGTCGGCAAACTATATGTTATAAATAATGTAACAAATGATATACAAGAGTTACGCGTAGTTATATTTCGTACACTCTCTATACTTATCATCATTATAATAATCACTGTTTACTTCTTCTACAGATATATAAATAAAATTAACTCTACAATTGATAAATACATGAATAAAATAGAGTTTAACTATAAATTTGAACAATATATAAATCATATATCTAAATATCTAATATACAACACCGATATCGATATAGGAATCAATAAAGCTCTTGAAGAACTTGGAATAACATTAGGAGCACATCGCGCATATCTTTTTAAGTTTAAAGATAACTATAAAATTATGGACAATACCCATGAATGGTGTGCTCCTGGAGTAAATTCAGAACTAAAAAACTTACATAACGAACCGACAAAAGATTTTCAGTGGTGGCTTCAAAAATGTAAGGATTTAAAACCAATAGTCGTTGAAGACATTAATAACCTTCCAAAAGAGGCACAAAACGAAAAACAATCACTGGTTGAACAAAATATTCGTTCCCTACTTGTATATCCTATTGCTTTTGAAGATAAAACAATAGGTTTTGTAGGGGTTGACATGGTATTGCATCAGCAGAAATGGAGCAAAACACACCATTCTTTTGTAAAAATAACAGCTAAATCTATCGCCGATATGTTTGAGAGAAGACTATTTGAAAATGAATTACAACTATCTGCCAAAGTATTTGAAAACAGTTTAGACGGAATTATCATTACGGATGCAGATACAAATATTATTAAAACAAACGACTCTTTTTCAAAAATAACAGGTTACTCTAAAAATGACTTAGTAGGTAAAAAACCATCGATTTTAAAGTCCAATTGGCATGATAAAGAGTTTTATGAAAATATGTGGAAAGAACTAAAAGACAAGTCTGTCTGGGAAGGAGAGATAAAAGACCGCAGAGAAAACGGTGAATTGTATGTGAGTTTCTTGACTATAATTATGATTCAAAACAGTGACGGACATATTACAAACTACATTGGAATAAGCAGAGATATAACAGATTTGAAAAAAACTGAAGAACATATAAGATCTTTAGCTTTTTATGATCCTTTGACAAGCCTTCCAAACAGGACTTTATTTTATGACCGTTTAGAACAAAGTATTCAACTATGTGATAGAAATAAAGGAAAAATGGCACTTCTTTTTATCGACCTTGATAGTTTTAAAGCTACAAATGACACTCACGGACACCACATGGGAGACGTACTTCTTCAGAGTGTTGCAAAAATACTTACCGGATGCATAAGAAAAAGTGACACGGTTAGCAGGTTAGGTGGAGATGAATTCACTGTTATTTTAAGAAAGATACATAATAAAGACGATGTGACAAATATTGCAAATAAAATAATAACAGAGTTGTCAAAAACTATAACGATAAACAATATCTCTATAAATATAGGCTGTAGTATAGGTGCTGCAATATACCCCAATGATACACAAAATGCTCAAGAGCTTATTAAAATGGCTGACAATGCAATGTATAAAGCCAAAACAAATGGAAAAAACCATCTAAGGTTTTATGAATAAAAGTAAGCTGTAACATATATAAAAAATGATAATATAAATAATGCTGTTTTTGGCATTAAATCAACCTGGCTTAAGAGAATAGATATGTTTAATTCATTAAAATCAAAATTTATAGTATCTTTTGTATCTGTGGAGATTGTATTTTTACTATTAATCTCTCTGATAAATTTTGATTCGCTTGATAAAGCAGCCAAAACTCTTACGGACGAAAAAATAGACGTCTCAAGTCAACTTTTGACAAAGCTGTTAACAACACCACTTATAACATATGATTTAGCCACGCTCGATGATGTCCTTTTAAATTTTTCAAGTATAAAAAACGTTGTTGCGGTCAGTGTTGAGAATGACAACAAAGCGATACTGTCAAGCTTTATAAAAGAAGAATACATAAGCAAAAAAGTTTTTGACGATATAGTAAATAACAATAAAACCGTATATAAAAATAAAAACAATACTTATATATATACAACAAAAGATATTTCGGCAGGTTCAAAAAATATAGGTCGAATACATTTTATTTTTAACTCTACGGAGAGTTTAAACTCTATAAACAATACAAAGACGCTAACTCTTGTTTTAATAGCAGCCGCACTTATTATAGGTTACTTTATAGTTTACGTAATAGGAAATAATTTAGGAAACTCTATAAAACAACTTATTAGCATCTCCAACTTACTAAGTAAAGGAAAAGACGTCAAAATTCCTTATAATAAAAATAGTAAAGATGAAGTAGATTTACTGTTTAATTCTATGTATAAGATGCAAAATATCATCAACGAAAGAACTCTCGCTTTTAAAAATTCAATCAACGATTTGGAACACTTTATAGAAGCTTTAAATGCAAGTGCCATAGTTTCTAAAACCGATAAAGACGGTATCATCACATTCGTAAACGATAAATTTTTAAAAGTTAGCGGTTATACACAAGACGAAGTTATCGGCAAAACCCACAGCATACTCAGAGACCCTGAAGAAGACGACAGTTTTTATGCACAGATGTGGAAGACAATCAGTTCAAAAAATATTTTTCATAATACTTTTAAATATATCAAAAAAAACGGCGATTCGTTTTACGTAGATGCTACGATAGTACCTTTGCTCGACAATAATGAAAATATCAAAGAGTACATAGCTATAAGTTATGAAGTAACAGAAATTATAGATGCAAAAGACAAAGCGCTTGAAGCAAAAAAAATCAAAGAAGATTTTTTAGCAAATATGAGCCATGAGATACGTACGCCTATGAATGCCATAATAGGTTTTACGGAGATTTTAAAAAATAACCTCCATGAAGAGAAAAATGTAAAACACATTAAAATCATACAGGAGAGTTCAAACTCGCTTTTACATATTATAAACGATATACTAGATTTTTCTAAAATAGAAAAAGATAAACTGAATATATATGAACATCCATTTAACCCTAAAGATAAATTTACAAAAGCTATAGAGTGTTTTAGTCTTGAATCTAAAGAAAAAGACATAAAGATTATAACCGATATAGACACTAATCTACCAAAGTGTCTTAACGGAGATGCACTTAGAATATCACAAATACTAAACAATTTTTTAAGCAATGCACTAAAATTTACAAAAAGCGGAAAAAGTATATATGTAAATATTAACTACGACAAAAACTCTTCTATTTTAAATATTATCGTAAAAGATGAGGGTATCGGAATCGGAAAAAAACTTCAAGATAAAATTTTTAACGCTTTTGAGCAAGCCGACAGTTCTACAACAAGAAAATTCGGCGGAACGGGACTTGGACTTTCTATATCAAACAAACTAGCCAAACTTATGAATGGAAATATAACCTTAGAGAGTACTGAGGATAAAGGAAGTTCGTTTCATCTGTCCATACCCGTATCTGTATGTCAACAAAAAAATTTAAACCAAAACATACTTTTTGATAAAGAACTTGACTATATAAACTTTTCTGGAAATATTTTGGTAGCAGAAGATAACAAAACAAATCAAACCCTTATAAAAATTATACTAGAAGATTTTGGTTTAACTTTTGAAGTAGTTAATGACGGGTTACAAGCTCTAGATGCAATCAAAAAATCCGAATTTGATTTAATCTTGATGGATGAGAGTATGCCAAATATGACGGGAACTCAGGCATATACTGAAATCCGCAAGTACGAAGAACAAAACAACCTTCCAAAAACACCTATAGTCGCACTAACGGCTAACGTACTTGAAGATGATAAAAATAAATTTTTAGAACTTGGGATGGACGGCTTTTTGGCAAAACCTATTGACAAAAAAGAATTGGTATCCGTTTTATCAAAATTTTTATAAAAAAAAGTTTATCAAATATGTAAATAATATACGATTTCATAGCTATAATATCGTTATGAAAAACAAACCAATATCTTTAAAGTCAATCTTTCAACTCATTTTAAATGATAAAAAAACACTTATTTACGGTCAGATACTAACAATTTTGGCTATTTTAGTCAGTGTGCCGATTCCTCTTATGCTTCCGATGCTTATAGATGAGGTGCTTTTAGAAAAACCTGCTCATTTCGTCAACTTTATCGACTATTTTTTTACGGGGGCAAACCCTTTTATATATATAGCTATTGTAACTTTAGCCGTTATATTTTTACGTTTTATATATTATTTTTTTACCGTACTTATCACTAAGATATTCACACAAATTGCAAAATATGTTACTTTTAAAATCAGAGAACGTCTTTTAGAACACCTAAAAATTTCATCTATGAATGAGTATGAAACTCTTGGAAGCGGTGCGATTACGGCTAACCTTGTTACAGATGTGAATACTCTTGATAGTTTTATTATGAATGTGGCAAGTAAACTTGTATCGTCTATTTTAATGCTTTTGGCAGTCGGTGCGGTTATGATAGTGATTGACCCTATAATGGGTGTACTTATACTTATAATCCAGCCTGTTATTATGCTTCTTAGTAAAAACATGAGTAAAAAAGTAGGTGTGCTTAAAAAAAAGGAAAACTCGGCAATAGAGAACTTTCAAGATAATATCGGTGAGACTTTGGAGCTTTACGGACAAATCAAAGCTTCAAATAAAGAAAACTACTTTTTTTCCGAGGCTATAAAACACGCCGATGAAGTCCAAAAAAGCTCTAATGAGTTCGGGTTTAAAAATATAGCTTACGAGAGGATGTCATATACAATCTTTTTAACCATGTATGAAGTTTTAAGGGCATCGGGATTGTTACTCGTAGCATATAGCGACCTTAGCATCGGTATGATGTTTGCGATGTTTGGATACATCTGGTTTATAATGACTCCCGTTCAGGATATACTCGGGATGCAGTATTCATACTCGGCTGCAATGGCAGCACTCGATAGACTTAACAAAATCCTGACGCTTAAAACTGAAAAATCATCAACTACACAACTTGATGGCGAGGGTGTAGAGATTACACTTAAAGACCTCAACTTCTCGTACATACAAAATAAACCGACACTTCAAAATATATCTATGGATATACCGTACGGTTCAAAAATAGCACTTATCGGGGCAAGCGGAAGTGGTAAAACCACTTTGGCTCAGATAATATCGGGATTTTATGAAAGAGACAGCGGTAAGCTAAGTTACAACGGTATAAATATAGACGAACTGGATAAACACTCACTTCGCTCAAAAATATTTTTAATCCTGCAGATGCCTATACTTTTTAATGAAACCCTTCGTTTTAACATAACCATGGGTGATGAGAGTATAAGTGATGAGCAGATATATAAAGCTTTAGAGATTGCTCAGCTATCTCAGATGCTGGAGAATATGGATAAAGGACTTGAAACTATTGTAGGAAGACACGGCATCAGACTCTCAGGCGGTCAGCGTCAGCGTTTAAGCATCGCACGTATGATTATTGCTAATCCCGATGTGGTGATATTTGACGAATCAACCTCGGCTTTGGATGTTCACACTGAAGTAAAACTATATGCAACCTTGGAGCCTATACTAAAAAATAAAACAGTTATTACCATAGCACACCGTCTCAGCACCGTCAAAGGTGCCGATATGATCTATGTTTTAGATGAAGGCAAAATAGTTCAAGCCGGAACCCATAACGAGCTTGAAGCCGAAGAGGGGCATTATATGGAGTTTATAAAAAAACAACTACTTTAAATCTCTTTTTGGTCCTGTTCTGACGTGTGTAGAATATAGTGTAAGTCCCGTAAATGCAAGCCCGCCTATAAGGTTTCCAAGTACGGTCGGAAGTTCATTCCAAATTAAATAATCCATAACGGTAAAATCACCGCCGAGTATCATTGAAAAAGGGAATAGGAACATATTAACAATAGAGTGCTCAAAACCCATAAAAAAGAAAAGCATAATAGGCATCCACATAGCTATAGCTTTTCCGCTTACGGTAGTAGATATCATAGCACCGACAACACCCATAGACACCATCCAGTTACAAAGCATTCCACGTATAAATATTGTCAGCCAACCAGCTACTCCGTGTTCTTTATATCCAAGTGTTCTTGCTTCACCTATAGATGCAACTTTTTCTCCTATAGTTCCTGCTTCCACAGAATAACCGTAGGTAAAAATAAACGACATCATAAAAGCAACAACAAGCGCACCTGCAAAGTTACCGATAAATACCAGTCCCCAGTTTCTAAGCACTTGGTTGACTGTCACTCCTTTTCTTTTATCAAGCAGGGCTAATGGGACTAACACAAACACACCTGTTAGTAAGTCAAAGCCCATAAGGTAAAGCATAATAAAACCAACGGGAAAAAGCATAGCCCCAATCAAAGATGAACCTGTCTGTATTGAAACCGTTATTGCAAATACTGCGGCAAGTCCAAGGATTGCACCCGCCATAAAAGCTCTTATTACAGTGTCTCTTGTTGACATATATACTTTTGATTCACCCGAATCAACCATCTTTTTTACAAACTCGTTTGGAAGCAAGTAAGACATACTAAAACCCTATATTTAAAATAAAGCTATATTATATGTAAAAACTACTGATTTAAATACTAAAAAGGGAGTTTTCCCATAATAACATCTTCCTTACTTACATATTTTCCACAGTTTATACCGCCTAATTTTACACATGCCTCTCTCCACTGAGCTGAATGTCCGTCAGTGTTTTTGGAAATATGTCCGAGTTTAAACATAAGTGCATGTGCATATTCATGTGCTATTACGCTATCTACCATATAATCAATACTCTCTTGCATAACTTTTTTATTTAAATAGATGCTGACTTCACCATCTTTATATACACACAAACCGTATAGTCTGCCTTTAAATTTGTCCGTTATAATAAGTGGGACTTTATATGCATAACCATAATGTTTTTGCATCAAGTTTAAAACTTCTTTCTCTTTTTGGATTATTCTGTTTTTATATTCATTGGGAATATCATTGTGTTTAAACTGGTAACTCTCATAATAATTTTTTGCCAAATAAATAACTGCTAAAATTGAAAGAATTATAAATGAATACTCCAACTTTTTTTTAAACATAAACAAATCCTCTTTTTTATATTTTATTATCTCATATATTAACCCAAAACTTGTTATATTTGCAATATGAATAATAATGAAGATATAAATTACAAAATCGGCGGACAGATTTGGGTTCAAAAAGACGGTGAGAACTTTATGGGTCCGGGTAGAATTACAATACTTGAGCTTCTTGCAGAGGGTTATACCTTAGAAGAGGTTGCAATTAAAATGAAAATGAAGCTAGAAACTGCTATAAATAATATCAATGCCATAAACAAAACCGCAAAAAGACCTTTAACTCTGACAAAAGATAAAAACCATTACGAAGTAACATCTTACGGAATAGATATCATTTCCAAATATAAAGAGTTAAAAGAAGAACACGATAAAATGTTAGAAGAGTTAAATAAAAAATTTTCTATTAACTTATAGGAGGGCATAAACCCTCCGACTTTTGTACAAAACTTTTAGACGAAAGGATCAGCCTCCTCCATCGTCAAACATATTCATTATTCTCACCATAGTTAAAAATTCTTTGTTGTAATCTTGTACATGTTTCATAACAAATCCTTACTTTTTAAAGCAACAAATGCTTAAAGGTTAATAACGAAGTCTGAATACAAAATATTTGAAGCAATCGGCATACCAAAGCCGATTTACTTTTTACTTTAGAACTTTACGTGCATTGATAGGCTGAACAGGTCTGTTATTTGCGTGTTCAAACAGATTTAAAAATTCATCTACCTGAGCTTTAGAAACATGGGAATAACCTTTCATAACCATCCATTTAACACCTTCTGAACATGGTGGAGTTGTGAGTGAACCGTTAAAACTGTAATACTCTTTATTTTTTGGCAACATTGTAATAAACATCTCTCCAAGCATTTTACACTTACTAGCCCAGCCTGAATTATGCGGCATTCTTGACCACAGTTTTTTTAGTATTTTATTCTCGGCTCCCTCTTCATACATTAAAGCAACAACGGCTAAAGAACCGTCTTGTGCCATATGGACAAAGTGAGCTTCAAGCGGAAAGTTTTTACCCTCTATTTGATTCTCACTTGGTGTATGAAAATGAAACTGTTTTAAAGCAAAATTTTTACCATCTATCTCGATAGAGCTACCCTCTTTTACGTTTACTTGGATGGTATGTCCGTTATTTACAATTTCTACGGCTTTTGTAACGTAGTTAAAGTTAATCTTTGGAAGATTTTTTGTGCTTATAGTTACCTTATCGGATATGTTGATTGGGGATTGATTTTTACCCTCTTTACACATTGTAAATTTTGGACTCAAATCTCCCCAATGCTCTGGACCTTCATGTCCGGTATATCCCCAATGTGCGGCAAATAAAGAAGCGGATGCTATAAAAGTAGCTATTAGTAGTTTAATCATGTTATTTCCTTTTGTAATAATTCTAAAATATTGTAACAGAATTATGACAATTTTAATAACTCTCTTTTATCATCCTGTCAAACTCATTAACTTTAACCATAGCTTGAGTTATAATCCGATTTGTATCATCTTTATTGAGATTATATTTTTTTATATACTCATTTATGTGTGCAGCATCCGCATTTTCTATATAACGAGTAAATACAAGTAGCTGTCCAAAAAAACCTTTCGCTTCAAACATAGCTTCTTCTACTTCGTCCGATACACGCAGTTTATGCAAAAATTCCCTGTGTTCCATCTGAAACAACAGATGAATAAGCGATAGCATCCCTACCAAATACGCAGTAGATCTCTCTTCCATCGAAGATGAGGGTTTTACAAGTTTTAAAAGGTTTACCATAACTTCTGTTCTGTTTATTACCATCAAAAGTAAAGGGTGGTTGACCGGTCCGTTTTTATTTTTTTCAGAGACCATAAATATTAAAAGCCAGTTTGCCAAGGCATCTCTGCCTAAAAGATTTATTATTTGACTCATAGAAGATATCTGTGTGCGAAAGGAAAAGAACGATGAGTTTATAAACTGCATTAGCTTCAAAGTAAGTGCATGATTTTTTTCTAATTCGGAAACAATCTCTTTTGTGCTGGCATTATTTTTAATTAATTTCCAAAGTTCTAAAATTTGAGTCTGAGATGCGTTAAAAGCGGTTGTTTTTATAATATTTGGTCGTTTTAGATAATATCCCTGAAAATAATCAACACCTTTTTCTTTATATATGTCATATACTTCGTGTGTTTCAATTTTTGAGGCTATTATTTTCTTGTTCTTTGATTTTAAATATTCTATTAGTTTATTTACATATACTTCATCCGAGTTTAAAACATCTATTTTTACAAAGCTAACATACTTAAGCAAAGTGACAACGGCATTAATCGTAGAACTGTTTATAACTGAATCGTTTAATCCGAATTTAAAGCCTTTTTTAACCAGTTTCTGAAGTTTCGGGACAAGACTTTTGTCCAAAAAAGAAGATTGCAAAATCATTAAAGTAAATTGTTCTTTTGAGAGTGTATTCATAATGCTGTTGGATAAAAATTCGGTATCTACTCTTAAAAAGCCTTTATAGTGACCGACAACATTTTCCAGTCCAAAATCATTAAGAACCGTCGCAACCGAAGATGCAGAAATCGAGAGGTCGTTTGAATCTATATCCTCACCCTCACTTCTATACAGTATGTCATATGCATATATTTCGTAAGATGAGTTATTAACAACTTGTCTGCCTAAAACACTCATTACTATCCCCTTAAGAGTATTTTATCATAAAAAACATATTTAAGTTATAATTATATATCTATAAATAAAATATGAGGGAAAAATGGGTTGGACTTGCCAGCATGATCACGGTGGATACTGCAAACTTTTAAAAAAAGATTGTATTCCCGGTACTAAAGGTTGCATACTTAAAAAAAGCGAGTATATATTTTCAAGCGGTAACTATGAAGAAGATAAAAAACGTGATGATGAAAATAAAAAAGAGGAGATTGACTTCGCTAAATTAGCTAAGAAGTCGTGATTTTTTCTATAACAACCCCGTTATCTTTTATAAATTTTGAAATAATCTCTGAATGGTTGTGCTCATATGCTTTTTCATAAACGATTCGCTTTATTCCACTTGCAATAATGTTTTTTGAACAGTCCGCACACGGCTCAAGCGTTACGTATATAGTAGCGTCTTCTATACTTATACCTTTTCGTGCTGCCCAAATAATAGCATTCATCTCGGCATGTATCTCATATGTCTTTGACCACTCGTGATGCTCACTCGTATATTCGTTATCCCAATGCTCCGAACAGTTTGTATATCCTGCCGGTGTACCGTTATAACCGGTACTGAGGATGCGACCTTCTTTTACTATAACCGCACCTACTTTTTTTGACACGCATTTAGATGCACTCGATATTTCCTTTGCAATGTTTATAAAATTTTTGTCATTTAACATTTTTTATTCCGGCATTCTTATTTTTTGAATATCTGCATTTAACTTAACTCTTGCAAAATGTTCAGCCAGTACTCTTTCACGTTTTCCTGCCATGATTTTGGAAATAATCTGATTTTTAACACTCTCGACCGAAGACTGCTGTTTTGACTCTATATGTTTGATATAAAAACTCATAAATCCGTCTTGTCCGTTAGGAACAATAGGCGTAAAAGTATTAAGCGGTGTTCTTTCCAAAAGTGAGGCAAGTTCCGGAGATATTTTATCGTAAGGAAGATGCTGTTCGTTTGTTTGAATGTCGGGTGAATAAAACATAGGGTTATTAACTTTTTCCTCTAGCCTCTCTCTAGTTTTGGAAGCATATATAACTACATCAAACGCACTTGGATGAATAAATTCGTCTTTATGAAGTTCATAATACTCTTCCACCTCTGCATCTGAGGGTTTGGTAACTGATGAGTATGCTATAGACGAGTATAGTTTTTGTGATAACAGTTTTTGTTTTATCTTCTCTTTTAACTGAGTAGAAGTAAGTCCGTTAGAGTTTCTGACCGCTTCATAAAACTCACTTATACTCATATTGTTTTGGCTTGCCGTTTTTTTAATATCTTCGTAAATTTCACTGCTGCTTACTTTTATATCCCTCTCTTGAATCTCAAGCTCTTCGAGTTTTTTTCTTATCAAAATATCTGCAGCTTTTGAAGCGTTAAGATTGGTAAGTTTCATCTCTTCTTTTATTTCATATAAAGTTATCGGTGAGCCTTTAACGGTAATGGCTATACCGTCGATGAGTTCGGCGAAAAGTACGCCGGAGAAAAATAACGTTAAAAATATCTTGTACATAAAAATCCTAATTTTATATCTTTAGAGCGATATTCTACCAAGCTTTAACAAATAAGTAGGTAAAACACTACTCTATTATATTTTTAACGTCTCTTTTGGGTCTTCCTATATGATATCCTTGAAGATAATCTATACCCATATCTATAGCCGTATTTTTAATCTCTTCGTTTTCTATATACTCCGCTACTGTTTTAACGCCTAAGTCTTTTGCAAGTGTTATTATAGAGTGAACAAAAGCTTTATCTTTGGCATCTTTGTTTATGTTTATTAAGAATTCACCGTCAATCTTTAAATAATCAATTGGAAATTTTTTAATATAGTGAAAAGACGAGAATCCCGAACCAAAATCATCAATCGCAAACTTAAAGCCTTCAGATTTAAGGTTTAAAACAAATTTTTCCAAAATAGTAAAGTTTTTAACGGTTTCTCTTTCGGTAATCTCAAATACTATTTTATCTTTTGAGATATTGTATTTTAAAATCAAATCTATTATATTTCTCATATAATCCCCGACTATTATGGACTTAGGAGACAAGTTTATAAACAATAATCCTTCATATTTTTCATCTTGTATTTTTCTAAAAGCATTCTCTATAACCATAATATCCATTCTGTTAATCAGGCTCATATTTTCTGCCACTTCTATAAAGTCTTTTGCAGATATGATTTTTCCGTCTATCTCTATACGCATTAAAAGTTCATTTATCTCTATATCACCCGTTGCAGATGATTGAATCGGTTGAAAATACGGAACGATTTTATTGTTTGATACCGCTTTAAGAAGAAGTGTACTTTTTTCATTTTTTTCTTTGATGATATCGGATATGTCACTTTGAGTCGGTAGTTCGATACAGTTTTTACCGTTTTCTTTACTCTTATACATCATACCGTCAGCTATAATAAACAGCTCCTTGGTAGTTGTTGCGTGATGCGGATATATAGATACACCTATAGAAACCGTAACACTAGTAAAGTCGCCCTCAGGAGTCTCAAGTCTAAAATCTTCAATTCTTTTAGTTATTTTATCTCCTATATTTTTCGCACCTGCAATATCGCAGTTAGGTAAGATTAGCGTAAATTCATCCCCACCGTATCTAGATAAAATGTCTTCAGCTCTTTTCATCTCACTCAATACTTTAGAAAATTCCTGTAGAAATTTATCTCCAAAAGTATGCCCGTAACGGTCGTTTATAGGTTTAAAATTATCGCAGTCTATAACCATCAATGCAAACGGATAATCGTTTCTGTCTGCCCTATGAATTTCGTTATCCATCATATCCATAAAAATTCTTTGGTTAAAAAGACCCGTTAGCGGATCATGTGCAGCGTAAAACTCTAAGTCGTTTGTATATTTGTCTATAGCTTTAATGGAACCCACTAAGTTTGCCATAGTTGTGAGGATAGAATCTAAAACTATATTTTTTACCGAATCATATACCTCTATTGAGTTTACGCTTATTCCGACTATACCGCCTATTTTAGGACTTTCTAAAAACAAAGTTTTTGTTCTGTGATCAAAGTTTTGATACTCGTCATTATTTACTATATGATCTCTGTATGCGATGTTATGCTTAAATTCATAATCCGATATTGCATCAAAAGATTCATCGTTTTCTATAGAGTGTGCAATATAACTCTCTATATTTCTTTTTATGCCATCATCCGGAACACCATACCAAAAAATATCAATCTCATAATGCTCATCTCCAACTCTAAAAATAGTTATCAAAGATGTAGTCTCCATAACCAAATTAATATCTACAAGCAGCTCTTTTATATAGACTCTCCAATCTTTAATCATATCCGATGTTATAATTAACTTATCTAAAAGTTTGACTTCAAACTCCAAAAGTTCTTTATCCACGGCAATATTTTTAAGTTTTTCCGAGAGATTGTTTACCTCTTTGATAATATAGTTTATCTCTTTAAAACTTTTGGAACTGCAATGTTTTTCATCTATAAGACTCAAGTCTTCAACTCTGTTTATTTTCTCAACTTTTTCTCTGAATTTATCCAACGAAAACAATATTTTATTTGAACTGTATTTGGAAGTCATATATGAGGCAAAAATAAATATAGGAATTATTGTCAATAGAAAATATATATACTCTAAAAATGTATCGTTTATTATATTAATCAAATCCTGTTCAATATCTATTACGCCGAGTACATCGTTTTCTTTTGCATTTGTATGACATGTCAGACAATCTTTCTTGGCAAGCAGAGGCATAGTGTTTCTAATTTGTTTAAAAGAAGTGAAGGTATATTTTTGTCCGGTTTGGAAAACATTTCTGACTCTGTTATCGGATTTTTCCTGAAAAGCTTTTCCAAAAAGTTCGTCTATCAAATATGATCTGTGTATAGTTATATCAAAGTTACTGTTTTTAAAATTTTTATCAAGAGAGTTTATAAAATCGTCTATATCTTTTTTACCCCAACCTTTTTTCATAACCTGATACATCGATGAAAATACTTGATTTGAGACTATGTCGGCGTGTTTAATTGCTTCTTTTTGTACCAAAGTAGTATGGAGGTATGTAGTGAATATGAAGACTACTATAAAAAGAATACTAATTAATAAAGCGTTTGTAGTAAAAATAAAATTTTTCAAACTTTTAAACATATCAACTTCCTACTTTGTTATATTTTTCACTCCCCTTTGGCGAGATTATACAATAATATTTTATCTATAATGTTGATTTAAAATAGATTTTAATAAATTATAGCAAAAGCTCAGATTTATTTTATACCTTTAATCTGCGTCTAACAAATATTAGCTTAAAATTGCGTAGATTTTCACAAAGGCATTTTCATGGTTGTAACACGTTTTGCTCCTTCTCCGACAGGTTATCTACATATAGGCGGTCTTCGTACTGCACTTTTTTCTTACCTATGGGCTAAAAAAAATAACGGAAAATTTGTACTTCGCATCGAAGATACCGATAAAGCAAGAAATTCTGAAGAAGCTACACAGGCTATACTTCAAGCTTTTGAATGGCTTGGACTAAAACACGACGGCGAGATAGAATACCAAAGTAAACGTGACGATATCTATGCAAAATATATAAAACAGCTTTTAGATGAAGATAAAGCATATAAGTGTTATATGTCTCGAGAGGAGCTAGATGCATTACGTGAAGAGCAGATGGCAAACAAACAGCGTACAAAATATGACGGGCGCTATAGAGATTTTGACGGAGTACCGCCGGAAGGGGTTGAGCCTGTTATCCGTATTAAAGCTCCGCTAAAGGGTGAAATTATAGTTCGTGACGGCGTAAAAGGAGATATATCTTTTCAAGCCGAAGATATACTTGACGATTTTGTTATTGCCAGAGCTGATGGAAGCCCTACATATAACTTCGTAGTAGCCGTTGATGATGCCTTAATGGGAATAAACGAAGTTATCCGCGGAGACGACCATTTAAGCAATACCCCAAAACAGATAGTAGTTTACGATGCATTAGGTTTTGAGATACCTAAGTTTTATCATGTACCTATGATTCATAATTCCGAAGGTAAAAAACTCTCAAAACGTGACGGTGCTACCGATGTGATGGAGTATAAAAATATGGGTTATACTCCTGAAGCACTTCTAAATTTTTTAGTTCGTTTAGGATGGAGTCACGGCGATCAAGAGATATTTTCAATGGAGGAGATGATACATCTTTTTAATCCGGAAGATATAAACAAGTCGGCTTCTATATATAACACCGAAAAATTGGAGTGGTTGAGTTCCCACTATATTAAAAATACGTCTAACACCGATTTAGCCGATATGTTAACGGATTATGAGCTGATACTTACCTCACACGACAAAAAAGAGATTCTGCTGGATGCACTAAAAGAGCGTGCAAAAACCCTAAAAGATTTGGCTGATATGGCTAAAGAGATTTTGAGTACGCCTGAGAATTATGATGAAAAAGCAGCCAAAAAAGCTTTTAAAGGTGATGCTATAACTATTTTAAATACTTTTGGAGCAAAACTATCCAAGGCTGAAAATCCTCATATGCCTACCGATTATCACCATCTAATGGAAGAAGTAGTAAACGAGATGGAAATCGGTTTTGGAAAAATCGGTCAGCCTCTTCGTGTAGCACTGCTTGGTAAAATGGGCGGACCGGGACTTGATGTCGTAATGTCTGTTATAGGTAAAACAGAGACAATGCTGCGTATAGCTAATGCTATAACGGCAAATACGAATAATGACTAGAGACTTATTAAACTAACTAAAAACAATTAGTTATATCTTAAAAACTATATATAAGATATATAAAGTAAAATCTTAATTATGGAACTTATATTAGAATTTTTTAACGCTTTATATAATCTTAGCAATGCCATGTCTTGGTATATACTTTTCGGTCTTGTTTTTGCGGGTATCTTACACGAATTAGTACCGGATACCTTAGTAACCAAACATCTTGGAAAAGAAAGCATATCTTCAGTTATAAAATCTACGCTTTTTGGAATACCCCTACCGGTTTGTTCTTGCGGTGTCATACCATTAGCTACAAGTATCAAAAAAAGCGGTGCATCTAAAGGGGCTACTCTTAGCTTTTTAATCTCAACACCTATAACCGGAGTTGATTCCATCTTGGCAACATACGGTATGTTTGGCTGGGTGTTTACTACTTACAGGGTTGTAACATCAATGGTTATAGCCACTCTTGCGGGAATACTAACAAACATATACGATAAAGACCAAGAGAAGCCGTCAATGAGTTTTTCTGCGGTAAATACAAATACCAAACCTGCTAATTCCCAAGTATTTTCAAGTGCTATGAATTTTTCTCCAAAACAAGAAGATAGTTGTTGCAGTTCTACTGAGAGTTCATGTTGTAGTTCTCAAAAGACTGATGAAAAAACCAAATTTTCATTTGTTAAAGCTATGAGATATGCTTTTGTAACTCTGCTTGGAGATATAGCTACTCCGCTTTTTTGGGGTCTGGTAATCGGTGCTATCATAACTATATCTATACCTGAAAATCTAAGTAATCTATTAACCGAGTACGCTATATTTTCCTATCTTATAGCAATAGCTATTGCCCTGCCGATGTATGTATGTGCCACAGCCAGCTTGCCTATAGCTGCGGCTCTTATGTTAAACGGCGTAAGTGCAGGTGCCGCTTTTGTATTTTTAACTGCAGGTCCGGCTACAAATACCGTTACAATCGGCGTAGTCAAAAAGATGCTGGGATCTAAAAGTTTATACATATATCTTGGAACTATAATAATTGGAAGTATCTTTTTTGGATTGGGACTTGATTATATATTTGACATAGCATCTATAGATGCGGCTTCGCTTATCCATATCCATGAAGATGTAAGTTTTATAGATATCTTCAGTACTGTTACACTTTGGATATTCATTCTGTTCTTTATGGTAAAATCTGCTTTAAAAAGAAAATAGGTTTTATATGAAGAAAGTTCTTATAGTACACGGTTGGGGCGGGAGTGACTACCCCCACTGGCAGAGTTGGCTGGCAGGCGAGATAGCAAAAGATTACGGCTGCGTATATTTTCTCAAATTTAGCGATGTCGATAATCCGACAAAAGCAACGTGGAGCAAAGAGCTTTTAAATGCAATGGATGATTTTAATCCCGATATTGTAATATGCCACTCGGTTGCAAATACTTTATGGTTTCATCTGGCAAATGAGCAAAAATTAAAAAAAGTCCAAAAACTTTTTTTGGTAGCACCTCCTAGTATGGATACCCATATAAAAGAACTAAATGAATTTTTTCCTTGCAAATCTCCAACAGAACTTTATGCCCAAGACGCAATTTTGGTTGGTTCAAGTAACGACCCGTATATGGATGAGAGTGAACTTTTACGCCTGCAAGCAGAACTAGGCATTGAGATGAAACTGCTCCAAAATGCCGGACACATAAATGCAGATAGCAATTTTGGAAAGTGGGAGTGGCTACTCTCAGAAGTAAAAATTTCATACAAAATCTAGCACCGCATAAGGGAAGTACTACGATGCTACACTTTGAATTTTAAGGGAAGTATATTGAAAGAGCAGTATTAACTCTTTCTTAAAATAGATTATAAAAATAAAAAGTGTGGATATAGTGTGATTATTCAATATTTACACATAAACTGCACAAAATATAAATAAAATTCGTACAATACGAACCAAAGGTCGATTATATGCGAATTTTTATACTTGTTTTTTTATTTTTTTATACGCTTAATGCTTTAACACTTGATGAAATAATAACAAGTGCATTAGAAAAAAATCCGTCACTTGAAGTTATAAACGAAAGAATAAATGCAAATTCTTATTTAATAGACTCAAGTGATTCACTCTCAAATCCAGAACTATCCGTAACTACAAACACTTTGGATTCTTCCGAGCCTATGTCGCAAACAATCATAAGCATAAAACAAAAAATACCCTATCTGGCAAAACTTACAAATAAAAAAGAACTCTCAAAAGCACAAGAAGGGGTACTTTTTTCATCTTTGGAAAAAGCAAAATCAACATTGGTTTATGAAATCAAAAAAACAGCTTACAAAATTTGGGAGCTAAATGCAATTTATAAAACACTTCAAAGCAATGAAAAACTGATTTTAAAATCTATAGAACTTTTTGAGGCATATACAAGCGTAAATAACAATCAGCATATAGATATGATGGAAGCGGAACTCTCACTCATAGAGTTAAAAGTACAAAAGAGTGAACTAAAATCTCAAATAGATTCTATGTTTACCGTACTATCTTACCTTTGTGCGAGTGATATTGATACCTTGGATGTATCACTAAACATATCCCAAGTGCCTACTAGAGAATCTTTGCAAAATCTGCTGGTAAATAATCCCGATTTAAATCTAAAAACCAAAGAGATTCAAAAACAAAATGCAAACGTAAAACTCTCGGATGCAAATATCTATCCGGATTTTGTGCTAAATGGGGGCTACTCTATAAGAAGTGAGTTTGATAACTACTTTAATATTGGAGTGGGCATCACCCTTCCAATCTACGGTGTAGAATCATCAAAACATGAGCAACAACAAAAACTGCTTTTATCTCAAAAAGCTCAAAAAAAAGATTTACAGATAGATATACAAAACAGATTTAACAGCTACTATATTCAGATGCAAAATGCTTATGATAATTACAAAATCATAAATGATGAAGCACTTGCGCATATAAAACATATGTTAGATATTAGTTATGCATCCACATCAACGGGTACTAATCTCTTAAAACAGATAAAGATTCTACAAAAAAAACTTAAACTTGAGCAAAAACGCATAGATGCAATTAGTCTATACAATATCAATTATGCAAAAATTTTACAACTATCGGGGGCTACAAAATGAAAATATTTCTTATTTTTTTACTTTCGTTTTCACTATATGCAAAAGACGTGAGTGTTACTCAACTCTTTAACGTTCAAACCATAAAAGTCAAAAGTGTAAAAAAATCATATACGAAAACCAACTATGGCTATACAAAAAAAGATGAAGCTCTTACCTTTGATGTAAGTCCTAGATTTTCTGGATATGTTGAAGAACTTTATGCAAACAAAACATATATGTATGTAAAAAAAGGCTCCCTTTTAGCAAAGGTTTATTCCCCTCAGGTTTATAAAGCAAAAGATGAGTACTTAAGCTCTTACAGATATACAAAAAATAAAAAAAACCACTCTATGCTAAAGAGTACCGAATTAAAACTTGAATTATTAGGAGTAGATGCAAAGGAGATACAAGAGCTTAAACTCTCAAAAAGCACGTCTAAATTTACAAATATATATGCCCCTAAAAGCGGTTATATATTTTCAAAAAGCATAAATGAGGGTTCATCTTTTAAAGAGGGTCAAAAGCTTTTTGAAATAGTGAATCTAAATGAGTTGTGGGTAGAAGTAAGACTAAGTGAAGAAGACAGACTATGGCTAAATGATGCACAAAAATTTGAACTAAATTTTAAGTCACTAACAAACACTTATACGACTACTAACTCTTTGTTATACCCTAATCTAAATCCGCAAGAGGCTACTTTGACACTACGCTTACGCATAAAAAATACCGATAACGAAATATTTCCCGGTATGTATGCTGATGTGAAATCACACCTAAAAGAACAAAACTACCTAACACTTCCAAAAACGGCAGTTATCCGTAAAAATTCAAAATACTATGTCTTCTTGGCAGGGGATTTTAAAGGTGAATATGAACCTATAGTCATAGATGCAAAAGCTATAGATGCAAACACTTACGAGATAATAAGCGGTTTAGATGAGGGTGATGAAGTTGTAAACAATGCTATGTTTATGATGGATAGCGATGCTCAAATAAGCAATCTGTATTAAGGCTAAAAAATGATTGAAAAAATTATAGACTTTAGCATTAAAAACTTTTTTTTAGTTCTCATAGGTACAATATTTTTAACTATTGCATCTATATGGGCTCTTAAAAATACACCGCTGGATGCATTGCCTGATCTGTCACCGCCGCAAGTTATAGTAAAAATAAATTGGGCGGGACAATCCCCTGAGATAATAGAAGACCAAGGGACATATCCGCTTGTTTCGCAGTTTTTGGCAATAGCGAATATAGATACGGTTCGCGGATACTCTACTTATGAGAACGGTTTAATATATATTATTTTTAAAGACGGCACCGACCTTTACTGGGCAAGAAGCCGTGTGCTTGAACAACTCTCATCCATATCTTCAAAACTGCCTGCATCTATGGAAGTAAATCTAGGTCCTGATGCAAGCGGAGTAGGCTGGGTTTATCAATATGCCCTAAAATCAGACAGCCTAAATTTGGCACAGCTTAGAACTTTACAAGATTACTACTACAAGTATGCCCTGATGGGGGTTGACGGTGTAAGTGAGGTTGCAAGTATAGGCGGGTTTGTGCCGACTTATCAAGTTAGCATAAACAATGACAAACTAATCAGATATAACCTTAGCATCTCTGATGTTGCAAAAGTATTAAAGAAAAACAACAATGATACGGGCGGAGGCATCTCAATTCAAAACGGCTTTGAATGGATGATTCAAGCTAAAGGTTACCTTGAGGGAATCGATGAAATCAACAACTTGGTAGTTACACAAAAAGCCGGTGTCCCTATAATTTTAAAAGATATCGCAAGAGTTGAACTCGCTCCCGCTCCAAGACGCGGTATAGCTGATTTAAACGGTGACGGCGAAGTAGTAGGCGGAATAGTGATGCTTCGTTACGGTGAAGATGTTTACTCTGCCATCAAACGAATCAAAACCAAGATGAATGAACTTAAAGTTGACGGGGTTGAAATCGTAGAGGTTTATGAGAGGGCATCTCTAATTGAAAAAGCGATTGATACTTTAAAATCTACACTTTTAGAAGAGAGTTTGATAGTTGTACTCATAATCGGGCTGTTTCTACTGCATCTTCGCTCATCATTGATTGTACTTATTATTTTGCCGCTAACCATAGCTATAACGTTTTTACTTATGAAACTCTTTGGCATCGGCTCAAATATAATGAGCCTTGGAGGAATCGCAATAGCAATAGGTGCGATGGTAGATGCATCTATAGTTATGATAGAAAATGCACATAAAAGTATCCATAAATTTGAAGAAATATTTGAGAGAAAACCTACAAACTCCGAAAGAATCCAGATAATTTTGGACTCCTCAAAACTGGTTGGAAGACCTATATTTTTTGCACTGGCACTTATAGTCGTATCTTTTTTACCTATATTTACACTCACATCCCAAGAGGGGCTTCTTTTTACACCTCTTGCATTTACAAAAACTTTTGCCATGAGTGCAGGGGCGATTTTAAGTATAACACTTGTACCTGTTTTAATGGTATTTTTTATAAAAGGCAAACTTCCGCGTGAGAATAAAAACCCGATAAACAGATTTTTTATTTGGATATATAACCCTATTTTAATATATGGATTTAAAATAAAGTATTTGATTTTTGCTTTTGTATTAGTATCCTTAGCATATCTGTATCCATTATATAAAGATATGAAATGGGAATTTATGCCTATGCTAAATGAGCAAAGCTTTATGTATATGCCTGTAACACCTTATGGAATCTCTGTAGATCAATCCAAAGCACTTACCCAAAAAACAGATAAAATCATCAAAAGTTTTCCGGAGGTTGAATCTGTTTTTGGAAAAGGGGGACGTGCAGATACTGCAACTGATCCCGCTCCACTTGGGATGCTTGAGACTATCATAACTCTAAAACCACAAAACCAGTGGCGTGAAGGCGTTACATATGAGAGCTTAAAAGCAGAGATGGATAACGCCCTGCAAGTTCCCGGACTTATAAACTCTTGGACATACCCTATTCGCGGTCGTATAGATATGCTGCTCTCGGGTATTCGTACACCACTTGGCATCAAACTCTACGGCAAAAGTTCAGAAGGCTTGCAAAAATATGCACAGCTGATAGAGTCAAAACTTAGAGATTTTGACTTAAGTGAGTCTGTATTTGCCGACCAAGCAAGTAGCGGATATTATTTAGACATAGATATAGATGAGACAAAACTTGCAAGATATGAAATAACAAAAGAACAACTGCTAGAATACACATCAATTGCTATTGGCGGTATGAAAGTCTCAACCTTATATAAAAATCTCGAACGCTACCCGATTACTATACGTTTTGAAGATGCACAAAGAAAAGATTTAGAGTCTATAAAAAACATTCAAGTAAAAACACCCTTTGGTTTTTTACCTATAAAAACTTTTGCAGATGTATCTTACAGACAGAGTGCGTCAGTTATTAAAAGCGAGAAAGCCCTTCCTGTTACATTTATAGCTATAACGCCTAAAGAGGGTGTAACACCAAGCGAGTACAAACAAAAAGCAAAAGAACTTTTAAAAGACGTAAACTTAGAAAACGGCTACTATATTGAGTGGGCGGGTCAAAGTGAGTATCTTGAATCTGCTATGGCTAAGATTATATGGATTATTCCTGCCGTACTTGTTATTATTTTAGTACTAATCTATTTTGCTCTACGATCAGTCTTTGCAACAGTACTTGTGTTTTTCACTTTGCCTTTTGCACTTCTTGGCGGACTTATATATATAGATATGCTGGGATATGCCATGAGTATAGCCGTAATAGTCGGCTTTTTAGCCCTGCTTGGAATAGCAGCCGAGACTGCGATAGTTATGATAGTTTATCTTGAACAAAGTGTAAAAGAGTATAGAGATACCTTTAGCGACAGTTTTAGTAAATCGCATCTTAGAGATGCTATATATGACGGTGCGGTTCAAAGAGTTCGACCAAAACTTATGACCGTATTTGCCATTTTGGCAGGGCTTTTACCGATCATGTATATAGACGGTGTAGGTAGTGAAGTTATGCAACGCATCGCCGCACCGATGATTGGCGGAATAGTAAGTTCTGCAATTTTAAGTTTAATAATTATCCCTATTGTTTATGAGAGTTATATGAAAAAAAGGTTAAAAGATGAGATATAGTTTTGTTATTGTTTTAGTTAGTTTGTTATTTTTGTTTGGCGGATGCGAGAAAAAAGAGGCTAAAAAAGAATCACCTGCAGGTATGAAATGCGGGGCCGGGAAATGCGGGGCAAATATGTTTGAGGGCAACTCCGCACTTGATAAAAAGAAAAAAAATATTTTATCTCAGATGCGTGAAGATGACAGCAGAAAAAGTTGTGTAATAGCTGCAAAAACTACAAAAGAGCTTTATAACTGTGTACGTGAGAGAGAGGGTAAAAAACTAACTACAAAGTGTGGAGACACAAATGCACAGCCTACTATGCAAAGTGACTCAGCTATGAAATGTGCACCCGGAAAATGTGGTTAAGATAACTCTTTTTTGATTATCTCAGCTACGCGAAATGAGTTTGCATATATGGTCCAAGTATATGGCACACTTCCGCCTGTCGGCATAAATGAAGCATCTGTTACATATAGGTTATCTAACTCATGTGCTTTGCAGTTTTTATCTAAAACGGAAGTTTCAGGGTTATCTCCAAATCTGCATCCACCAGCTACTAAATTTGGCGGCGGACTTGAAGATATTGAGTAGTTTATATCGCGTGCACCCATTTTTTCTAAAATATTTACGGCTTTTTGTGCCAGATGCTCACCCACTTTTAAATCATGTGGATGTCCGTAAAGGTTTATAACTCCGACATTTACACCGTATTTGTCTTTTTCTTTATCATCTACGCTTACAAAACATTTATCACTAGGCAACCAATCGACAAATACTTCAAAACTAAGTTTTCTTGAAGTAGTTAAGGCTTTATGTATCTTATCTCTAAGCTTATCGCCCCACATGATATTTCCCTCTTCATCGTAAAACTCTCTTGCAACGCGTGATATCAAGTTTTGATGCTCAAACAAAAAGTCTGTAGTCCCGCCTTTATACTTTTTACCTTTACTTTCAAACTCATAGTCATTTTGCAAAGAGCGGTTAAAAAACAGACCGGTCTGCATCAACTCTTCTTGTTGATTTTTGTCTAAGTCTTTAAAGTCAAATCTACCCTCTCCGCTCCCGCCACCTGAAAAAATCAGATTTTTACCAACTTGTTTGTTAGAGTTAGCCAAACCGTTAGGAAAGTGTTTGTTAGCAGAGTTTAAAAGCAGACGCGAACTCTCTATAGCTTGTGCTGCAAGTACAAATATTTTTGCTTTTATAGTGTGTGATTTTTTATCTTTGTCGAAGTAAAAAGCCTCATTTATACTTGTCTTATCACTACCGAGTTTATATACAAAAGCCTCTGGAATTATCTTTGCATCACACTTTTGCAAAAGTGCAGCCCTTGCACTCCCTTTTGCTCCCGTAGCACAAGCATAACTACCGCAAAAATTGGAATATGAACACCCGTTTCTTTTTAGTGCATCCATAGGTAAAACAGCCCTTGGAGTTGCAAAACTCTCATAACCCAAATCTTCACAAGCTTTGTCAAACCATTTTGTAACAGAGTTTTCTTCCAGCTTTACGTATGGCAACTGTGGTGTACTTCTGGGCTCTAAAAACTTATGTTTTTTAATACTTCCGCTTACACCTACAACTCGCTCGACTTTTTCATATAAAGGTTCAAGTTCATCATAAGAGATTGGCCAATCTACTACATTTGCACCCTCTATCTCACCGTAAACAGATTTAAGTTTAAAGTCATTTGGCTTCAAGCGGTGAAAATATCCGCTCATCAGGTTTGATGAACCGCCTACCATCGAACCGTTCCAAAAGCTCCAAGAGTATTCGTGCCCGTCAAAACGGCTTGTTTTTCCATCTGCATCTATCTCGTTTATAATATGTTTTTCATCTTTTAGACTCGGTGTAAATTTATCTCGTCTGGATACGGCTAGTTCATCTTTTGAAAAATCTTTCTCCGTGTAGTATTTTCCTTTTTCCAAAACTACTACTTTAAATCCTGCATTTGAGAGCTCATATGCTATAGGCGAACCACCTGCACCGCTACCGATTATACACACGTCATAAATCATAAAAGCATCTCTTTTGGACGGGGGAGTCCTGTTTTAAACTCTAGCCACTGCCAACCTTGTCCGTCTGCTACACCGTAAATCGGATCTGAAAAACTAGCTTCCATTATATAAGTCAGGTTATCATGTATAAAATCTTCGCCCCAAGCTGTCTTGGATATAGAGTTTAAGACTTTTTGTCTTTTACTCGCCGATAGCTTTACATAAGTAGTATCATAAAGTAAAACTGCTTCTTCATTTAGCCATTTGATGCCGTTTTTTATAAACTCTTTATCTGTAGCACTGATTTTTGAGTGCTTTAAAACTATCTGCATATATTTTTTGACATCGATGCCCATTTTTTTACTGTGGGGAAACAAATCGTTTTGCAAGATGCTAAGTGTTTCTTTTGGAGTAGTTGCGGAGAATAGCCCACAACCGTTTGTAATAAATATGACGGAGCTTAAAAACCCCGCACTTAAAAACTTTCTTCTACTTATCATAGTTTTATTATACTAACTTTTCTCACCGAATATTATACGATCAAGTGAAAATTTACCGCCACCGTTGGCAACAAATATAAGTAAAAACAAAAAGTAGTATAAAGGTATCTCAAAGCCGTTATCGCCTGCACTAAAACCGTTTCCAAGATGCACGGTAGTTATAGCTACTACCATTACAACCATAAGCGGTATGGATATTAAACGGGTGAATAATCCGAGTGTTAAAAGTATAACACCCAAAAGTTCCGTAGATGCAGCCATATATGCATTTAACGTAGGAAAAGGGATACCTAAACTCTCACCGAACCAAACGGCTACGGAGTCTATATCCGACCATTTATTCATAGCCGGGGTATAAAAACCGTATGCCAAAGTCAACCTTGCTAAAAGAAGAGCTGCATCTTTAGCATAGTTACCGTACGAACTGAATTTTAAATATAATTCTTTACATCTCATAATATACTCCTCAAAATAGAGTATTAAACTTTATTTACATACACTTACCTGCACCGCATTTCATAGTTTTTTTAGCTTCTTTTTTGGAGCCGCACTTGGCATCACCGCATTTTTTATCTTTTTTAGCTTCTTTTTTGGAACCGCACTTGGCATCTCCGCATTTTTTATCTTTCTTTTGTTGTGTTTTCATTGAAGATCCACACTTACCTGCACCACACTTCATATCTGCACTAAGCGTTGTAGCACCCATACCCAAAAATAACGTTGCACCAAGTAAAAGTGCCGACAGTTTTACTAAACTCATCTTATCTCCTTCGTGTTAATTTCACAATATTATACAGTTAATGTGTAATGTTTGTGCAAAAAAACTATATTTAAAGTTATAAAAAATAATGCTAAAATAAATGCATGAAAATATTACTTATGGAAGATGATGCCGTTTTATCCGATATACTTCTTGACTACCTAAGAGAGTCTTGGGATGTTGATTATGCTTATAGTTCGGATGATGTATATAAATTTTTAGATAAAACAAAATATGATTTGTTTATATTTGATATAAACGTCACGGGACAAAGCGGTCTTGAGCTGTTGCGTGAACTTAGAGAATACAACAACACTACTCCGACTATTATAATAACGGCATATACCGACACAAAGCACCTACAAAAAGCTTTTGATTTAGGTGCACACGATTATATTAAAAAACCTTTTGAACTTGAAGAGTTAAATGCAAGAATAAAAAACACCCAAAAAATATTTCATTTGCAGGATAATCAAAATATTTTCATATCCGATTCCATATCTTTTAATCCATCTACAAGAGAGTTGATAAAAAATTCCAAAACTATCAGTATCAGTTCAAAAGATGCAAAAATACTGCACTATCTTATAAAAAACCCTTCACGTGTAATAAGTAATGAAGAACTTATTCAAAATATATGGGATTACGACAATATTCCAAGCGATGCGACTATACGCTCACATATACGAACATTAAGAGATGATTTAGGAAAAGATAAAATCCAAACCGTAAGAGGCGAGGGTTATAAATATGAATGATGCATCGCAAAAGTCGTTTTGGCTTTTTTTATCTTTATATCTCAGTTCGTCTTTTATACTTTTAATCACCTCGTCATATTGGTTTTACAATGCTCAAGTCTCTATGCAAAAAGCAAATGATTACTACAAACTAAAAAATATAAGCGACGAAGTAAGTTCAGAAGTCATAATGGCTCATATGATGAACAAACCGCTCTCTTTAAAAAAATATCCAAATACCTCTATTGGTCTTTTTAACAAGAAAAAAGAGTTGCTATACGGTTCCGTTATTCAAGATATAGACTTCACAAAAGACAAATATATGATAGGCGATGTTTTTTCGGTAATATCTCACGGAGCTGCAAATCATCTAAATATAGCATATGTAGTAGTTCAAAATACCGAATCTGTAGTTTCTCTCAAAAAAATCAGAGAAAAAATATTTTTTATAACAACTGCTATAGCTATGCTGATTATTATAATAGCGGTAGTTTTGGGAAAAATATTTTTAAAACCTATAAAAGACAAAATTCAAGAAATTGAAGATTTTGTAAAAGATACTACACATGAGTTAAATACACCAATCACCGCACTTATGATGAGTACATCCAGATTAAAAGACGTAAAAGAATGTAATAAAAAGAGTATACAAAATATCTCAATCAGCACAAAACAGCTTTATGATATATACTCATCACTAAGTTACATAAACTTTGAAACAAAAGAAAAAGACAAACTTGTTATGTTTGATAATATAGTAAAAGAGAGTGCAGAGTATTTTAACGAACTGATTGAGAAAAAAAACATAGTCTTAACACTCGATACTAAACCCTGTTCTATAACTATAGCCCCTACAAAAGCAAAAATGCTTATAAACAATCTACTTAGCAACTCCATAAAATATTCCCATCCAAATTCAAACATAAAGATCTATTTAGATGAGACAAAACTTATTGTTGAGGATGAAGGTATCGGTATTGAAGATAAAAAGCTAAAAACAATTTTTAAAAGGTTTACACGTGCTAATTCTTATGCAGGCGGTTTTGGTGTCGGAATGAGCATTATAGAGAGCATAATAAAAGAATATAGTTTTAAAATAGAGATAAACTCAACCGTTAACGTAGGTACTAAAATAACTATTTATTTTACAAAATCCAAGTAGTAAATCGTTTTTTCTTAATTATAATGTTTTTTATGATATTTTCTTCAAAACCATTCTTTAATGCTACATATGTTTGTCTGTCGTAGATGTCGATTTTACCGATATTTTCACCGCTCAAGCCTATATCTCCCGTTAGTGAACCTAAGATATCTCCTTTTCTTAGCTTGTCCTTTTTTCCGCCTTCAATCACAAGAGTTACAAACTCCGGTTGCATTTTAAAAGTTGATGTATCCGAAAAATTATCTATTTTTAAAAATTCTCTTTTTTCATCTTTGTATTCATCTGCTTTTTCTAACTCTTTATCTATGTAAAGAGTTATACTGATGCCCTTTGCACCTGCACGACCTGTCCGACCTATTCTATGTGTGTATGTCTCCTGAGTAAAAGGCAGGTTATAGTTTACAACCATATCCAAATCTTTTATATCAAGACCACGTGCAGCTACATCGGTAGCTACTAACACAGGGCAACTTTTGTTTGAAAACTGTACTAACACGTCGTTACGCTCATACTGTTCCAAGTCTCCGTGTAAAGCAAGGGCATCTATGTTTGAGTCTTGAAGTTCACCCGCCAACTCATCACATTCTAGTTTTGTATTACAAAAAACAATCACATCGTTTGGTTTATATCTGCTAAAAATTTCAACTAATGTTTTAACTTTTTCATTTGCTTTAACTTCGTAAAAATACTCGCTAATCTCATTTGGAACTTCTTGCAAATGGGCTTCGACCTCTATAGGATTATCCAAAATACTTTTACACAGATCTTTTATCTCATCTGGATACGTTGCCGAGAAAAGAAGAGTCTGTCTTTTCTTTGGTGCAAAATCTATAACATTTTGAATCTCTTCTATAAAACCCATATCAAGCATCCTGTCAGCCTCATCGAGTACCAGCATATTTAAATCTTGAAGACTTAAAGAGTTTTTGTTCAGATGCTTTAAAACACGTCCGGGCGTACCTACTATTATATGTGCCTGATGCCTGAGTGAACCAAGTTGAGGACCAAAAGCCACACCGCCGCAAAGTGTTAATATCTTAATATTGTGTGCAAATTTTGCAATTTGGCGAAGCTCATTTGCAACTTGATCGGCAAGTTCGCGGGTAGGACAAAGTACAAGGGATTGGACACGAAATTTTTTAATATCAAGGTTGCTTAAAAGTCCGATGCCAAAAGCTGCGGTTTTACCGCTTCCTGTTTTTGCTTTGGCTATTAAATCATTTTTTTTCAGTATAAAAGGAAGAGCCTTAGCTTGAATCGGTGTCATATGTTTGTAACCGATTTTTTCCAAGTTTTTAAGCATTGCGTCTGTTAAATTTAAAGAGGAGAAGTTTTGTGTATTCATAGTGAAAGTATATCTTAATTAACAAACTTATACATCATAATTGAAGCCGCTACGGAGACGTTAAAACTTTTAACATCTTGCATCATCTCAATATTTACAACCTCATCACAAACTTCTAGTACCTCTTTTGATATACCGTGTCCTTCACTTCCCATAATCAACACCCATTTATCACTGACTTTTACATCTTTTAAAGGTATCGAATTTGACGTTAATTCAGCTGCATAAATTTTATAACCTTCAGCTTTTAGTTTATCTATGGTTGAAAGAATATCATCATAGATGCAATACTTTAATCTGCTCATATATCCCATAGATACACGCAAGGCACGTCTTCCGTACGGATGCGGTGATTCTTTTGGTAAAAGGTATGAGCCGACACCGAGACCTGCCATACTTCTAGCTATTGAGCCGACATTTTCACTCGATGTTATATTATCAAGCATTAGTATATTTTTACCGAGTTCATCCAAAGCATTTTCTTTTGGACGAATACCCTGCAGCATACAGTTATGATGAATCTTATGTCCGACCAATGTCTGCATCTGCTCTTTTGTTGCCTCGTAACAAAGCAAATCGTCTCTTTGCTCCAAAAGTGATTTAAACTCTTCAAAATACTCTTTTGTAGCCAATATACTTTTTAGCTCCAATTTGCTTTTTAGCTCCAATTTGCTTTGCAAAAGAATATTCACAACCTTAGGAGAATCCGCCACAAAAGAGTTTAACTCATCAAATGCATTATCACGCATCTGATGGTATATTTTTAAGTTTTTATCATTTATATTTTTTATTTTAATCAACTCCATTCTTTATGGTATCATACGAAAAATAAAAATATAGATATTAGTTACAAAAATTAGCTAAAATACATAAATTATAATATTAAAAATATTTGGGAAATAGATTAGATATATGAAGATAGTTTTTGCTTTTTTTTTAGTATTCTCACTAAACCTGTTTAGTGAAGATTTTAACGACGGCGGATTTGAAGATGAGTTTGAAAATGAATTTTCGTCTAAAACTTCTGCCGTAGAGGTATATGACCCGCTTATAGGCTACAATCGTTTTATGACAAACGTTAATGATAAGTTGATGATAAGTATCGTCGAACCGGTAACGAACGGTTATAGATATATAATGCCTTTTTGTGCCAGAAAATCGATATATAATTTTTTTGAAAATCTAAATTATCCCGTAAGCGTTACAAGCAATCTCTTGCAATTAAAGTTTAAATACTCTTTTACCGAAACCGTACGTTTTTTAACAAACTCTACTCTTGGTATTTTAGGTTTGTTTGACGTGGCAGATAGCTGGTTTGGAATAAAACCGCACAAGGAAGATTTAGGTCAAACACTCGGATACTACGGCGTAGGTTCAGGTTTTCCTATAGTTATGCCTTTTTTCGGTCAATATAATATAAGAGATCTTTTTGGAAACATAACAGATAACTATTTAAATCCCAGCTATCATGCAAGTATGAAAATTAATGATGATATGGTATCATACGCCACTTATACTCTAGTAAGGGGATATAAAGATATAAACGAATACTCTCTAGGTGATACCAGCTATAGCGATTTAACCAAAGGCGCTATAGATTTATATCCGTTTATCAGAGATGCTTACGAGCAAAACAGGAACAAACTAATAGGGGAATAAAATGAAAATATTTGTCAGCTTTTTGCTTGGTATTTTTTTACCGATTTATCTTAATGCCCAAAATGCAGATGAAAAACTTCTTTTTGACAAAATGGCCGTAATATCAAATAATTTTTACGAAATTTTAAACGATGATAAAAACGATGCTAAAACCAGAAGAGAAAAAATCATCCAAGAAGTAATACCTCTTTTTGACTTTAAACTTATGGCTAGATTATCTTTAGACAAAAATATCAGAAGTTCCATATCAAAAAAACAATATCACGAATTTACAAATATTTTTGAAGACTATATTAAAGATTTTTACCTAGATAGAATTGATTTGTTAAAAGGAACTTCTTCAAATGTAAGAGAATCAAAACAAAACAAAGGTAACCGCGTTTTTGTAAAGGCTACTATCGACGGTGATTCGGGAAGCACACTTGTTATTTATAAGTTTTACAAAAACAAAGAACAAAAATGGCTTATATATGATTTGGAGATTGCAAACGTCAGTATTTTACAAAGTTACCGTTCACAATTTAAAAGTTATTTAAGTGAGCACTCATTTGAAGAGTTGCTTACAAAACTAAAACAACAGACATGATAAAAGATTTATACAGCAAGATTGTTTTTAAATATACGAAATATACGCTTTTTTTTATATTTTTACTTGTTGGTTTTTTAGCTTTTGAAGCTTTTAAGCTAGAGGTTGATGCATCCGCTAAAACACTTCTTTTGGAAAACGATAAAGATCTTGCTTATTCAAGAGAAGTTTATAAGAGATACAAATCTCAAGACCTGCTTATGATAGCATATACGCCAAAATCTTATCTTTTAAGCGATGACACATTAAAAAATATTAAAAAAATATCTTCTGATTTGCAAAAGCTTCCGCTTGTAGATTCCGTTAACACTATTTTAAATATTCCTCTTCTTGAGACCTCCAAGCTCTCTTTTGAACAACTTGCAGAAGGGGCTAAAACTTTAGAAACAAAAGGGATAAATAAAGATGAGGTAAAAAAAGAGCTTTTAAACAACCCATTATATATCGAAAATTTTGTAAGTCCGGATTTTAAAACAACTTCAATTATGATTAACCTAAAAGACAATTTCTCAAAAGATGTCCAACATAAAAATATAGTTGAAATCCGCTCCATTATGAAAAAATACCAAGCAGATGCAGATATGTTTCTCGGCGGTGCTAATATGATAGCCGACGATATGATATCTTACGTCAAAAGTGACTTAAAAAATTATGGGGTTATCGTACTTTTTTTACTTATTTTAATTTTATACGTAGTTTTTAAAGAGATTAAATGGGTACTTCTTCCGCTTATCATCCTTTTTGCGGCTATTGTTTCATCAATAGGTCTGCTTGGACTATTTGAATGGCAAGTTACCGTTGTTTCATCAAACTTTATATCTTTTCAGTTAATTTTAACCACTTCAATTATCATTCACTTGGTAGTTAGATATAGAGAGTTGGCATCTAATTCAACCAAACTTATTCAAAAAGACTTAATTTTAAAAACAGTATCGTCTATGGTAAAACCTACTTTTTTTGCCGTTATTACTACCATAGCAGGTTTTTCATCTCTCGTACTATCAGGCATCTTGCCCGTAATTAACCTTGGATGGATGATGAGTGCGAGTTTGGTACTATCATTTTTTCTTACATATATTTTATTTGGTTCACTTATGGTTTTTCTAAAACCCTCCCCTCCGAATAAAACATTTGAAAAACAGTTTGCAATAACTCAACTTTTATCAAATATAGTTCAAAAACACTACAAGGCTATATTTATTTTAAGTTTTTTAACAATACTCTTTAGCATCAGCGGTGCTTCCAAACTCGTTGTAGAGAATAGTTTTATAAACTATTTCAAATCTTCTACAGAAATATTTCAAGGTATGAGTATTATAGATAAACAGCTTGGAGGTACTACTCCGCTTGACGTTACGATAGATTTAATAGAAGACACGACTATACAAGAGACTTCCCAAAAACAAAAGAACTCTGCTTTTGGAGAGTTTGAAGAAAATATGCTAGATGATTTTGAAAACGAGTTTGAAACCAAAGAGCAGGAAAACCAATACTGGTTTACATCTACAAAGATGCAAAAAATAGAAAAAATTCATGCCTATTTAGAATCAATACCCGAACTTGGGAAAGTCCTCTCTTTTGGAACTGTTTTACGGGTAGGTAAAACGATAAACAATAATGAAGACCTTGGGAACTTTCAACTTGCCCTTTTATATAACGAATTTCCTGATGATTTAAAAAAACAGATATTAAACCCGTATCTGAGCATAAAAGACAATCAGGTCAGATTTACCATACGTATAGTCGATTCAAATCCCGACCTACGCAGGGATGAACTTTTAAAAAAGATAAGAGCAGAACTTCACGAAAAAGTAGGTATAAAAAAAGAGCATATTCATCTATCTGGACTTATGGTACTTTATAACAATATGCTTCAGAGTCTTTTCAAATCTCAAATACTAACTCTAAGCGTTATGGTTATACTTTTGTTTGTTATGTTTTGGAGTATTTTTAAATCTTTTCGTATAGGTTTGGCTGCAATTATCGCAAATATTATCCCTATTGGTATAGTATTTGGATTTATGGGTTGGTTTTCAATTCCGCTTGATATGATGACGATAACCATTGCATCTATCAGTATCGGTATAGCCGTGGACGATACTATACACTATCTGTATAGATATAAAAACGAGTATTTAAAATTTGGAAACTACATAGATGCGATGCAAAGTTCACATACAAGTATAGGTCATGCTATGACTTATACCTCGCTTGCTATCTCTATAGGATTTTTAGTATTGGTTTTATCGGAATTTACACCGACTATATATTTTGGTTTACTAACCGTTGTAGCTATGCTTGTAGCTCTTGCAACAGACCTTCTTTTATTGCCAAGACTTGTAATTAGCCTAAATGCTTTTAAAGGAGTAGCCAAAAAAGCAAACTCTACTTTCTAGAGTTTAGCCCTTTTGTTACCGCATCGTTTATTTCACTCTTATAATCCGGATTACCTCTCGTAAGTTCTCTGTCAAATTTTAAAACGATATCTTTAGTGGCATTTTTATGTCTGCATAAAGATATCATCATCTCCATATATACATCAAATTGCGGATTTAACCTAAGTCCCATTTTATCGGGGATTTTTCCATGATGTTTTATAACCAAATCCACTGCTTCGGAAAGCTGAGCTTTAGAGGAGTTTCTATTTCTTATAATGTGTCTAAGTGAATTTAAATCTATTTTCTGTTTTGATTTATCGGATGATTTTATATTTATAGTTTTTGTTTTTTTAGTATTGCTTGGTTTTAGTAGTATGAATAATAGACCTCCAAGTATAATAACTAAGCCTGCTATTGCCTGAATTAATAAACTAGCTTCCATATTACTACCTTTTATGGTGGACAACGAGGGATTCGAACCCTCGATAGGTTGCCCTATACTCGCGTTCCAGGCGAGCGCCTTCGACCACTCGGCCAGCTGTCCTTGAAGTACAAACGTGATTTTACAATAATTTTTCTAATTTATCATTAAACAACATAAGATATTAGTTAAATAAAATGCTATTTAAAGATGAAATGGTTACAATTACATATAAAATTGTAATGGGGAGAAACATAGCTTGTTAAACTTTGCCTCTTTTTTGAAACTGCTTAAAGAATCTTTTAGAGACTTATTGCCTATTATATTGGTAATCTTATTTTTTCAATTAGCAATCATACAAACTATACCGGAAAACTGGTTAAGTACAACAATCGGTTTAACAATCGTAGGTATCGGTTTAGCCGTATTTTTACTCGGTCTTGAAGTTGGGATTTTTCCTGTCGGTGAGGGTTTAGCCAGAGACTTTGCACATAAAGGCTCAACATTCTGGATAATACTTTTTGCCTTTATGATAGGTTTTGGTACAACCGTAGCCGAACCTGCACTTGTCGTAATTGCCGAAAAAGCCGCAGCCATAAGTAGCGGTCGTATAGATGCATTCACACTTCGTATGGTTGTAGCATTTTCCGTGGGGTTTGCAATAGTCCTTGGTGTTTGGAGGATTATTAAAGGTCATCCTATTCACTATTATATCATTGCAGGTTATATTCTGGTCGTAGCTTCTACAACGATATCTCCGCATGAAATAGTAGGTTTAGCATTTGATTTAGGCGGTGTTACAACCTCAACGGTAACTGTTCCGCTTGTTGCGGCACTGGGCATCGGTCTTGCATCTACAATAAAGGGTCGCAATCCTGTACTTGATGGTTTTGGGCTTATAGCCTTTGCATCGCTTACGCCTATGATATTTGTACAGTTTTACGGTATATTTGTATATGAGTATGTTGAAGCAACACAAACCGTAAAAAAAGTCGCTTCCCATTTGGCTGAAACATCTACGGCATATAATCTTTCAATTATAAACATACTCAAAGGTATTTTAGCGGTTATAGGAGATGTGGCTCCTATTCTTTTGGTTATTTTATTTTTTCAATACGTTGTACTAAAAAAACCAATTGAAAATTTTAGAAACGTAGTTATAGGTTTTGCTTTAGTTATTATCGGTTTAGATGCTTTTATAGTCGGTTTGGAAATGGGTCTATTCTCACTAGGTGAGATGATGGCATTGCAACTGACACAAAATGATTCTCACGTAATTATCTACTCATTTGCATTCGCGATAGGTTTTTCGACGACTATGGCCGAACCCTCACTTACTGCTATTGCAAAAAAAGCCCAACAAATATCCGACGGTAAAATAAACGATTTTGTTCTTCGAGCCTTTGTAGCTTTGGGTGTAGCACTCGGTATCGCTCTTGGTGCGTTTAGGATTGTACACGGTGGAGATATTGTTTACTATATCTCTGTGGGTTATATCTTTGTTATAGTATTAACATTTATCGCACCAAAATATATAATCCCTATTGCATATGATAGCGGCGGGGTAACTACATCTACCGTAACCGTTCCACTAGTTGCGGCACTAGGACTCGGGCTTGCTACAAACATACCCGGACGCGATCCGCTTATTGACGGTTTTGGGCTAATCGCTTTTGCATCTCTTTTTCCGATGCTAACTGTTATGAGTTACGGTGTTATAACCGAAAAGATGGGCATCAAAGGACAACAGGAAAAAGAAGAGTTGCATATGGAAGAGCTTCGTCATGCACTTGAACATGCAGAAGACATGGGTCTATCTACCGTAAATGTTCAAGGAACAGATAAAAGACATTCTTATACGATGCAATTTTCCGCGGTACATGTTATTGTACCTAAAGACAGAGAAGATGAAGCACTTATAGCGGCTAAAGAAGCAGGAGCAAGAGGTGTGACTATAATGCAGGCTCACGGAATGGGACTTGAAGAGATGGATAACTTTTATACTCGCCTTCATAGCGATGCAACAGATTCAAACCTAATGTTTATTACGCCGACAAGAAACGTAGAGAGTATAATTAAACGAATTATGAAAGACTTGGATATTACGGGTGAGGGTGACGGTATCGCATATTCATACCCTATCACACACCTAAAAGGTTTAACCCTAAAACTAGCAGACTTATAGCCTGATGCTATAAGTCGTATTCAAACCTGTTTATGTCTATATAACATTTTTTATCTTTTAGCAGAATGCTTTCATCGCCTTTTTCTGCTTTTTTGACAAAGTCTTTGATTATTTTTTTACGTTTACTTTTTTTAACGTCACGTGATTTTAAAAACTTATTAAGTGATATCCATTCCTCCGCTTCTATTTCAGCTTCCACACTCTCGGCAGTCTCAATAGTAGGTTTTGTTTCCAACATAAGATTAGATGAAATCATATTTATTATATTTTTTAGCTGTTCATCTTTTTCTTTATAAATATTTTCTATCTTTATACGCTCCTCAATAAGCATCTGCTCTTTTTGGTCACGCAGAGTTCTAGTTTCAGTTTCAAGTTTTTCCACTTTATTTTGAAGTTGTGAATTTTGTTCTTCTAAAAGTTTATAATACTTCGAATCTGTATGAGTATTATTTGACCTGTTTGTAGTTGTTTTTTTAGACGGCTTGGTCGTAGCTTGTGAATCAGAATCAACCATGACATATTTTTGTCCATCTTCAACTTCACTTACCAAAGAACCACGTCTTATTCTGTTATGAATTGCCTCTTTAGATACACCAAAAAACTCTGCAGCCTCAGCTATACTCATCTTATCCATCGTATCTCCAATTATCTCATATTTTCAAATGTTAGCGGAGCTTCCCACTCGCTTGAACGAATCTCTTTTATAACCTTTTGCAAATCATCAAGATTTTTACCCTTAACTCTTATGCTGTCACCCTCTATCTGAGCGGTAACTTTTAACTTCATTTTTTTGATATCTGCCGTGATTTTTTTTGCTTCTTTAGTCTCTATATAATCTACGACTTTAAATGTAGCTTTTCTTGTCCCACCCGATGCATCTTCAACTTTTAACTCGTCCAAAACTTTTGAACTAAGACCCTGTTTTAAAAACTTGGATATAACGATATCTTTAAGTGCATCTAGTTTGTTATCGCTTGATGCTACTAAAATAAGAAGTTTCTCTTTTTCTCTAAAGTTAACTTCATACGGTGTGCCTTTAAAATCATACCTGTTTGCCACTTCCCTATCAACAAGATTGATTGCATTTTTGAAATTTTGCAAATCTATTTTTGCCGTTATATCAAACGAGTGTTCTTTTGCCATAACATATCCCTTTAATTTTATTTCATAAAATGAAAGGAAACCCTCCATTTATAAATAACACAAAAAAGAGTAATCTCTTTTGTTACGTTATCACTAGGATTCCTTCGGCAGGAAGCCCAATTGCACTTGTGCAATTTATTATTTGAGGATATTATAACACAACTACTAACTAAAGAAAGTCAAGTCCCCCGTCAAAGCTTCCAAAGTTTGGATCCATATAACCGTATTGGGTAGATTTCATTCTCAGTTTTTCGATATCGGCTTTGCTTGATATATCCTGTGGACAAACCATTGTACACTCGTTACATAAGGTACAATCCCAAATACCGTTAGTTTGAATAACATCTATTTTTTCTTTTGCATCCGAATCTCTAACATCACTTACGTATTTATACACACGTGTTAGTGAAAAAGGACCTTTAAACTCGGGGTTTACCGCATATACCGGACAAGCACTGTAACAAGATGCACATAGTATGCAGTCACTCTGCACCTCATTTAGTTTTTCATTTTCTTGAGTGACATCAGGTGTAGATGCACTTTTATTTATCCAAGCTTTTGACTTTGCATTAAACTCGTAAGCCTTGTCCATATTTACAACCAAATCACGTATAACTTCTACATTTTTTAAAGGCTCTATGACATCACCTTCTTGAACTTTATATGAACAAGCCAGTACCTCTTTTTCATTTACACGCACTGCACAGCTACCACAAACACTGCTTCTGCATCCGCTAGAGTATGTAAGAGTAGGATCTATTTTTGTTTTTATATAATTAAGAGTCTCTAAAAGCGTCGCACCTTTTAACTCTGAAACATTGTATTCTACTAACTCGTCTCTTTTTATTTTTATGTTCATGATGCTACAACTCCGTTTATATCTACTATCGTATGCTTGGCATAGGCTTCATTTTCATTTGGAAAATCACTTCTATAGTGAGCACCCCTGCTTTCTTCTCTATCAAGTGCGCCTTTTAAAACAAGTCTGGAGAGTTCTAACATATTTTTAAACTCTAAAAACTCTATTAGGTTTGTGTTATAGATTTTAGACTTATCTTTTACACCCATTAGATGTAGTTTGGATATATAATCTTTTATAGTTTTTAAACTCTCTTGCAAACTTTTTTTATCTCTTGAAATACCTACGTTTTTATAAAACATATCCCCTAAAGCAGTTCTTGCTTCATAAAAATTTATATCGTTTGTATAAGTATTTATTTCATCTAAAATATTATTCGACTCTATTTTATCAACACTGGCATCTACACTAATATTTTTAGCATAATCTGCGGCACTTACTCCCGCTTCGCGTCCAAATACTACTAACTCTAAAAGTGAGTTACCGCCCAAACGGTTTGCACCGTGGACTCTATGGTTTGCACACTCTCCACAGGCAAACAAACCCTCAACTTTGGTTTGTGAGTTTTTATCTACCTCTATACCACCCATCGTATAATGCGCTACGGGTTTGATAGGGATTAAATCATATACGGGATCTACATTTTCATAAAGTTTTGCCAGTTTTCTCTCTTGGGGAAGTTCTTCATCTATAAACTCTTCGCCCAAGTGACGGATATCTAAAAATATATCCTCACCCTTTTGCATCTCTTCATGGATGGCACGGGCTACTTCATCACGCGGTAACAATTCATCTACAAAACGCTCACTTTTGGAGTTTAGCAGATGCCCGCCTGCCCCACGGGCAGATTCGGATATTAGGATAGATGAGTTTTTAAGTGCCGTAGGATGAAACTGAACAAACTCCATGTCGCTGACTCTTGCTCCTGCTCTAATTGCCGCAGCTATACCGTCTCCGCTTGTTCCTACTGCATTTGTCGAGTGTTTATCATAGATGCGGGCATAACCGCCTGTTGCCAAAACAACAGCATTTGCACTATATACTTCTACTTCGCCGCTGCGTTTGTTTAAAACACTAACACCTTCAACTTTGTTTTGCTTAGTTATAATATCTAAGAGAAATCTGTCATTTATAATTTCAATATTTTTAGAAATAACCTGATCATAAAGAGTATGTAAAATTTTTAAGCCCGTATAATCTTGTGCATAACAAGCTCTGTCTCCACTTGCACCGCCAAGACGTCGATGTGCGATTTTTCCATCTTTTGTGCGTGAGAACTGAACCCCGATATTATCCAACCACTCTACTGCATCTACAGCTTCTGTGCAGAGTTTTTTTACTTCCTCCTCACTGGCGATTCCGTGAGCTGATTTTAAAGTGTTAGCAATGTGTGCTTCAACACTGTCGTTTTGCGAGTGTTTTAAAACCGCGTTTATACCGCCTTGTGCCATAGATGTTTGAGCACGTGTTGGATAATCTTTTGTTAAAACAGTAACGTCTGCACCTGCTTCATGAGCATTTAAAGCCGCAACAAGTCCGGCTCCTCCGCTACCTATAACTAAAACTTTGTTTTGCATATTTATAACTTCCTTATTCAGAGTTATCCTTTAATTAGATGAATTATACAAAAATTTTCTTACCTGAAAATTGATATAATGCTTATAAATAAATCAAAAGGCTTTATTATATTTAGTGTTACGTACAAAGAGTTTGAAAAAGCCGTGGAGACACTTGGGCTTATCGGAGTTGAAACAAAAGAGGGTGTGAAAAAACGCTATCAAAAACTCTCGCGTGAATTTCATCCGGATATGCCTGAGGGTTCAACAGAAAAGTTTCAAGAGATAAATAAAGCGTATAAAATTTTAATAAAATATATTGATAACTTTAGATTTCGTTTTACTAAAGAAGAATTTGGCAACCAGCATCCATTCTCCGTAGATGATGATTCAAACCACCATCATATAGCTAAATAAGCTATTGCCACATAACGTCCAACTCTTAAAAATCCCGCAATAAATAAAAATAGAACAAAATTAAGTCTTAAAACACCTGCAACTAATGTTAGCGGGTCACCTATAACAGGCAGCCATGAAAAAAACAAAATCGGGTAACCGTATTTTTTACCGTACTCCAGACTTTTTGTACCTACTTTTGAACTCTCTAGTTTATTATGTGTTTTCTCATAAAGCCAATAACCAAACCAGTAGTTTACAATAATAGCACTAACATTTCCTATAGATGCTATTGTTATAGCTTTATATACTGGCATATCATTAGCTATAGCCGTTACGAAAGCGATTTCAGAAGAAAAAGGAAAGATTGTAGCAGCCAGAAATGCTGAAAACAGTAAAGCAACTTCTGGCATCTCTATCCTTTAAAAGGTGTTTTTGATGTTTCGTATTATAGATGCTATTAAAGTATCTCTAGCTTCATCTGAAGCCCAAGCAATATGTGGAGTTATATATAGATTATCTTTGTTTTTTACACTAAGAAGCGGATGGTTTTGCATCATCGGTTCCTTTGCTAAAACGTCCAAACCAAAAGATATGTTTTTCTCATCTATAATCTTAACTATAGCATCTTCATTGATTATACCGCCGCGACCAAGGTTTAAAATTACAGCTCCATCTTTACACATTAACAACTGTTCATAATCTAAAAGGTTATTTGTTTTATCGCTTAGCGGTGCATGAACAGATACGATATCGCACTCAGCCAAAAGCTCATCTAAAGTTAAACGCTTATACGGTTGTGAGTGATTTTTTCCGCTTGTCGAGTAGTAACAAACTTCTGCACCAAATGCATCTGCTAATTTAGCTACGCCCTGACCGATTGAACCAAGACCTATAATTCCCCATTTTTTGTTTTTTATTTCAAAAAACGGACGTGATATATCTGTAAAAACAGGACTTTTTGAATAGCTACCGTCCTTCACATACTCATCATAATAACGCGAGTGACCAACTAGATAAAACAACATACTAAACGTATGTTGGATTACAGAATCTGTTGAATATCCTGCTACGTTTTTAACCTCAATACCTCTTGTCTTGGCTGCATCTAAATCTACATTGTTCATACCTGTCGCAGCTATACATATCAGTTTTAAGTTTGTTGCATCTGCCATAAGAGAGTCTGTTATAACAACTTTGTTTGTTACTATAACATCTGCATCCGTTATACGCTCTTTTGTTTGCTCGACACTTGTTGTCTGAAAAACTTCCACATCTCCAAGGCTTTTAAACTGACTTAAATCAGTCTCTCCAAAAGTTAAAGCATCTAAAATAACTATCTTCATATATTAAGCATCTCTTATTTTTTTAATTAATTCACGTGACTTCTCTAAGGCACGTTCCACTTTATCAAAAACCAGTGCCACAGCCAAACGACGACCCTTATGTGCTTCAGGTTTTCCAAACACTCTTACATAAGAGTTGTCTGTAAATAAACTCTCATCTACTTCTACAACAGGTGCGTAAGAATCGACTTCACTTTTAAATGCGGCAGATGCACCGTCTCCGTAAAATGTAAAACCTAAAGGCAGACCAAGTACTGCACGTAGATGCAGTGCAAACTCACTCTGAGATTGAGTTATCAGAGTTACCATTCCAGTATCGTGCGGACGCGGAGAAACTTCTGAGAAGTAAACCTCATCACCCTTAACAAAAAGCTCAACTCCAAAAATACCCTGACCGCCAAGTCCGTCTGTAATACGTTTTGCAATATCCTGAGCATTTTGCAGAGCCTTAGGAGTCATCTGCATAGGCTGCCATGAAAATACATAATCCCCATCACGCTGTTCATGTCCGATAGGCTCACAAAAAACTGTCTCTTTGCCGTTTCTTGCAGTCAAAAGAGTTATTTCGTAGTCAAAATCTACAAAAGCTTCAACTATAAGCTCACTTGCATCACCGCGAGCTTCTTTTGCTTCCTCCCATGAATGCGGAATATCTGATTCACTGCGTGCTACCGATTGACCGTGACCTGATGAACTCATAACAGGTTTTATAACAACGGGAAAACCTAATTCTTTGGCTGCTTCAAGTAAACCTTCTTGCGTAGTTACAAATTTATAAGGTCCTGTTTTAAGTCCTAAATCTTCCGCAGCAAATGTACGGATATTTTTTCTATTCATCGTTTTATTTACGGCATCTGCATTAGGGATAACGTTAAAGCCCTCTTTTTCAGCTTCTAAAAGAGCTTCAATTGAAAGTGCTTCAACCTCAGGCAAAATAAAGTCAGGTTTTTCTCTTCTAATAATCTCTAAAATAGCATCTTTGTTTTGCATATTTACAACATATGAGCGGTGTGCTACTTGATGTGCGGGAGCATTTTCATACTTATCAACTGCTATTGTCTCAAGACCTAATCTCTGAGCTTCGATAACTACTTCACGTCCTAGCTCACCTGAACCTAGTAACATAACTTTTTTTGAATTTGATTTAAGGGGTGCGGCAAATTTCATACAATTTCCTAATGTAAAATAATTAGGAAATTATAGCAAAAGTTTAATACTCTACTATATAAACATAATATACAGTATTTTTATTAAATATTATTATTTAAAATTAATAATGAATTAATTTATTTTCCGATACAGTTGTTGTATTTTATTTAAAAGGATTAAAAATGACACAAAAATTAGTCGCAATTTTATCTATTGCATTGTTCTCTAGTTATATATACGGACATACATTTGAAATACATGATGGAATACAAGAGTTGGATACTCCTACAACGATAGAAGATTTAAGTGTATTTAATAACTCTTGTGTAGACTATATCTTAATTAATGATGCTCAAAATGATGAGTTTAAACTTTATACTGCGAATGGTATCGACTATATGTTTAATGGTTCTACTTTTAACGAACTTGAAGTAGGACAAAAATTTATCATAAAAGCTTCAGGCAGTTGTAATATTGAAGTAGAAGATATTATTACTCATAACGAACTATCATATAAAACCGTAACATCACCTTATACAGGAAGAGTATGGTTGGATAGAAATATTGGTGCTACAGAGGCTTGTTCAACATCAATGGATCAATCGAATACTAGATGTTTTGGAGACTACTATCAATGGGGTAGAGGTACTGATGGTCATGAAAGTGACATTGCTTCTACAACAACTGTAAAACAAACTAGTATTACCAATACAAATCGATACTTTGTAAAAGGTAGCTTAGATTGGGTAACTGTAGATTCTGGTGGTGCACTAAGATCAGCGCAATGGTCAAAAACAAATGGTAGTTCAGTTTGCCCTGTCGGATATCGTGTACCGACACATGATGAATTTATAGCTGAAAGAAGTGCTAATAATTATTCTTTTCCAACTGACAATTTCCTTAAGTTACCAGTCCCTGGAGTAAAAACTTGGCATGATGGTACATTAACTAATGTGAGTTATGAAGGTAAACTATGGACTAGCACTCCTAATGGCTCTAGTGCTTATGTAGCAAGTTATTTATATAACAGTTCCTCTATTGGAATATATTCAACAGATGGTATTTCTAGAGGTAATAGCGTTAGATGTATAAAGGATTAAACTATTTGATGTAGAAAGTTCTATTTAGAACTTTCTATTATTGTTTTAGCCCTATAAGTGTTTGAAGAAGTTGGTCAGATGTTGTAATAGTCTTACCGTTTGCTTGGAAACCACGCTGAATGATTATAAGCTGAGTTAGCGAACGTGAGAGATCAACGTTTGATGCTTCCAGTGCCGCCGCTTGGATAAACCCACGTCCTGCAGTAGCTGCAGTACCGATAATAGGCTCACCGGAGTTGGCAGTTTGGATAAATACGTTTCCACCCTCGGTAGATAAACCTTCGTTATTTGTAAATTTAGCCATACCGATTTGTGCAAGACCAAAACTTCTACCGTTTGAAAATGAACCTACTAACGTACCGCTTTGGTCGATTCTGATACCTACCAAATCACCACCGGTATAACCGTCTTGGCTTATACCCGATGTAGTTGATTCATCATCATAACTCGTCATACCTGCAAAAGTACCGGCATTACCAAAACTAAGTGATACTTGTTGGTTCGGAGCTGAACCATTATTACCGCTAAATGATATATTTGGCGGACTATATGAAGATAAAGAACCGTCATTATTAAATCTTACAACACCTGTTTTCTCATTATATGGAAAAACCGTATCTATAGTAGCAGGAGAAGGTACAGATATTACCATATCCCATGTTGAACCGGTATTTGGGTTAAGTGCTGTTTTTCTAAACTCCATTCTAAGCGTATGTTTTGAACCAAGTGAGTCAAATACATCAATAGAACTCGAATGTGTCGCCGCATTAATACTTTCAGAAAATGTTGTACCACCTGTACCTGCTGATAATACTGAGCTAAGTGAATCTATAGCATCGGTAAAACGTACATTGTTCGTTGTAGTACCATCTGTAATTGCAGTAATATTTAGAGACATATCATAATCATCAGCTGTATTTGTAGGGTTCTTAATAACAAATCTACCAAGATCATCCACTTCAACAGTAACACCAGCAAGACCACCTGCACCATAATCTTGATCTTGAGCCTGTTCTTCTAAAGCATAACGCAAGTCTGCCATAGTTTGAAAGGTTTTATCTGCACCGGATGCACTTGAACCACCTGTTGAATTGTATGCATATCTAAAGGCTGTATGATGAGTATCGCCTGCAACTAAAGCTGCACCAAAAGCAGGTGTACCAGTAATGGCAGCAGCAGCTACACCTGTAGAACCATTATCAGCTACATAAATATTATGAGAAACCGAAGTATCATTATTCTTATTTATAAGATCCAAAGCTCCTGTACCTGAATCATATATAGCATCAACACCGGTTATTGCCGTTTGAGCTTTTATAGCTGCCTCTATAAGTGCCCCATTTTGTGCACTTGAATTACCAAGGGGAAGGTTTACTGTAACATTTTGAGTAGTACCATCATCTAAAGTAAAATCTACAGAAAATGTTTCTGCTGCACCACCCGTTCCTGGTACAGCAGCCATTAGTTGATGAGTCGAATCTATAAAAGATGCCCATATACCCTGTCCGTCTTGAAGAGAAAAGGCTTCACCCGTTCCATTAAACATTACACCTAAATCACCCGAGTTAACAGGATTACCATTTGAGTCTATTGCTGCGGGTTGAACCGTACCGCTACCACTCGGTATCTCATACGCAGGAGAAAAATGTTCGACTTCTGTTCCTGAATTAAGGTTAGCTTTTAGAACAACTTGTTCCGTAGCTTTTGCAGGTGTTGTTAATCCCGGCGGGATATTTATGTTTGTTATGGGTGCTGTTGAGTCAACAAGTCCCGTATCTTCATCTCTAAGCCAACCTTGCACAATGAAACCGTTGTTATCTACAAAGTTACCTTGTGCATCAAACTTAAAGTCACCTGAGCGGGTATATTTATAAGTGTTTCCCCCATCGGGAGATATAATATAAAAGCCATCCCCTTGAATAGCAACGTCGGTATTTTTATCCGAGTTTTGAACAGAACCCTGAGAGAAGATTCTTGTCATAGAACTTACCGTCGAACCAAGTCCTACTTGTACGGGATTTTTACCGCCAAGCTCACCTTGGGGTGCTGTTGCTATGGCTTTTGTTTGGGCTAAAAGGTCTGAAAAATTTGCACGAGAATATTTAAAACCTATAGTATTAACGTTAGCTATATTGTTAGATTCAACATCCATCGCAACTTGATGTGATTGTAAACCGGATACACCGGAAAAAAGTGATTTTAACATTTTAAATCCTTTTGAACCTATCCCCTTTTGAGATAGTTATCTTAGTAAGAGATATAAAGCATATAGTGTTCCAACATTTGGAAAACTTTATGCATCCATATTTAATGCTTTTTGCATCATTTGATCAGCTGTAGTAATTGACTTTGAGTTTGCATCAAAAGAGCGTTGTAAGACTATGAGCTGTGTTAAAGCCTCTTCCATAGCAACATTTGAGTTTTCAAGTCTATAAGTGGCAAGTTGTGCACCGATAATATTTTCACCCTCTTCGTTTTGCATAAAAAAAGCATCTCCGCTATTGGGTGTCTCTTTAAAATTTGTTCCGCTGACACGTTCAAGTCCTTGATTGTTTCTAAAATGAAAAACGGCGATTTGAGCTATTGAGACTTGTTTACCGTTTGAGAATGTTGCAACGACTTCGGCATTTCTGTTTACGTCATAACCGACTAAGTCTCCACCTTGTGTTCCATCAGAAGAAGAAGATGATGATATAGGTGTGTTGGCTATAGAAGTTACCCCTGTATAACCTGAACCAAGATCCATAGAAACCTGTGCACCGTTATTGTTTATAGAGGTTAGCGTAGTAGATACTATAGAACCGTCAGTATTAAAGTTTACAACACCGCTTTGTGTGTCATATATAGTAGTACCGTCTAGCGTCTCTGTTGTAGCTACGACATCCCACTGTGTACCTGCTGCAGTAATTTGCGGATTTGAAAAAGTAAGTTTTAAATGGTTTTTATTTCCCTGTGGATCGATAACTCCCGCACCGATGGTTCTTACTTCATTTTCTGTGCCGATATTCCCTGCAAAACTTGCATTTGTTGTCGGTTCAGGCGGATAAGTCAATGTATTTGGAAAACTAAGTTTTTGTACTTCTCCTACGTCTCCAAGTGCCACCTCTTGTGCATCGTTGGTAACTATGTTTGAAGTAAGGTCGATATTTCCTGCCATTGTCCCTAATACATATTCACCTACGGGATTTACAAGGTCTGAGTTTTGGTCAAAAGTAAAAGCACCTGCACGAGTATACATAGCTTCACCATTATCATCCATCACACCAAACCAGCCATCGCCCTCTAGTGCCATGTCGGTACTTCTGTCAGACAGTGCAAAAGAACCTGTCTGTGTATTCATTGTACTTGATTGAAGTTGAGCACCAATCCCTATACTGTTTGCACTAACAGAACTTCCTCCGGATGCAGAAAGAACGTCTTCAAACATATTTGAAAACTCTGCATTATATCCGCGAAAACCTACCGTAGATATATTTGCAACATTATTTGACGTTATATCAATTGCAGCCTGCCCCGATCTTAAACCCGAGATCCCTGTATAAAAAGCTTGCGTCATCATGTTAATGCGCCTCCTAGTACACTTCTTGAACTTCACTTAAAGATACGTAGTTAGATCCAACTTTTACCAAAGTATCTCCGTCTTCAAATCTTATAGACTCAATCGGGTAAGCACCCATTCTGGTAGTTTGGGAATTTCCTGCAGCATCGGTATAACTCGCAGTAACATAGTAAACACCGCTTCCTGCAGAGTCGCCACTTGTAAGCGTACCGTCCCAGTCAAACTGATAAACACCGGAATCTATACTCTCGGCGATATCTCCGTTTTCATCTTTAGGCAACTCTATAGGGACGGTTGCCACTATATTTCCTTCACTATCCAAGATTTCCACTTCACCGCTTGCTATGCTTTCGGGAAAATAAACTTCAAAAGATGTAGTATCACCTTCATCGTGAGCTATAGCATTACTACCCAAATCTGCAGTTTTTCCAATGGCAGATACAGTAGCAAACTGTTGAGAGTTTGATAAAGAAGCGGCTAATTCTTCTAAAGCTTTATTCGTATTTTCAGCTGATTCCAAAGCTGCTAATTGTGACGTTTGAGTTAAAATCTTTTCACTGTCCATCGGCTCTGTAGGATCTTGATGCTGAAGCTCTACCAATAAAAGCGTCATAAAATCATCTTTTCCTAACGCTGTTTTATCTTCTACACCGTTTGTACTTCCGTCATTATATGCACCGTTTGTAGCTAAGTTTTCTCCGACTGAATTAATTGCCATGATATATCCTTTAAGCGTAGTTTGGAACTACAATTTCAAGTGAGCTTAAAATCTCTTCTTGTTGGTCTTCGCTGTCATAATAACTATATTCTTGACTAGCTTGTTGATTTTGTCTATGATTTTGCTGTTGCTGATTTGCTTGGCTACCATCAGACGAACCACTATTGAAGTTTAATGAAGCATTTTGTATTCCATTATTATTAAGCTGAACTTTTAAATCGTTTGCATTCATTGACAACGCATTTATAGCTGCATTGTTAGACGTTATATTTACATGCAGATTTTTACCGCGTTGTATTACGGTTAAATCTACTTCACCTAATTTTTGCGGATTTAATTGAACTTTTACCCTTGTAAAGGGTGCTTTGTAATTATCTATAGCTTGTTTAACATCTTGAGATAAATACTTGGTCATCTGTTTAGCTTCGTTTAGTTTAACTTCAAAACTATCCGCCTTTAATGTACCTAAGGCATCTGTTTTAGATGCACTCTGTTCTCCTGCCTCGCCTCTAAGAAGTGATTCTAGGGATTTTTGGGCTTCTGTTGCAGCACCGGGTGCAATTACACGTGCTGTTGCAACTGAAAAGTCAGAAGTAAGTTTTGAATTACCGTCCACTTTGAGTGCTTTTTCACCGCGTAATAATAACTTTAAAGTATCATCAGCCCTTTCTTTAGCAGTTTTTGGTTCGGCTACTTTAAACTCTCTTGCCTGCAAAGTTTGTTCCGTAGTTACGGATTGAGGTGCAGATTGAGCCTTAAAAAGAGGAGTTTGTTTACTAGCTTCAACAGCCGTAGATGCTTTAGCTTCAGTTTTTACTTTAGTATTTTGCTGCTGTATATCCAAGTCTTGTACCTGAGATTTTTGTTGAGTTTCTTTTGTAGATACTTTTTTTGTATTTGCTTTGACATCAACAGCTTCGGTGTCAAGGTCTGTATTTTTTGAGTTTTGTTTTTTATCTATTGTTTTTTCAGACTTTTCATTGTTTTTAAGTTCGACTAATGATTCACTCGAAATATTTTTTGAAACTTTATGGGCTTGAACTTCTTCAACCGTAATTTTTGAAATATTTATATCAAATTTTTTGGCAAGCTCCGCTAAACCCTTAAGAGTTTTTGGCAACTCTTTAATTTGCGATTTTTTATATCCGTCTGTTTGAGTTATTTGATCTTTTAAGTAGTTTTTTGCATCTTTAATAAGTTGTTTTAACTCCGATGAACTAAGTTCTTTCGTAGCAGAAGGGTTTATCTCTATCCCTTCGTTTTTTAACAATGAAGATAATGTTTCTTCTTTTGAATTTAAAATCGTTTTTGCATCGCCTTGCTTTGCATCTAAGGCTAAAACAACAGGACCCTTTTGCAAAGTTTTTGAGTTTTTATCTTTTACACCGTGTAAAAGTTCACTAAAAGAGAGTGCACCTTTTGTTTTTTGTGTTTCATTAGGAGTGGATAAACTTAATGGTGAAGCTGATTTTGAATCACTTTTATTTCCGACGACTATCACGATATCCTCCTATTTTTCTTTAGAATATGGAACTTTTGTTTATATATTTTTATATTTATAAGCATAAAACATACCAATAATTTATAAAACAAAAATTTTAGATTCAAATTTTTTTACCGATATGGTTTACTATGAAAAATTTTTTACTACTAACGTTTTCTTTAACACTTTATGCTGCGGGACCTTTTGATTCGCCGTCGTCAAAGCATTACGATATGTCTGCATTCCATACGCAAAAAAATTTAGAAAATAAAAAAGCTTCTGAAAATGAAAAAATAATCTGTAGGAAGGTTTGCGATAAAAAAATATATAAAGAGCAGGTTATAAGCGATGCAATAAACTTTTACAAAAGTTCAAAAATGCATCATTTTGATTCTAACTCAAACAGATAAGATAAATCTTTTTTACATACCTTTTTTACTTTACTTTGAAGATATCCGATTAACTCTTCATCGTCTTCGCCGTCGGCAGGGTATGATACTAAATAGTTTGTAATTTTTTTGGCAAAAAACTCATCAAACATATTTTTTACAGTATCAGCACCGTATTTATCGGTATAAGGTAAAACAAAAAAATAATCTTTTTTATAATTTACTATTGAATCTGAGTTACGTAAAATAGAACTTAGCGATGTCTTTATTTCATCTTTTGAAAAGTCTGAAAAGTCACAGTAAAGTATTGTTAAACTCTCTGCTCTATTTTCATCAAGTCTGCTTGATATACCAATATTTAACTTTATGAGTTGTCTAAAATCGCCATACTTAAAATGTACACCGGCCATTATACTTACCTTTTTTTGTGTACTAGTATAGCAAAAAATTATAAAATATTATATTTGTTAGCTTCTTCTCTGGATGCCAAGGCAGATGTTTTTTCTTCCTCTCCATCATAAGATATTGAGTATGTGTCTTCCGGATTTGCTTTTGTGTATGAAAGCATTATGCGACCTGCCAAAGCTTTATCGGATTCCGTTGCATTTTTGCTTAATAATCCGTGAGGCCCCGGAATACCTATTGTTTTTAAATGGCAATACTTATCATTGTTAATATCTTGAAGGTGGGCATTTTCATCCTTATTGCGTCCTACAACAAGTTTTGCACCCTCAGGCAGTCTTAAATGACGCCCAAACTTCATAACAGGGATATCTTTTACTTCAAAATCATTCTCATGGGCTATATAGTCAAACATCTTTTTACCAAAGTTCTCATCCGTTAAAAGACATCCGCCGCCCGGTGATTCAAAATCTTCCAGCCCTATCTCTTTTGCTAACTCAAGTTGTCTGTCACGTGAACGACCTATAATACCTTCTAGCTTTTCTCTATCTACCCAGCCTTTTTCTTCTGCGATAGTCGGTTTTAGTGCTTTTGCACTCATAGGACGAAGTAATAATCCATCTACATCACCGTCTTCTAAAACGGTCTGCAAAGCATCTTTATTTTGACTCATTGGACGTTGTCCCATTACTTCACCGCTTATTAAGAAACTTGCACCCTCGGCTTCCATAATACGTTTAGCCACTGCAAACATCTTTGCATGACAATCGATGCAAGGATTAAAGTTTTTCCCGTAACCGTGTTTTGGAGAAAAAAGTACATCTTGAAGAAATTCATTTTCTATATCTATAATTTTAAGTTCTGCACCTACTTGATCACACATACTTTGCATATGTTCACGTCTGTCTTTAGTACTTCCAAAACCAGTTGAGATATTTACCGCTATTACTTCTATACCTTGATCTATTATAAGTTTCATGGCTAATGTAGAGTCTAGTCCACCCGAGAAAAGAGCTATTGCTTTCATTTACTTCCTTATATTTAGTGTAATTTTATCATATTTCCAAATTAAACTACCATTATTTAAACATACACTTATGATACAATAACTACTTTGTAAAATTTTTTTAAAATATAGGAACATATATGAAGTCTGTTTATCTATTATTATCTAGTGCATTATTTATAATTTTTTTAGTTGGATGTAGTACTACGACGGAAAAAACTATTATTCCAAAAGAGAAATTAAAAGGTAAAAAATTAAAGATTAAAACTCTAAAAGAAGCTAAAAAAGCAATTATTTTTATCCATTCAATAAACACTTTAAACAATACGACAATGAATTTATCAAACAAACGCAAAAGTTTTGCCAATCAATCTCTCTCAAAACAAATTACCGCTTTAAATTCTATCAATGAAACCAGAAAATGTTTTTATGATGGTACACATACTTTTAACGGAAAAATCAAAAAAGAAAAAAATATAACTTTTTACGACACTTCTATCAAATATAAAAACTGTATAGATAATTCATATGATGAAGGGACAAAAGAAAAAGCTTATGTCATAAACGGTTCTGAACTGACAAGAGGTTCAGGTAAAAACAAAAAAGACAGTTACTCTAATAATTCAATCCATAAACTAAAAGATTTTAAAGTCACTTCGAACTTCTACTCAAGTATAACGAATGTTGAAATTAAAAACAGATGGGAAGAAAACAAAATAAACGGCAAATACTCTAACAAACTAACTATAAACGGAACAATGTTAGTTTCATACAAATCACCCTTAGTAGGTATGAAAATAAAATATCAAAACTTTGAACTCGAAGAATCCTCCGATGACGGATTTGATTATGTATCGTCAATCAACGGAAGCGTTAGTGTAAAATCTACACTAAAAGGGTGTGCAAACGGTCTTTATACTTTAGAGACTATAGAACCGCTTAAACTATCTCCCTCATTTAACGGTTTTAATTACGGTGTTTTAGTTATAAACGGTGCAACTTTTGAGTACAACGTTGATGGCACTATCAAAGTAACACTTCCAAACGGTTCAAAAGGTGTTATAGAAAAAAATGCATCCGTGACCTGTAAATAAAACCTAACTTTTAAGTCACTTTAGCTTTGAGATAAGTTTTCTAAGACGTCTTATTTCAAATCCTTTTTGCTCATATGATATATCTTGACGTATATTTATTTTTTTTAGTTCACGGTTATAATGTTTTGATAGAAAAGTATTTAACTCTTTTTGAAGTTCATCCTCGTTTTGTATTACTTTAATACTCTCATCAACAGAGATAGCCATAATGCTTGGATGCTCTGTTTGATTAGATATTAAAAGAGAAAATTCATTCTGATGAAACTGCAATAAAGATGGGTCTAACACATCCAAAACCTGTGTAAGCATATGTGGTTTTTCCAATAATGTTTTAATTAAAGACAATTCCCACATATCACGATGAGAGGATGTTTGCATAACAGGTGTGTTTGTTTGTGATATATTTGTTTGTTTTGCTATACGTACAAATGAAGGACTTATTGATAATCTAGATGCAAGATATGTTTTGTATTCCTCTTGAAGAATAGGGGATAATGTTTTAAGATAAGCTATTGCTTCTTGCATACAAGCTTCTTTTGCTTTTGGATCTTTTAAATCATATAAAGAAAGTATCTCATCCAAAACAAATTCTATAAAAGGTTTAGGTGAGCGAAACATAGATGCAAGTTCATCTACGCGTCCGTCTTTGACCATGTCGGCAGGGTCTAATCCACCTCCAAATATAACAACTCCACCCGAAAAACCACCTGCACTAAGAAGCTTAGATGCTTTAAGTGCAGCTGCACGTCCTGCCTTGTCTCCATCATAAGCCATTACAACTCTTGGTTCACCTTTTCTAAGAAGCGGTAGATGTTCTGGTGTAAGTGCAGTTCCGAGTGTCGCTACGGCATTGTTAAATCCTGCCTGATGCAACATGATAACATCAAGATAACCCTCTGTTATGATTATCTCTTTTGTTTTATGAAGTGCTTGTTTTGCATGATGATATGCATACAAAAGACGTGATTTGTTGAAAAACGGAGTCTCAGGTGAGTTTACGTATTTTGCCTGATGCCCGCTTATAGTCCTTCCGCCAAAACCGACCAAGGCTCCGTTTGGTGAGTGGATAGGGAATGTTATACGTTCTATAAAGCGAGAAAAATATCTTCCGTTATCATATCCTACTACACCCATATCCACGGCTTCTTTAAGAGTGAACATTTGAGATGTTATGTAGTTCATGCTTGATTGTGAATCGGGTGCATAGCCAATTCCAAATTTTTCAACACTGCTTTCATAAATACCGCGTTCATGCAGATAAGAACTTGCATCTTGACGTGAGGTCAACAAGTTTTGATAATACTCGTTTAGTTTATCCATAACTTGCGAGCGGGGTTTGTTGTTTTTTTTATCTGTATAAGTAAGTGTAAAATTGTATGTATCTGCAAGTTTCTCAATAGCTTCAGGATAATTTAGCTTTTCATATTCCATAGTAAACTTAATACTGTCACCACCTGCCCCGCATCCAAAACAATGGTATATCTGTTTAGCGGGACTGACAACAAAAGATGCAGTTTTTTCATCATGAAAAGGGCATGGCGCTTTAAAATTTGCACCTGCTTTTTTCAGCTCAATGTATGAGCCGACAACATCAACAACATCAAGTTGTGCCTTGAGGGCATCTATGGACTCTTGTGTAATCATAAATAAGATTATACTCGATTGTGCTTTAAAATATGCTAGTGTAAAGTATGAGAAGTGTTAAGACAGATTAAAAATCTGTCTTAGAAGGAGGGAGAAATAAAATCAGATTAATAAATATCTGAATTTGGATGATTAGGTTTACTAATCGGATTTTGTGTTTCAGGAGTATCGTAGTGTACTATATTGTCAGCCTGAAGAGCACCTAATGTTAAAGCGATTGCTAAAATTATCTTTGTCATGTTTTATCCTTTGGTAAGAGCCCATTAGACTCTAAATTTTTAAATCGGAGAAATTTTATCCTATTTAAAAATTAATAGCCTTGACCTATATCAATAAATCAGATAAATTTACTCCTATTTATAAAAACATATAAAGTTTGGTTTTATTTATAGATTTTGCTATAATTCCAGTTCAAATTTTTAAAGAAAGTGGGTGATGTGATATGCCAGGTATCGTACTACGTGCTGATGATAATTTTGATGCAGCTTACAGACGTTTCAAGAAGCAGACTGACCGTAACTTAATCGTTACGGAAGCTCGTGCTCGCCGTTTCCACGAAACTGAAACTGAAAAGCGTAAGAAGTTCAAAATAGCATCTCGTAAGAAAATGCTTAAACGTCTTTATATGATGAGACGTTACGAATCACGCCTATAATATAAGCCTTCGGGCTTGTATTACTCTACTAATTAACCAAACCTCAAAACCTTTTTATACTTACTCTATTTATTTTTGTTGATATAATTTTAAAAAAGAGAATACTTTGGAACTTAACAAATGTATATTTTGCCAAAATCATCTTTATAATCTTTCAGACGGTATGCTTAAATGTTCCGTGTGTAAACGTAAATACAGCCCGTCCAAACTTGAACGTGATTTTGCCGTTATTGATGCTTTTATAGAAAATATGAGTATTCTTTATGCAAGTACACGATTGGGTTTAAACTATCAAAGTGTTAAACGTCGTTACGATAAACTTCGTGCATTTAGTGTAAATATATGTGAAGATGTTTCTGAAACATTTAAATATGAAGAATTTGAAGAATACTGCTTTTCTTATAATAGACACAAAAAAGAAACAAACAAATTATTTAAATCGTATAATTTTATCACTTTTGCTACCAAAGAAAATGTTTACAACTTAACACTACCGCCCTTGGAACGCTTTAAAGGAAACCTCAGCGAAACCGATGAGCAGATTCATCTTATGAAACGATTTATGCGTAATAGCCATATTGGCAAACTAAAGCATCACGATAACAATATTAATAAGTTTTGGGAATTTTTTGAAAATCATATATCAAGATTTAAAGGTGTAGATGCCAAAAACTTCGGCATCTATCTTAAAGAGGCCGAATTTAAATTCAACCATTCAAAAGAGAAACAAAAAGAACTGCTAAAAATCGCATGGATTGAATCTATGCGATGAACCGGTTTAGAGTTTTAAAAGGTGTAGCTTATCCCTCCACGAACCATACGCGGTTCAAGTGGATGATAGTGCAAGTCTTCAACCCCTCCGCTTGGCTCACCGTTTAGTCTTGAAGTGTAATAATAATCTATATCATGGTCTTTACTATCAAAAATATTTAACAGCTCCACCCATAGTTTCAATTTTTTAAATTTATACCCGGCAGAAGCATTAAAGATTGTCGAAGGATCTGAGCGTTTTTCGTTTTTGCTATCAAGTGTACGCTTTCCAAAATGACGCATACGTAGTGATCCAAATATACCTTTTTTTTGGGAATATGAGATTCCCGCCGCTGCTACAATAGGTAAACTTCCCTCAATATAATTACCCTCTTGAATATCATCTTCTTTAAAACGGGAATGGCTGTATGCAAGTTCTAAGTCGGCACTAAAATTATTGTTAAACCAATAATATCCGCTAAATTCTACTCCGTAACGGCGACTTGCACGATTTGCTTCTGTTGTACCTGCATCACCCACATACAATAATTCTGAATCAATATCCAATACCCAAAGTGCTAACGATAGATGCATAGAATCTTTATCATAATACCTTACACCTATTTCAGCACCGTTTGTTTTAACTAGTAAATCAACTTGATTTGCAAGATTGCCGCTTAGAGGATCTATGTTTATCGTCGCTCCACGTGCATCGTTAGAGTGGAATCCGCTTCCGGCACTAATATATGTTTCAAGTTTATTGTTAAGTTCATATATAAGGTTAAGTTTTGGACTCAATATTCCTGCATCATCATTACCGCTGTTAGCTTTTAGTTGTGCATCTACATCTACGAAGTAGTGATCATAACGTAATCCGAGCGTGAGAGTTAATGCATCGCTTAACATACCTTGACCTTGCCAATAAAAAGCACCTGAAGCCTCTTTGACGGAGTCATCTCTAACCATATCTAAACGATTGCCTCCAACCGTATGGTATAGTCCAACTTCTTTTATATCGTCATAACGAAATTCTGTACCAAAACTCTGCATTAAATAAATATCGCTTATTTTGGATTCAAGCATATATTCGATGTTTAAACCATATATGTTACGTTTATCGACTTGTTCAAACTCATCACCGTTAACAGGGTCTTCAAGAGCATAAGTAAAATCAGATATTAAATCCATATCGTAATTAACCGCATATATATTTGCTTTTAGTCCATTACCCTCTAGTGAAGCCGAAATACTGTAACGACTTGATTCACCTCCTGCATCCGTATCGATTGAACCGTAAGTATCGATTAATCCTAATTTAACCGCACGCAGAGGAATCTGATCGGCTGCGTTCCAGCTATTATCGTATGCCATTAGAGTAACTCCTGCAGTATAGTCTCCTAAAGTAGTTGTATATCTAAACAATGTACTGATTTTTTTTATATCTTCATTAATGCCGCTCCATGCTCCATCATAACTATTATGCTCTACCGCACCATAAAAATGACCTCCTCCTACATCTTCAGATACAATACCCACTGCACGCAAATAATTGTATTCGCCATATGTTAAAAAAACTTCGTTTTGAGCACGTTTTTTAAGTGAAAAGTGTGCACTACCTGCAGCGGAAAAATCACCTGAATCGGCACGATAAGAACCTTTTGCATATTCAATTGTCTCTATAGTCTCAGGGATGATAAAATTAAGATCCGTGTAACCCTGTCCATGTCCATGAGTCCGCATATTAAGGGGCATACCATCAAGATAAGTGGCAAAATCGGTACCGTGGTCTAAGTTAAACCCACGTAAAAAATATTGGTTGGCTTTTCCTGTACCGCTGTGTTGAGTAACAACCATTCCCGGAACAAATTCCAACACCTCTCCCGTACGCAACAAAGGGCGTTGTTCTATCTCCTTCTCACCCACTATTCCCTCTGATGCACTCAAACTTTCGCCCAAAATATTTTGGCGATGTCCACTAATTTCAACAGAATCAAGAGTTACCGTCTCTGCGGCTATTAACACAGTAGTAAAAAAAAGCAAATATCTTATAATAAAATGCATACTTTTTCCTTAAATTTCAATATGCAAAAATTATATTTATATTATTTGACAAAGCTCTGAAAAAATTTGTTTCTTATATTGATTCAGGACTAAAGTTAATGTTTTAACGAAAGTTCAACAAGTTTTGAGGAGAGTTCATAATTTGAATCTACTATTTCAACGCTTTTAATTTTGTTTAGATAACTGTTTTCTTCATCCGAATCGACTTTAACTACTATATTTACATCTGAGCTATACTCTTTTAGTGCATCTATAATAAGTATCTTTTGATGTTCGCTGTGTGCAGTTACTATGATACTTGAACTTTCCTCTACTTTTAAAGATTCCATAACAGGACGTTTATTAAGATGTCCAAAATATGCCATAAAGCCTGACTTTCTAGCTTTTAGTACGTGTTGTAGGTTATCGGAGATGATGATAAAGTCAATACCCTTTTCACTAAGTTCTTTTGCAACAGCCTTTCCCAAAGTTCCAAAACCTGCGATAATTATGTGGTTTTTTTTGTCAATCGGCGTAATAACATCTGCTTCATAAAATTCTTTTTCAAAATAAGATGATATTTTATAAATATTGCTCAAAATAAAAGTACTTACTATCATTGTTAAAAATATTATTATTAACAAAAGATTTGCCAAATCGGTTTGGATAAGATGTTTTGATGATGCCATATCGAGTACGACAAAACCAAATCCACTTACTTGTGAGAGCGCAAGGGCTGTTTTTACGGAAGTATTTTTATCGCTTTTTCTTTTTGCTATGAAATATATTACGATTGTTTTAACTATCATTACCAAAATAAAAAGCACAAATACTTTATGCAGGTTTGAGAAAAGATATATCATATCTATCTTAGTACCCACACTAAAGAAAAAGATGCTTAAAAGTAGGTTTTTATAGCTTAAGATATCCGATTCGACTTTTATATTGTACTTCGTATCGGCTATAAGTACACCCGCCAAGAACGCTCCCATAGAATATGTAAAACCTATCTCGTGCGTTAATATAGACATCCCTATAACTATTGTAAATATCGCACCTAAAAATATCTCTTCAAGTTGCGTATTCGCGGCAAATTTTAGTATAGACTCAACTATTTTATCACCAATGTAAAAAACAAACAACGTTATAAAAATAAGTGCTACAAGAGTTTTTACTATAACTTCCGTTATAGAGATGTCCGAACCGTGGGATAAAAAACTGATTAAAAGCAGTATCGGTATTACTGCCAAGTCTTGAAAAATTAAAATACCTACAACTTTTTTACCGTAAGGTGTTACGATATCTTTAGAGTTTTGAAGATATGGCATAATAATCGCTGTTGAAGAGAGTGAAAATGCCAAAGATATAATAATAGATGTTTGAGCATCCAGTCCAAATATATAAAAACAAAATATAAAAAATAAAACCGAATTAAAGCCCATTTGAAAAGCACCGGCAATAAAGATGCTTTCTTTCATCTTTTTTATTTTTTTAAAACTAAGTTCAAGTCCGATAGTAAACATCAAAAAAACAATACCGAATTCTGCAACTAAATTCAGTGCATCTATTTTTAATGTATTAAAATCAAAAAGATAACTGATTATTATTCCGGTAAATATATATCCTACTATATGTGATACATTGTATCTTTTAAATAGGATATTCATTAGTGTGGCTAAGAAGATAGTGGCAAAAATAGCTAAAAGTAAAGTTTCCATACCACTATTATATATGAGGTTTAGCTTTTTTTAGATTTTAAACTGATTGATTTTTGTTCAAATTCTTCCATATATTTCATTATAGAAACTAAATGCATATCTATCGCTCATAGATGCGATATAATCGGCGATAACTCTATGTTTTGCTCTTTTATCTAGTTGTGCATAGTAATATTTTGGAAGCATCTTCTCTTCATCACTCAATGCTTTATATATGCCTTCTATAGCTTTTTTGCCGGCATACATCTTTCTTACTATGTTTTTATGTTGATACATCTTGTTAAACATAAGTTTTTTAAGCTTTTTTATCTTTGTTTCTAATTCAGAATCAAAACCTATAGGTATTTCACTTTTACTATCAATCGTAGCACTTAGGATATTTGAATTATCTACCTTATCTTTTGAATAATCAAGCAAAGAATATACTAAATAATTTATCAAGTGTGAACTAAAACGATACCTAAACATCTCATCTTGTTCTTGTCCGACACCTTCTGCTTCAACTTTTTCTAAAATCTCACAAGCGAGTTCACTTGTCTTTAAATCATCAAAAGTGATAAAACCCGAATTTACGCCGTCATCTATATCATGACTCATATATGCTATCTCATCCGCACGGTCAACGACCATAGCTTCTATCGAAGGATGGGTATTTAGATCAAAATTCTCAGCTATAGTTTTTGGCAAAAAAGATTTGTTATACGGATATGAATGTTTTAATATACCTTCCAAAGTAGCAAAAGTTAAGTTTAGTCCGTCAAACCCCGCATACCTTTTTTCCAGTTTTGATACTACGCGAAAAGATTGAAAATTATGCTCAAACCCGTTTGTAAAACCATCGGTCTTTAAACACTCATCCAAAGTATCGCCTCCGACATGACCAAAAGGAGTATGTCCTAAATCATGTGAAAGTGCGATTGCTTCGGCCAAAGACTCGTTAAGTCCCAAATTAGAAGTGATTGAGCGTGCAATTTGAGAAACTTCTATAGAGTGGGTTAGACGTGTACGAAAAAAATCACCCTCATGGTTTAAAAATACCTGTGTTTTATACTCAAGCTTTCTAAAGCTACCGCAGTGAATAATCCTGTCTCTGTCTCTAGCATAAGGATTGCGAAAATCTTTATCGATTTTATAGAACCTGTCTGATGGTTTATACGACATAAATTATGCTTTTTTAATAAACTCTGTTTTTAGAAAAATCTTTGTTCCGTTTACACGCCCTTCAACATGTGTTTCATCATTTGGAGCTAGTGCAATTCTTGTAACCGTAGTTCCGCGTTTTGCGGTAAAACCTGCACCTTTAACGTCAAGGTCTTTCATAATTACGATGCTGTCACCTGCTTTAAGCTCAACACCGTTACAATCTTTATATACAAGCTTATTTTCTTCTGCAGATATAGCTTGATCGGCTAATTTTTGCTCATCTTCTTCCAGATACATCATATCTATCATATCTTGACGACCGAGTTTGTTTAAAAGAATATAACTAAGTACTTTTACCGCCGAATCTTCACTCCACATAGAGTCGTTTAAACAATTAAAGTGGTTTTCATCTAGTTCAGAGCTTGCTACTTGAGAGTTACATATTGAACAAAGTGTTACAGATTTGTCTGAGGGTTCGATTACATATTCTACTAAACCCTCTTGGCTTCCACATAAGTCACATTTATTATTCATTATTTTCCTTTTATGCTGCAAATATAATGGAATTATACCCAATTCATCAGTCTAAAAGAGTCTGCTCAGATGTTTAAGCTCTTACATCTAGTTTATATAGAGAGTTTTTATATTCCTCTGTAGTTCCCTTTTTCATCTCTTGTTGAGTTTGCTGAATCAATTTTTGCAAATCTGAACCGGTTGAAAAAGCTCTTTTTGAATCAAGGTTTTTCATAGCGACAGACGTCTCGTTTGCCAAATCATAAATATTACTTACACTGGTACTTATAGTTGACATTACACCCCTTTTGTCATATCTTATTTTAAAATTATAATATGTAAATTTTTATTTATTCTTTAATTACAGTATTTCTTCCTGCTTTTTTAGCTTTATATAATGCATTATCAGCTCTTTTCATAGTCGCAAAAGGGTCTTTGTCTTTTGAGGAATTTTGAACAATACCTGCCGAAATATTTATAAAAATCTTTTTGGCACTTTTTTTATTTCTTACTACAAAGGGTGTTTTTGCAATACTTTCTCTTAAAATATCCGCATGTACAAATGACTCATCTACATCTTTTGAAGGAAAAAGAAGTGTAAATTCCTCTCCACCGTAACGATAAGCTTTTCCACCGCCACCTACATTTGCAAGCTTTGAAGCTACCATCTTTAAAACTTCATCACCCGTATCGTGTCCATAGGTATCGTTAAATTTTTTAAAGTGGTCGATATCACACATAGCCAAGGTATATTTACGTCCAAGCTTTGCCATATCTTCTATTAACGCCCGTCTGCCCGGCAAAGAGGTAAGCTCATCATAAAATGCAAGCCTGTATGCTTCTCTGATAAGTAAAACCAAAATGATTAAAACTATTGCAATAAATCCAAGTTCAATAACGTTTTGAACTCTTACAAAATATAGTGTTGCATACAAAGATATCAATATAAGTAAAAAAGAGCCGTTATACATCAAAAAGTGGTTAAAGAGAATGAGCGAAAACATAATAAATAAAATAAACAAGCCTATGACGATACTAATATCACTTAAAGGAAAGGTATCAAATATAAACAGTTTTATTTTAAATATGTCTAGTATCATCGGATTTGGGTACTCTATAAACCAGATTATAATCCCTGTTTCAATCACTACGAAAGCCGTTTTTAAATTACCCCATAAACTAAAAAGTCCACGTTCTGATAAAATAAGAAATATTAGTAGATGCAAAGGAAAAATTATAGATATATATTTAAATAAAAGTGTAGCTTTTGAAGCGGGTAGGAACTCGAACCCAATATATATCAACACAAGAGGAAAAAGTACAAACAAAAATCTATTTCTATTAAAGTGCCAAGAGATAAACATAACTATGGCACTTAATATATAAAACACATAAGGCAAAATTCCAAGTAAAAAACTTGGAATTTTATTTTGATAAAAAACCAAAAGTGCAAAAGTTATAGCAATTAACAAAGGTATAGCTACATTGACAAATATAGCTTTTGGATTATTCACTACTTATTAAACTCCACACTGTCTTCAGGGTTAAACTCTTTGTTTTTTTCTTTATTAAAGGCTTTTGTAGCCTCCTCTTCATTATAAACCCTACATTCTTCGGGAACAACAGCGTTTGGATCGGATGCTATCTTGTCACACATCGCTGCATTTACCGTAAAATTTGAACATCCGCTTAAAAACATAACAATAACTAAACTAATTTTATAAAATATTTTCACTATTTACTCTTTACTATTAAATCTAAATACTTTTTAGGCGTAGCTTTTTTCATCTCTTCTGCCAACCAGCGAATTTGAAAAAATGCAGCCCCGCTGTCACGCAATGTAAAATAGTTTTTTAAACTTCTAAGGTTAAAAGTTACAACCATATCGACTTTAACATTATCGCCTATTATATGTTTAAAAGCATCGCCCACGTTACGTTTCTTTTTTCCCGCCTGCAAAGCATCATAAAGTTCTGCATGGTCTTTTATCTCATCTAAAAGTGCTAATGAACTCTTTGCAACGGATATCTCGTAAAAGTTATCAACTACACTTTGTTGGTAAGAGAGCTTATCAAACATTGCAGATATCTCTATACGGTTATAGTCTCTGTCTTTTGTTACGAACATATCCAAATCAAGTATTTTTTTTATAAAAAATTCTCTGTTACCTTGTGCGGCAACATATGCATTTATAACCGAGCTCATAGTATAACGCGTACTTCTAACACTGATAGCCTGGATGCGGTGTCTTGCATGTTCTTGTAACACACCGCGACTGGTTCCGCGAACCAAGAACGATAAGTTTGCATGTTCAAGTATTGAGTGGTGAAAATATGTCCAAGCCAAATCATCCAGTAGTTTAGATTCTTCTATGGAATTAATTTCATTACACATATCAGATGTCGGCAATGTGTTTTCAATATCTTTTATAACATCATTTTCACTGTTTGAGAATGAATCATAACAAGTCCTAGCAGCACTCTCTGCTACACCGATACCCGTATCTTGCAATAGCACTACTTCAGGCTTTGAGTATTTAATACCGTATTCTTCTATTATTTCCATCCGTCTCACCTATTTAATCTTAATGAATTTTACCATATTTGTCTATGCATCCGCTTAAAAGATTTTATCTCCAAAATGTTACCTTTTGGTAATAAGTGGGTAACAGATATTCCTTATTATTTCAAAAAAATAATGGAGCTAAAAATGAAAAGTATGATTCTGACACTGCTTATTGTATTTAACCTAGATGCAAGTATATTTAGCCAAGAAGAAAAACCGAAAAAAATAAATATCAAAAACAGCTTTAGAGAAAATATAAGTGATGCAAATGCCGTAATAAAACGTGGAGACTATACAAGATATACAAACTACCAAAGCGGTATAAAATCAACCATCAGTCATATCGACAAGTTAGATATAAGTTCAAAAGAAAAAATTGAAATAAAAAATTATCTTCAAAAATATTCGAGTATAATAAACAAAATCTACAAAAAGCTACAGCTAGAAGCACCAAAGTTTAACCATCATTACAAAGAATCTATAAACGGATTAAAAAATTTTAATAAAAAGCTAGCCGGCATAGGTTATAGACCGATTTTAAATGCTTGGTACGAACTTAGTAAAACAAAAGCCAGATTTATAAAAAAACCAAGCGAAAAACTAGAAAAAAAGTTTCATGAAAAATGGAGACTGATAATGATTAATATCACCGAACTTTATCTCGATGAAGAGATTGAAGCACCGTTATTTGCTTATTTAGAAAACTATAAAGCTTACTTTAACGAAATAAGTTTGGCTTACAAAAGCGCACAATACGAAAATATTAAAAGTTTAAAACCTTTGTGCTATAAAATTAAAGCAAAACTGGAGTTTATAACTCCGCTTTCATCATAAGTTATTTACAAACTCGTATATTTCAAATCCTCTCCTGTCCACCACCTAAAATTTTTACATACAGAAAACAATATAAAATATGCGATTTAATTAAAATATATTAATTTAAATGTTTTATTAATGTTTATTTGATACAATCATTAACTTTAAAAAACAATATATATTAAAAGGTTGCTTGAAATGGTTAAGAAACTAAGAACTAATTTCCATCAAGAAGTAAAAGCAAAGATACTTTTAAAAGATAAGAATTATAGCATCTATGAGTTAGAGGGTTATAGCGGAGTTAATCAAGCATACGAATATGAAGTAGTATTTGTATCAGAAGTTGAGTTGAGTGTAGAGGAGTTGGTAGATACCGATGCACAAGTTACACTAACAGATGTAAGAGACTTTAACGAAGTAAAAGAAATATATGGGAAAGTATATGAAGCTAAAGAGGATTCTGTAGTAGCAAGTAGATACCTTTACAAGATAAAAGTAGTATCTCCTTTATACTACCTAAGACTAAACAGTGGGTATGAGATATTTTTAGATAAAAAAGTACCGGATATTATTTCAGAGATTATAAACAGATACACACATCTTCTAAATATAAACATAGATGTAAAACTAGACCTGCAAAATGCTCCTGTAAGAGAGTACACAACAAGATACAACCAAACACCATTAGAGTTTATAACTATGCTATGTGAAGATGAAGGCTACTCACTAATAATAGACTACAGCTCAAACGATCCATATACCATAGTACTGTGTGAACTAAACAATCATGCAAGTGTATATAAAGAACCACTAGATGCAGAGTTCAACAAGTCTAAACGTTTCAGTCCAAGCCATGCAGTAAATAACTTCTATGATTATGATAAACCTTCTCTTGATATGAGTACACAAATAGGTAATAGTATGCAAAGCAGTATGGCTGACAACAGTAAAACTGCCCAACTAAGAGAAGACTTAAAACTCTATGATGATAAAGATGAGTTAAACGAACTAAACGAATCTCTATATAAAGATTTAAAAAGATATAGCCAAATAGATAGTCAAAGAGGATATGTAGATAGCTTTGAGATACAAGGACATAGTAAAGAACTCTCACTAAAAGACTCAAGCATAGTTACACTACACAATGAAAAAGAGCTAAAACAAGAAGAAGTAATCATAACAGAGGTAGAGTACCAAGCAAAGTTTCCAAATACACTAGAGGAGTATGCAGAAGATATACAAGATGGTACACTACAATACTATACACACTTTAAAGCTATACCTAGTGATGTAATATATAAACCACAAAGAACAATAAACAAACCAAAGATTAACGGTGTATTAAGTGCAACAGTAGCAAATAGTTCTAAACCTAATGAGAGTGCAAACGAAATAGATGTAGATAATAAAGCAAGAGTAAGAGTGCTGTTTCACTTTGAAAAAAATAAAACCCTCTCAACATACCTAAGGGTTATGCAACCATTCGCAGGAGACAACTATGGATTTTTATTTTTACCAAGGGTAAACAGTGAAGTACTGGTCGGGTTTAAAAATGGTAATCCAAATGAACCGATAATACTAAAAACACTACCAAACGCTGAGAATAAACAAGCCCATAAACTACCAAGTAAAAAGAACAACTCATATATAAGGACAGCATCAACACCTGCATATGAAGATTCACTTGGATACAATGAGATAAACTTTGATGATACCAAAGAGAATGAACTTCTTTTTATAAGAGCACAAAGAGATTATGAAATCTATGCAAAACATAACTTTACTATGGATGTAGAGAACAACAAAAGTGTAAAGCAAACAAATAAAACTGATGATGTAAAAAACAACTTTACTCAAACTGTAGGAAATAATTCGGACAGGACTGTAAAAGCAAACGATATAAAAACAGTAACTAAAGAAGAAGTACATACCGTAAAAGAGAATAAACTACAAAATATAAAAAAAGACTACACAACTATAGTACAACAAACAAAAAGAGAGTTTATAGAACAAGATGTAGTAGATGAGATAAAAGAAGTACTGCATACATACATAGAGGGAGATGTAACAGATAAATACCTAGAGAACTTTTTTATACAAGTAGGCAAAGAGATGGGAGTAAACCTAGAAGGTTCACTACATATAGATACCTCTAGCGTAAAAGCAGAATCTGCAACAACAACCCAGATAGAAGCAACAGAGGGTATAAGCCTTAAATGTGGAGGCAACACTCTGACAATAGACTCATCCGGCATACATTTCAACACTTCTAACTTCTTGGATAATAGTGGATCGGATGGGGTTGTGGCGCATCATGTCGGAATAGAAGGTGAAGTGATTAATACCCATTTAGCAAACAGACATGGAGATTATATCACTAAAACAGTTGAGGATTTAGTATATGTAAACGCAACAAGTACTTTACCTTCAGGTCAAGCTGTAGAAGCAACACTAAATATTTTTGATAAAGATGGTAATAAACTAGCAACTAAAACATTGTCATCAAATGTTACAGATGGAAAAGTTTCTCAAGAATTTAACCTTGAAGAGCTAAAAGAACAAAACAAAATAAATATAAAAGATATTTATGAACTAAAAGGGCTAATATCATGGTAGATGAAACAAACAATGCCAAGCAACCAAATGATGTAATTAACATTTTAGTTTTAATTGCAGGAACAACAGATCCAATAAATTCAACAACAGCAAAAAGTAAACATGCAAATAGTTATGAAGATGAGACTTCCCAAGATTTAGCAAAACAAACTCATGAAAGTTATACAAATGTTCCAGTAAACTATTGGGATAAAGATTTTAAAAAACAGATGGAAGAGTTTGATAATGAATATGTGAATTTAGTACTATTCCCTTTTCATGGTTGGACTGGAGATAATAGTAAAGAAAATAGAGAGATAGCAGGAGAGTATTTAATAAATAGACTCTGTGGAGCCAATGGAGAAGAAGCCTATTATCAAGAAAGTTATCAAAACAAACCTATCTACTTTCATCTTCTTGGACACTCTCATGGTGGGAATGTTATCAATGAGATGACTAAACAAATAGATACATTAGGCGATAAATGGCCAGAGCTATGGAAAATAAAATCTTTAACCTACCTTTCAACTCCTTTTTTTAAAACGCTACATCAAGTAACAGTAAATGAAAAGTTTTTTCATGAAGATGCAGAGGTATTAAGTTTATACAATAAATTTGATCTTACACAAAGGATGCTGGCTGATTTTTCGTTGGAAACACTTTCAGACGAACTTGGAAAATTAGACACCAAAGATTTATCAAAAACTATAAATGATTTTAAAACCTATATAGAAACTTTTCCAATTGATAATCTTACAGGTGGATTTAGTAAATTTAAAACACTTATAAGTCCAGCCTGGGGAGCATATGATTATAATCAAATGAGTTATGAAGATGGTTTGGAACTTTATAATTTTACTACAGAAAAACTTTTACTAGAATTGAAAAAAGTTTTAATGGAAATTATAAATATTATAGACCAACTCTCAGAACAAAAAACTTACGAAGTAACTCATAAAAATTTAAAAAAGCAAGTTGATAAAAAAGAGCATACTATTATAGAAGCCAGTGAAGCTTCAAATTTAAAATCATTTATAAATACTATTGATAAAGATATAGATGAAATAATTAAAAAACTTCGAGATGTTGTAAATAATAATACAGATCAATCCGATTTTTCAAAATTAAAATATTTAGATATATTATTTGTAGATAATCAGCTTATTCCTCACCTAGTAAAATTTTTAAATATCAATCCTACAACACTGCAAGAATTAGGTAATACAGTTTGGAATATGCTTTATAAAATACTACAGCATAATATAGCTTACTATGATAATACGTATGCCAAACCTGATATTCAGTTTGAAAATAGTTTTTTAAAAGGTAAGATAAAAAACATTGATGTTACAGATGATGATATATATAGCTCTAAAAAAGAATCTGAAAACTATGATAAATTTATAAAATATATAGAAGATATAGAAGAGCGATATGAACAAAGTGCATCACAATACAATCTTTTGGATTTACTATTTACTCTGATAGCTAATGATAAAAAAGCTCAAGAACTACTAAGTACTTTACCAGATATAATATCTAAAATTGATATGGCTGAATATATAGCTAGAGGTGAAGTTGATGTACGATTAAAGCTTTTAAGAAACTTATTAACAAATCTGAATTCAGTATTTAATATAAGAAACTTTGGAGAATTAGAAGATAGTACACATAAACTAACTTCTTTACAAGAAGAAAATAATAATGATAAAAACCCATATAATGATACCTTAAAGCGAGGTAGTTTAAAGTACTTTCTTATAGAATCCCACTCTACTAGTAGAAGAAAACTTCATCCAGAAGTAAAAAACTTTTTACAAAGATTAGGAGCTAAAAGATGATAAAGATTTTTTTAGGGTTAATAGTAAGCAGCTTTTTATTTGCAGGAGATTTAGCAAACAAAAAAGAGTTTATGAAGATGTGTGAGAATCCAACACCTTCTCAGAAAATTACATTTGAAGCATTAGCTAAAGATAATAGAGTAAAAAACGATGAACAAATGTGTGCTTATCTTTATGCTCGAACTGGTAGTAAATATTTTTCAGCAGATGCAGATATTTATACTGTTACAGATTTATCTCCTTTAAAGTTTTTTCTAAGCCTTACCTTTCTCTCTCTTCCACGAAGTAAAGTAAAAAACATTTCAATTTTAAAACATCTTACAAAACTAAAAGAGTTAGATTTATATGATAATCCTGTACGTGACCTTACTCCGTTAAAAGATTTAAAGTATTTAGAAGAGTTAGATTTAAGTAAAACAAAAGTTACAGATTTGTCTCCATTAAATAATATTAAAACTTTACAACAATTATCTTATGGTTACATTGAAAATATTGAAACTGTAGATATATCTCAAATAAAAGATTTGAAAAATTTAGAGTTTTTAGTATTAAGGGGTATCAAAGTTAAAAACTTTCATTTAATCAATAATTTTGAAAATCTAATGGTTTTTTTCCCTCCTAAAACTACCACAATACAAGATATGAGTTTATTAACAAATCTTAAAAAACTAAAAAGATTAGATTTAGATGATGCAAAGCTTATAACAAATCTTGACTTTATACTTAACTTTCCAAATATGCAAGAGTTGTTTCTTGAAAATACAAGTATAAAAGATATATCTATTTTAAAAAAACTATCTAATCTAACTATACTTAATATATCAAATACAAAAGTGACAGATGCTAGTGGAATAATGGCAAATACAGCTGTAAATCCAATGTATTTAGTATTTAGAGCAAGAAATACACCACTTAGATGGTGTTCACCAAAAAATACACAAGATATACGAAATGGCAAATCTTGCTTTGAAAAAGACGGCACTTTAAAACCTTTTTACAAAAGATGGTTAGGGTTATAAAAACTTGATCTGTCAAGCCCACAAACTACCAAGTAAAAAGAACAACTCATATATAAGGACAGCATCAACACCTGCATATGAAGATTCACTTGGATACAATGAGATAAACTTTGATGATACCAAAGAGAATGAACTTCTTTTTATAAGAGCACAAAGAGACTATGAAATCTATGCAAAACATAACTTTACTATGGATGTAGAGAACAACAAAAGTGTAAAGCAAACAAATAAAACTGATGATGTAAAAAACAACTTTACTCAAACTGTAGGAAATAATTCGGACAGGACTGTAAAAGCAAACGATATAAAAACAGTAACTAAAGAAGAAGTACATACCGTAAAAGAGAATAAACTACAAAATATAAAAAAAGACTACACAACTATAGTACAACAAACAAAAAGAGAGTTTATAGAACAAGATGTAGTAGATGAGATAAAAGAAGTACTGCATACATACATAGAGGGAGATGTAACAGATAAATACCTAGAGAACTTTTTTATACAAGTAGGCAAAGAGATGGGAGTAAACCTAGAAGGTTCACTACATATAGATACCTCTAGCGTAAAAGCAGAATCTGCAACAACAACCCAGATAGAAGCAACAGAGGGTATAAGCCTTAAATGTGGAGGCAACACTCTGACAATAGACTCATCCGGCATACATTTCAACACTTCTAACTTCTTGGATAATAGTGGATCGGATGGGGTTGTGGCGAATATGGTTGAAAGAGAGAAAGTTTTAAAAGGTATTAGGTTTGAAAATGAATAAATATGGATTAGAACAAAATATAGTTTTAAGAGTTGATGCAGATGGATTTAAAAATAGCGATAATATAAATGTTAAACTAACTCTTTTAGATAAAGATGAAAAAGAATTAGGAGTAAAAGAAGATACAACAGCTATAGAAAATGAAATAGGAAAATATCCATTTATAATAAAAGATATAGCAGAAGAATTAAATATAGAGGATATGAATCAAATTAAATACATAAAAGGCTGGATCGATACAGACGGTGACGGTAAAGTTGATTATGATGAAGAGGTTATGCTTGAAGTTGGAAATGGTTGTAATCTTGATTTGGATAAGTTTAAACAAATTTTTCCAAACGCTACAGATGAAAAAAGAGAAAGTGTTCTGGAAGTATTTAATAAATATTGCCAGGCATTTGAAATAAATACACCTCTTAGGGTAGCTCATTTTTTTGCTCAGGTTAAAGAAGAGGTTGGGGAAACAATAAACTTTAAAAATGAAAATTTAAATTATTCAGCTAAGAGGCTCAAAAGTAGAGTATCTATAGTAGATGATGATGGACAACAGAAAAGCCGTGGTCCATTTTCATATTTTTTGGAGCATCATTCTGAAGCTGAATTATATGGTTCAATTCGTTCTATTGGACAAGAAGCAAATCAAGAGGCTATCGCAAATAGAGCTTATGCAAATAGATTAGGTAATGGCAATGTAGAAAGTGGGGATGGCTGGAATTTTAGAGGTAAAGGGTTTATTCAATTAACAGGTAGAACAAACTATGAAAACACAAACAATGAAATTCAAGCTAAAGCTCCAGAAGCTAATATTGATATTATAAATAATCCTGAATCAATATTGACAATAGAAGGTGCTATGGTTTCTTCAATGGCTTATTGGACAATGAATAATTTAAATGTAAAAGCTGATAATGCAGGTTGGGATAGGGAAAATGTAGATACGATTACAAATGTTGTCAATTCTTATACAGAATCGAGAGAAGATAGAAAAGAAAATTTTGATTTAATCAAAAGCATTTTAGATAGTTAAGGAAAAATTATGAAATATATTTTAGCTTTATTATTTATATTTAGTTTTTGCTTAGGAAATGATGAACTTGACAATTATCTTAATAATAAAGATTTGCAATATAATATAGTTAAGGATAAGAAAGAACAAATAATTGCAATAAACCTTTTAGAAATTGAAAATAGATTAATTATATTCCAAAAAGATAACAAAGATTATAAACAAATTTTTAATGAAAAACTGTATTTTTGTAAAAATAGTAACATTGCTTGGTTTTTAGATATTTATATAGAAAATCAAAATTATCAAATTAAATGCTTCTCAAATTATGTTGATAGAGTTCAAAGGGATATTACATTATATTTTAATATTCATAATTTTAAACTTTCAAACATCACAATATATGATTCAAATAATCAAGGAATTATTCAAACAAGTTACAATTATATTCCTACACAGGAAGTCCTAACATTATATGATTTTAAAGATGAAAATGTTTATAATAAATATATAATGAAAACTTTAAAAAATACTAATAATTTAAAAACCATTCAACCAAAAAAACAACCACTCTACAAATCCCCAAATGTAAAAACAAAAATGTATCTAATCAAAGGCGATAATGTAGAAGTATTAGAGGAAAAAAATGATTGGTTAAATATTTTATACCATGGTAACAAAGATATAAAAGCGTGGATACCAAAAAGTGCTGTTGAGTAAAGTAAATATAATCATATAAAATACCTAAAGTTTATTTTACAGGCTCTTATTTCTGAACACCATCCAAAACAGGAACAAAATCACATTCCTCTAACTCTTCACGTAATATATTTTCACCTATCTTTCTAAAACGGGTTATAACTTGTTTGTCTTCTTTTTGCAATGGTGCGACTAGCACTCCTCCATCACTAAGTTGCTCAAAAAGTTTTGCAGGTATCTCTTTTGCAGTTGCAGAAAAAAGAATCCTATCATACGGTGCATACTGAATCCAGCCGTTTTGACCGTCATCCGTTCGGGTATGAATATTATGGATACCCAAATCACGAAATCTTTGTTTAGCTTGAAGTGCCAGAGGCTCAATTCTCTCAATAGTAAAAACACCGCGAAACAGATGCGATAACACGGCAGCCTGATAACCGCTTCCGCATCCTATCTCTAAAACTCTATCGGCATTTTTTGCTTCGATATATTCACTCATTTTAGCAACCGTAAGTGGTGAGCTTATCCACTGAGACGAACCAAGAGGAAGGGCATCTAGCTTATATGCACTATGTGCAAAACCGCTTGGAACAAAGATTTCTCTATTTGTTTTTGCTATAGCATCTCTTACTGCATCACTTAAATTAAATATTTTATGACATTCATCTGCAAGACGTTTTGACTTTGAGGCTGTTATTCTATCCAATCCCGACATCCATATATTTTCTCATTTTTTTTATCTCTTTGGGGGAGTATGGGATATTTAAGCAAGGCTTATTCCCATTTCTTTGCACCTCTCCAAAGGGTGTTATAATTCCACTCTCACCCGTACACTCTTCATTTAAAGAATCACTAGCAACTAAATAACACTGGTTTATAACAGCTAAAGCCTGTGTTATTGTTTTAAAATTTTCTCTGCGCAACTCTCCCCACCATGCAGGTACAAGTATAACATCTGCACCTTCAAGTTTTTGCCAAAGTGTTTTAAAACGAAGTTCAAAACAGATAAGCAATCCGAATTTTATACCGTCTATCTCAAAGATATTTATATCCTCTTCATTACCTGCCGTCATATATTTATGTTCATCGCCAAATTTAAATAGTTTTGCTTTTGCCTGTTCATACACAACCGCCCCGTCTTTAAAAACTTTTGCAAAATTATATACGTCTTCACCGCGTTTTTCTAACATTGTAAGTGCAATAATTTTTCCATTAGAGACTTTTTTTATCTCGTTTGTAGCATGAGGGGCGAACTCATACATAGCTTCAAAATTATCATAATCATAGCCCGTTAGACAAACTTCAGGCGCTACGATTATGGAACCATCAGATGATTCTTTTACTAAGTTAAGTAAGGTTTGTAGATTTTCTTCATAACTTTGTGTAGTTATAAATGAGAGTGAACATAAGTTTTTAATGATATTCTCCATCAATAATTTAATGAATTATACATTTAAAAACTTTAATGTTCTATTCTTTGTCCTCTTGGAGTTGTTCAACAAACTTTGCCAGTAGATAATCCACACTCTCTAATATAGCGACATCCAATTCATCTGCATCTGTTTCTATAAAGTCACTAACCTGAAACGTTATGGCAAAAGTTTCGGTAGAGTCCTTTCTGAAAGTTTTTACCTCTTCTCCAAGTTCTAGTTTTAGATAGATATAGTGAGTCTCATCACCCTCTATCTCTTCAAGTGATACCATTAAAGTCGGTGCATCTTGTACATACACCTTAATAGATTTTTTCTCTAGTGTCTGCTTCATTTTTGTTTTGATAGTATCTAATGTAGCTGCTTTTATGTATGCTACTTTATTTTGTACATATATATTGGCTTTATCTAAACCGCTAAGCGTCCAAAAACCGGCACTATAAAGTGAACATGTTAATAATAGACTTAGTAAATATTTCATTATTCACCCTTATATAGTTTTTTCATCTCATCTAATTTTTTTAGATAGTCTTTCTTTTTTATATAACCGGCTGTTTGAAAAAAATCCTCTTCAGTTTTTGGGTTTATAAAAAACACTCTTGGCGTAACGTTTGTTTGAAATTTTGCAGGAAAACTCTCTATATCAAATTTTTTATCTACTACTAAAGTTATAAGCTCTTTATTTAAAAAACTTTTCACATCTTTTGAACTTAGAGTTTTACGCTCAAACTTTCTACACCAAGGACAATAATCAGCACCTAAAACCATCATAAGAGGCTTGTTCGCATTTTTTGCTTTTGTTAAAGCTGTTTTATAATCACGTTCAAAACCTTCGCTTTTGGCATATTCATCTATATTTGCACCAAACAAACTCAAAGATAGTAAAACCGATATAAGTATATTTTTCATATTAACTCAATGCAAAAACATTTGAGAGGGTATTTATATAATTAAAATATCCTGTAATCGAAACGGCTTCGATTATCTCAACATCGCTATAACCCATATTTTTAAGAGCATCTATCTCCTCTTTTAAGATTTTATAGTTATCTTTTTTAGAAGCTTTTATACAAAAGTTTAAAAGAGCTTTTTCTTTATCACTTGTATTTATAGATTCTACGCCTTGTAGAATCTGTTCTATTCTCTCATCAGATAGTCCAAGCATCTTTGCAATACCCTTGTGAACATCCACACACATTTTACATCCATTTTCTATAGATATAAGCAGTGCGATTGCTTCTTTAATATCGTATGACAGATGCGTCTCATCTAAAAGATACTTTTGAATCATCTCATCCGTTGCAAAATAAACTTTTTCATCCACTGCTAAAAGTTTAAATATCTCACCGAGTTTTCCCGTTTTTTCTAAAATTGGTTTAGCTTTTTCCTGAATTGCAGGTGTCATATCCTCAAATTCCGGTAATTTTATATGTGCCATATTTTTTTCCTTATAATTATTTATAATAACGTAAAGTTAAACTTAACGTTTAAAATTATAGGTTATAATTCTTATAGAAATATTAAAAAGGTTTATACTTGGAATACAAAATTTCAGAACTTGTAGCACTAACAAACGTGCCGAAATCAACTATACTATATTATATTCGTGAAGGCTTGCTTCCGGAAGCAAAAAAGCTAAAATCAAATGTTCACAGATACAATGACGAGCATCTGGAGTTGATAAAATATATAAAATATATGCAACAAGAGATAGGCAGTTCAAACGAACAAATTAAAGCAGCCCTGCAAAATAAAAATCAATCTATATCAAGTTCATCTTCGATGTTGGCTCCTCTTATGCAAACGCTAATAAATATCCCGCCGGGGGCTCAACACTATACTAAAAACAAATTTATAGATCATTATGATTTTGACATTCAATTAATTGATAAACTCTTAAATGACGGCATATTAATGCCTGTTAATGAAAATGATTTTACGGAAAAAGAAGCCTCTATAATCAGAATGATTGAAAACTTTAACGAGGTTGGAGTTGAATATGATATTATAAAAAAGTACGTACATCATGCAAAAGAATTATCTTTGCTTGAACAAGAGATGCAAAAAAAACTTTGTAGCGTGAAAGATGATGAAAATTTTTCGACTCTATGGAAAATTATGTTTGATGCCTTGTTTAACGCTAAAGATTATATCTTTAGCCGTTATACATATAAAGTTTTACATCAGACTGTTAAAGATGAACTCTCTTAAAAATCATCGTCAAAACTTAAACTACCTTTTGAGTAGTTGGTAACCGTACCTTCAAAAAAGTTTGTTTTTTGGTCGTTAAACTTAGCAAAGTCATCAACCCATTTAATTGGATTTGTTACATTATATAGTTTTTCAAATCCAACTGATTCTAATCTGTCATCGGCTAAATACTGAATATATTGTTCAACTATATTATCCGTTAAACCTAAAATTTGTCCCTGAGTAATATATTTACCCCATTTAACTTCTAAATCAACCGCCTCTTTAAACATCTCTATAACTTCGGCTTTTAACTTGTCCGTAAAAAGGTCCGGTCTCTCTTTTCTTAGTGTATTTATCAAGTTTTTAAAGAGTGTCAAGTGAGTAACTTCATCTCTTTGGATAAAACGAATCATCTGAGCACTTCCAAGCATCTTACCTGAACGAGCCAATGTGTAAATATAAGCAAAACCGCTATAAAAATAGATACCTTCTAAAATCTGGTTTGCAAAACAAGCTTTTACAAAGTTGTGTTCCGTCGGATTTTTAGATAATTCATCATATGTACGGAAAATTGCATCGTTTTTAGTCTTTAACATCATATCTTGACGCCACAAATCATAAATCTCTTCGGAGTTTGTAGAGATAGAGTCAACCATAACGGCATAAGACTGGGAGTGAAGTGCTTCTTCAAATGACTGACGAACCAGAATTAGGTTTATCTCCGGAGAAGTTACATACGGGTTTACATTGTCAATCAAGTTATTTGTTTGAAGCGAATCCATAAATATAAGTTGTGAAAGAGCTTTATCATAAGCATCTTTTTCCGATTCTGTTAAGTTTTTATAGTCATTAACATCTTTAGTCATATCAACTTCTTTAGGAAACCACGTGTTATTTAACATAACTTCCCAAAGGTTATATGCCCATTGATACTTAATATTGTTTAACTCAAAAATACCTGTCGGATTACCGCCAAATATCTTTCTGTCATTCACATTTTCTTTAGATTCAGGGTTGTATATTTTTTTTCTATCCATAATATTTTTCCATAGATTTTTTAAGTCTATTATTATAACTATGAAAAGATTTGATTAACCTTTTTTAAATAGAAAGTTTTAGTAACATATTAGTTTCGTTTAATTTGCCAAATGCTATAATCTTTGATTATGATTAAATATGGTTGTTAATATATTTAGTTATTCTTTACTTATCACAAAGGATAGTGTTATGGGATTATTCGGAAATAACGGTGTACCTGCGAGAGATTATAATCTTTTAAAAGAGGAAAACCTGTCACTGCAAAAAGAAAATGAAGAGCTTATAGAAAAAATAGAACAACTTCAACATCAAATGGCTAATGTCGGTAACCAAAAAAATGATAGTGTGCCGGATGCATTAATGTCTTTTCAAAACCTTCATTTAAAAACAAATATAGTTGATATTCAAGGAAACCTTGCCGAATCCATAGAGTCATCAAAATCAAGTGTCCTTAAATCACAAGAATTAGTTACCAATATTTCAAGCATCTCTGAAAAAACTCAAAACATCGTTACTACACTCGATAAACTAAATGAATTATCCGATGAGTCCGTTCATACTGTTGAGAGTTTATCTTCAAGAACAGATGAAATTACCGATATTTTAACTCTGATAAAAGATATTTCAGACCAAACAAACTTACTAGCACTAAATGCTGCCATAGAAGCTGCACGTGCAGGTGAACACGGACGTGGTTTTGCAGTCGTTGCAGATGAAGTTCGCAAACTCGCAGACAGAACAGATAAAGCCGTCAGTGAAATCAACATCTCTTTACAATCTATGAAACAAGATGTTGATAGTATGAGTGAACAGTTTAAAGATGTGCAAGAGGGTGTTAACGGATCAAACTCTCTTATCAGTGAACTTGATAATTCCCTTCAAGAAAGTTCATCCGAGATACAAGATACTTTTAAAGACATACATTATACTACCGATAGAGTTTTTATGTCGCTTGCTAAACTAGATCATATTCTTTGGAAAGTAAATACCTACTATTCAGCTACAACCAAAAAAGAGCAGTTCAAATTTGTAGATCATCATAATTGCCGCTTAGGCAAATGGTATTACGAAGGTGACGGTAAAGATAATTTTTCACATACCTCTCACTATGCAGAACTTGAAAAACCTCACTCAACCGTACATAACGGTACACATAAAGTTTTTGACCTAATTACTGATGAAAAACCTAATATTGAAGCTTTAAAAGCTGCATTTAAAGAGATGGAAGAGGGTAGTGACGATATATTTAAAATCTTAGATAAAATTCTTCACGATAAGGACTAAATAAATATAAACTTATATATTTAATACACATATTCTACACGCATTTTGTATAAAATTTTCATATTATAATTTTACCTAATGAAAAGGAATTCTTTTTAAGAGTTCCTCTAATCAAGAAAGGAGAAGGTATGAGATTTTTTATACTTTTCATACTAATATTTACGACTATGCAAGCAATAGATTTAAAACCTTACCAAAAAAAAGCAGATTCTCTTAGTGAACTTGAATACAATGTAATTGTAAATAAAGCGACTGAACACCCTTATACGGGAATATACCTTGATAATAAAAAACACGGTATATATAAATGTAAACTCTGCGGTACACCACTTTATAAGTCAGATGATAAATTTAACTCTAACTGTGGGTGGCCAAGTTTTGATGATGAGATAGAAGGTGCGGTTAAACGCATACCTGATGCTGACGGAAGACGTGTAGAGATTGTGTGTGCAACTTGTGGTGCACATCTTGGTCATGTTTTTGAAGGCGAAGGATTTACAAGAAAAAACACCCGTCACTGTGTAAATTCCGTTTCTATAGAGTTTGAAGAAAAAAAAGCCGATGAAAATATAGCAAAAGCATATTTTGCAGGCGGATGTTTCTGGGGCGTTGAGTATTACATGCAACAGATTGACGGTGTAAAAGAAGTAATATCCGGTTTTATGGGCGGACATGTAAAAAATCCGAGCTACTATGAAGTTGTAAGAAGCGATACCGGACATCTTGAAACGGTTGAAGTAATATATGACAAAACAAAAGTATCTTACAAACAGCTAGCCAAGACATTTTTTGAAATACACGATCCTACTCAAGCAAACGGTCAAGGACCGGACATCGGTGCACAATATTTATCTGCTATTTTTGTAAATAATACACATGAACGTGAAATAGTTAATGAGTTGATAAAAGAACTAAAATCTAACGGTTATGACGTGGTAACAAAAGTAATAGATGCTAAAGAATTTTATGAAGCTGATGAGTCTCATCAAAATTATTATAATAAAAAAGGCTCACTGCCTTATTGTCACGGATATGTTAAGCGCTTCTAGTTACACTTAAAAGTGTAACTAGCATTTTTCTTATTTTCTAGATGCGCGTTTACGCTCAGTTTCTGTAAGGAATTTTTTACGGATACGAACATTCTCGGGAGTTATCTCTAAAAGCTCATCATCCTCAATCCACTCTAATGCACGCTCTAATGACATATCACGTGGCGGAACAAGCTTGATAGCATCGTCCGCACCGGATGAACGTACGTTTGATTGCTGCTTGCCTTTAATAGGGTTTACAGTTAAGTCGTTGCTTTTTGAGTGTTCACCGATAATCATACCCTCATACACTTTAGTTTGAGGTTTTACATACATAACACCACGGTTTTGTAAGTTAAAGATAGAATATGCTACCGCTTCACCGTTTTCGCTTGAGATTAAAGCACCGTATGGACGAGATTCAACTTCACCGCTAAATGGACGGTATTCTATAAATGAGTGATTCATTACACCCTCACCTTTTGTATCTGTTAAAAACTGTCCACGGAAACCGATTAATGAACGAGCAGGTATTTCAAACTCGATACGCTGGAAACCTTGACCCATTGGAACCATTGATTTCATCTCGGCCTTACGTTTACCTAGACGCTCAATTACAGTTCCACCTAACTCCTCAGGTACATCAATAACAAGATGCTCAAACGGTTCACATTTAACGCCTTCAATCTCTTTACGGATAACTTCAGGACGAGAAATTCCAAATTCAAAACCTTCACGACGCATATTCTCGGCAAGAACGGTAATTTGAAGTTCACCGCGACCAGAAACTTTAAATTTACCCTCACCGACTACTTCAAACTTCATTGCAACATTCGTATTCATTTCAGCTTCAAGACGATCTTTTATCTTGTTTGAAGTTACGTGTTTACCCTCTTGACCTGCAAGCGGAGAATCGTTAACAGAAAATACAACCGTAAGAGTAGGTTCTTCAATGTGCATAGGGTCTAGTGCAACCGGATTGACAGGATCACAGATAGTATCACCGACATCAATAGTCTCTAAACCGGCCATTGCAACGATATCACCTGCTTCAGCTTCTTCAATTTCCATACGATTTAGTCCATGAAAACCGATAAGTTTGGTAATACGACCTTTTACCATTTCGCCGTCAGCTTTTGCAAGCATAACGTTATCACCTTTTTTGATTGTACCGTTAAATATACGACTTATACCGATTTTTCCAACATAATTATCATAATCAAGTGTAAATACTTGAGCTTGAGCAGGATTATCTTTATCCCCTTCCGGTTCCGGAATATGTTCTAAGATAGTTTCAAAAATACATTGAAAATCTCCACCCTCTTCATCCATATCCAACTTAGCAATACCATCACGAGCAGCTGCATAGATTACGGGAAAATCTTGTTGGTCATCGGTTGCATCCATATCTGCAAACAAATCAAACATCTCATCTACAACACGATCCGGATCAGCCGATGGTTTATCAATCTTATTAATTACAACAATTGGCTTTTTACCCATTGCTAACATTTTTTTAACAACAAATTTTGTTTGTGGCATAACACCTTCGTAAGCATCTACTAACACTAACACACCGTCAACCATTTTTAAAACACGTTCAACCTCACCACCAAAATCGGCGTGACCCGGAGTATCGATAATATTGATTTTATAATCTTTATAACGTATAGCAGTGTTCTTTGAAAGAATAGTAATTCCACGCTCTTTTTCTAAATCGTTGCTATCCATGGCACGTTCATCATGTTGTTCGTGATCACCAAATGTACCGGACTGCTCTAAGAGTCCGTCAACCAATGTAGTTTTACCATGATCAACGTGAGCAATAACAGCAATATTTCTAATATTTTGCATATTTTGTTTCCTCTATATTTTGGAAAATTTTACTAAAGATATTCTGTGAAACAGAGCGCTTTAGAATATTTTTCGCGATTATACCCAAAAAAAAGTTATATTCCCGTAAAACTAATGGTATAATTATTTAATATTAAGAAAAATACACAAAAATCTCAAAAAGCAGTATTTACCAAATGAAAAATAATATTATTATTGATTATCCAAATATTTTAAATAAAATCTTTGATAAATTATATAAATATGATATAAAACCGATAATAGTCGGTGGATATATTCGAGACTATATTTTCAATTCTGCATCAAATAAAAAACAAGTTTTAACAAAAGATATTGATATTGAGCTTTATAACGCAACTTCAATTGAAAATATTCAACAGATTTTGATTGAATTTGGTAATTCAAATATTATAGGAAAAAATTTTGGAGTTATCAAACTAAAAATTGATGACTTAGATATTGACTTTTCTATGCCCCGGACTGAAAATAAAATCTCATCCGGACACACCGGCTTTAGTGTACAGACTTATTCAAACCTAAATTTTAAAACTGCAAGTTTAAGAAGAGATTTTACGATTAATTCTATAGGATATGATATTTTTAGTAAAAAACTTCTAGATCCTTATAATGGTTTGGAGGATATTTCAAATAAAATTTTAAAAATAGTAAATGAAAAAACTTTCATAGAAGACCCCTTAAGAGTTCTTAGAGCTATGCAATTTTGTGCCAGATTTAATTTAACTGCAGATAAACAACTCATAGATATATGCTCTAAAATGTGTCAAAAAAACCTTTTAAATGAGTTGCCAAGGGAGAGAATATTTGAAGAGTTTAAAAAGCTGTTTTTAAAAGCAAAAAGACCCTCTATTGGCTTAAATTTTTTAAAAGAAGTAGATGCATTTATATATTTTAATGAATTAAATATATCCAAAAAAGACTGGAATGATACACTAAAATATATAGACAATTTAGATAAAACAAATTTAGATAACAATACTAACATAATAATTATGTTAGCTTTGCTGTGTTATAAAATGCAAAGAATCAACAGAGAGAGTTTTATAAATAAATTAACTAACAAAAAAAATATTTTAAATATTTTAGAAACATTTTACCATGTAGATATCTTCTTAGAGAATCCGCGTAAGAATCTGCTCAAATATAATGTTTTAAAAGATATAAATCTAAATATGTTATTGCCTTATTTAAGAGCTAAAAATATATCTGAACTAACTATAAATAAGATTAAAAAAATTAAACCTATTATTCAAGGTCATAACCTTTTAGATATAGGTATGAAAGAATCTAAAGAGTTTGGTTCTATTTTGCAACTAATATATGAAGTTCAAATAAAAAAACTTTTTATTTAAGTGTACGCATCTTATCTACGATATCAGATTTATAATCAATCATATCCGTAGCTTTTTTCATCGCAGTTTTTATTTTACTTTTATAGGTTTGTTTATTTTCATTATCATACTTTTGTATGATTTCATCATATGTTTCTAAAAACTTTTGAACGATTTCAATTATATTTATACTTACTGTTTTATGAGATAAAATTAAAATTATTAAATCAAATATCTTTTTTTTCTTTGAATCCATATCTTCAATATTCATATAATAATGTGATGTATTTTCATTTTTAAAGGTAAGTTTTTTAAGAATTTCGGACAATCCAAATTCATCTACTTTATACTCTGTAAGTTTCCCATTAACATATATTCTCATTTCTGAGAGATCCATTTTAGATATTTTTTCCAATAATTTTGCATTATTCGGATTATCTTTTGAACCTTTTATATTCCCCAATATTCTGGAGAAAATATCTATATCTCCACCCATCATCTTACATCACTTTATAGTTATTTTTTTAGTTTTTGGCTGTCTATCTCAATTACGGTATGGACATTTCCTCTAGGGTTAAAATCGGCTACAATCTTCATATATTTAGGTTTTAGCTTTTTATCTAATAAATCATATATCTCATTTGCTGCACCCTCATGGGATACATGTCTATTCATAAACGAATTTATATATAGTTTTATAGCTTTTAACTCTACTATATACTCATCTGGAGTATATTCTAAGTATATTGTTGCAAAATCAGGATAACCGCTTCTTGGGCATAAGGACATAAACTCCGGAAGCGTTATCTTAATCAAATAGTCTTTTTTATATTCATTTGGCCAAATTTCCAAATCTTTTTCCACATCAAATTCTTGAATCTCTTTTTCACCGTATTTCATTTTTATTCCTTACTAGTTTTCATATATTAATTCTAAATCAGATAGATATTTTCCTTGTATATAATCTACCTCTAGCTTTTCAATTTTTTCTAACATATCTTTATTTTCTATCATCTTCATCCATATTTTTGTATCACTCTGATTTGCCATTGTGCAAAATCCATTTAAAATCTTTAAATAATTTTCATTAAAAATCTCTTTTGTATATATGCTGTCAATTCTAATTGCATCTACCTTAAAATCCCTAAAATACAAAAAACTAGAGTTATAAGAACCAAACTTATCTATACATATTTTTATACCAATATTACGAATATTTTTAATTGTATCGGCATATTTTTGCGTATATGAGTAATATTCCTTTTCACTAAGTATAAACATAATTTTGTCTTTAATATGTGAATTGTTTTCTAAAAGATTTTTTACTTTACTCAAAAAATTATAGTTTCTGATTGATGTGGGAGAAATATTTAGTGCAAATATCGTCTCACATTCATCTGTACAAAAATCTGTAATTTTTTTAAGAACCATATAGTCAAAATCATCCATCAATCTTAATTTGTTTAGAGCTTTTATATATGATTTTTGGTGTATATATTTGCCGTCTGAACCTTTTAACTTAGTCGAGCATTCTTGTATAGCTACTCCGCTTTTTTTATTATATACATTTTGTTTCATAATTATAAAACTCTGAGATTTTATAGCATTTATAACATATCTTTCAAGTTCATTTGGCTCAATATTTTCTTTAAAGTACTTTATCTCTTCTTGTTTATGTTTATTAAATTCTTTTATTTCAAACAGATTCTCTATCAAATAATCCAAATCGTTTGAGAATGAGGTATCGTTTATCGCACCTAAAATATTTACCTCTATTTCATCTATTTTAAATTCACTTGTCTTTAGATGCATTAAATCAAAAAGTGTTTCATAATCACTACTTTTTCCTTTTAAGCCAAGTATAAAATCACCGCCTTTTACATGACCAATCGGGAAATTAGAAATATTATTTTTATTTAGATAGTTACTTATCCATAAACCTACTTCATATAAAACTCTATCTCCGCTTTTTATTCCATAACGGTTATTTATATCATTAAGGTTATCTACGGATATTAAAATTAATGTGTAATCTTTGTTTCGTGCAAGTTCTTTTTTTAAATATTTATATAGATAAGTTCTCGTAAATACTTTTGAGACATCATCTGTAATTTTAGAGTCAAAACCACTGTAAATAAGGTATAAAATAAAATATATACCGAATGTTAAAACAATTACAGATTCAAAATAAAATACACTGCTTAGCGTATTGTAAGTTGTTATAACCGTATGAAAAATAAGAGCAAACATCAAAGCAAAGATGGGTAAACCCATTCTAAGCGCTAGTCTAAAGCGATATTCTCGCTCTTTTTTTTCAGGAAGTTGCATCTATACGTCTAAGTGTTTAACATCTTTAGCATGAGTTTCGATGTAATTACGACGCGGTTCAACTTCATCACCCATAAAGAGTGTAAATGCATCAGATGCAACTTCTGCATCTTCTATTGTAACTTGGAGAAGCGTACGATTTTCAGGTGTCATAGTAGTTTCCCATAATTGATCCGGATTCATCTCACCAAGACCTTTATAACGTTGAATATATGCACCTTTTTTAGCGTATGAAGTTATATTTTCTAAAACTTCTAATACATCATCTTCAAAATTTATATTCCACTCTTTTATTTTGTTATATACAAAATTTGCTTCATTAAAATGCGGAGCCGCAAAAAGTTCATCATTTATCATTAACTCTTCCATACCGTCTTTTGTTTGAACAAACAGGTGGATGCTATCTTCAGATATAACTTTTGTTAGTATATTATTTCCGCCATCTGTTAAAAACTTTTCTACTTCGATATACATTTTATCGTAAGCTAAACTTACTAAGTCGGAATTTTCTATAAAATGACGAATCAAATCTATAAGTGCATAACGACGCTCTAACGCTTCCAAAGAAGTTCTATAGTGATCAACCATTTTAAAATAAGCTATCAAATCGTTAGTACCTATAGATTCTACTTCCAGTGATTCAACACCGTTTTCAATCAAATAATCATTTAACATTCTGTCATTTTTAAAATATATCTCTTTTTTACCTTTTTTATAAAGATATAAAGGCGGTTGAGCAAGATAGAGATACCCGTTTTCAATAATATGACGATAATATCTAAAGAAAAACGTTAGTAGCAGAGTTTGAATGTGGCTACCGTCAACATCGGCATCGGTCATTATTATGATTTTATGATAACGAAGTTTTTCTTCATTGTATTCATCACCGATACCACAACCCATAGCCGTAATCATATTGGTAATCTCATCAGACTTTAAAATCTTCTCTAAACGAGCTTTTTCAACATTTAATATCTTACCTTTAAGCGGTAGAATAGCTTGATAAACACGATCACGACCCATCTTAGCCGAACCACCCGCAGAATCACCCTCGACGAGGTATAATTCACATATAGATGCATCTTTGCTCTGACAATCTGCAAGTTTACCAGGAAGTGTACCTACACTCATATTATCTTTTCTACGAGTTAGTTCACGAGCTTTTTTAGCTGCTTCACGACCACGAGCCGCAGCTAAAGATTTTTGTACAATAGCTTTAGCTTCCAGTGGATTTTCTTCAAAATATTTTGAAAGTATTTCATATGAAGATTTTTGAACCAACGGTCTTACATAAGTATTTCCAAGTTTACCTTTTGTTTGACCTTCAAACTGAGGTTCAGGTACACGAGCCGAAACTATAGCTATCAGACCCTCTCCCGTATCATCACCTGAAATTTTTACATCTTTCTCTTTAGCCGCACCGTTTTGAGAGTTATATGTAGATATAACACGTGTTAACGCCGCTCTAAATCCAGCTTCATGTGTACCACCATTTGGTGTGCGGATATTATTTACAAAAGATGCAACTTTTTCATCGTAACCGTCGTTATACATAAGAGCTATATCAAACTCAATATCTTCAATTTTTCCGGAAAATGAATAAGGTTGAGCTACCTCTTGTTTTTTGTTAAGATCGCTTACGTACTGCTCAATACCACCTTCAAAATGGTAAGTCTCTTTTGTACCTGAACGCTCATCTTCAAAGTTTATAGTAATAAAAGGATTTAAATATGCAAGTTCTTTAAAACGACGAGCTAAATACTCATACTCAAATATAACTGTTTCTGTAAAGATTGATGGATCTGGAGCAAAACTAATAGTTGTTCCTGTTTTACGAGTCTTACCTGTTACCTCTAAAGCTTGTTGAGGAATACCTTGCTTAAAGTCTTGTTCGTGAACTTCACCTTTTCTGTGAATAGTCATGTGAAGATCAGATGATAATGCATTTACAACAGATACACCGACACCGTGAAGACCACCTGAGACTTTATAAGTATCTTTATCAAATTTACCGCCGGCATGAAGTACGGTTAAAACAACTGTAGCTGCAGACATATTCTCAGTCGGGTGCATATCGGTTGGAATACCGCGACCGTTATCGCTTACACTACATCTACCGTCTTTTGTAAGTGTTACGGTAATAGTATCACAATGACCGGCCATAGCCTCATCAATAGAGTTGTCAATAACTTCATATACTAAGTGATGAAGACCACGATGACCTGTATCACCAATATACATACCGGGACGTTTTCTAACAGCTTCTAGTCCTTTAAGGACTTTAATATTACTAGCGCCGTAATTTTGTTCCATATATCTCTCCAGTTACCATTTTTGGCATAGTTGGAGATATTTTATCTAATTTAATCTAAAAAGAAGTTTTAGCTATATTTGAAAATTATATAACTATAGGCATAACTATAGTTTTAAAGTTGTTTTCACTTAGAATAAAAGGTAGATTACTCTCATTTAATCCTATAGTAAAATCAGTACCGTTAATAGAGTTTAAAAAATCAAGCAGGTATCTGCTATTTATTGCTAAAGAAAAAGGTTCAGAAAAACCTGTTGTATGCGTTATATCCGTTTTAGCTTCAATATTATCATCACTTAATGATTCAAAAGTTATCGTATCATTTAAAAAAGTGATTTTTAAATCTGTTGATATAGTCGTTATCTGTTTTATTGATTCAATCATAAGAGCTTTTGGTAAAACTAAAGTATTTGCTATCTCTTTTGGGATAATTCTTGAATACTCTGGAAACTTACCGTTTATAAGTTTTGTAAAAAATGTGTATTGATTTGAATGTATTATAAGATTTGTATCATCATAATATAGTTCAATATCATCAAAAAACAGTTTTTGAATCTCTACTATAGCTTTTTTAGGAAGTATTATAGAGAGTTCGTTTGAACCGTTATTTGGAATATTTACAACTGCTAATCTTCTAGTATCGGTAGATGCAAAGTTTATCTCATTTGCTTTGATATCTATTAAAGCACCGTTTAGTTCAAACTTTGGATTGTTGTTATCAATAGCCGGTGTTATTTTTTTAAGTGACTCTATAAGTGAATGTGAATTTATAGAGATTTGGTTTTTACCCTCATAAGACGGAAATTCAGGAAATTCATTATAAGAAAATACAGGTAGTTTAAATTTAGAATGTGATTGAGATACATGAAGGTTATCACCTTTTAGTTCTAAATCAACCATATCGTCTTTTAAAATTCTAATAATATCTAAAAATTTTTTACCGTTGGCAGTAGCTGAACCGTCACCGATAATATTTAGGTTATTCGTATTTACTAAAAAACCTATTTCATAATCGGTAGCTTTGAGAGTCAAAGTACCGTTAGATGCATTTAAATATACATGTGAAGTTATTTGAGATGTATCTTTTTTTTCTAAGAAGGGTTGAGCATGGATAAGAACGTTTTCAAGTATAGATTTTGATATTTGAATCTTCATCTGTGAATTCCTATATATTTAATAAATTTTTAGTATTAGTAGTAGGGTGGTGTGAATATGTGAAAACCATATTTTAGCCCCTAAAGTATGAA
>NZ_CP043618.1 GCF_009258225.1 Sulfurimonas lithotrophica
ATTATAGTAAAAAAGTTTAAAAAACCTATTAATAGGTTTTTTAACACTTTTTTACTATAATGCAAGCAATATAAAGAATCATAAGGATATAGATATGGATTTAAAATTTGCAAGAACAGAGTTAGATGCAAACCTAAAAAAGCAGATATAAAAAAAATAGAAGAGAGTGTAGAAAAAAACGGTAGTGTAATTTTTTATTTTGACAGAGAAAATTCTCATAAAGATTTGCTTGAACTTCAAGATTATTTTGAAGAAAAAGGTAAAGGTTTTTATATGAATGAAGTTAAATTCGGTTTATCAGATAACGAATATATGTACCAAGTTCATATTATAGACTAAGAGAGTATTAATTGAGTAAAAAGGTATTTATTGAGACTTTAGGTTGCGCTATGAATGAGCGTGATACCGAACATATGTTGGCAGAGTTAAATGAAAAAGAAAATTTTTCACAAACAGGTGACTTTAAAGAAGCAGATTTAATTCTTATTAATACCTGTTCGGTTAGAGAAAAACCGGTCTCAAAGCTTTTTTCGGAACTCGGCATTTTTAACAAAAAGAAAAAAGAAAATGCTAAGATAGGTGTATGCGGTTGTACGGCATCTCACTTGGGAAAAGATATTATTAAACGTGCACCTTATGTAGATTTTGTCCTAGGGGCTAGAAATGTAAGTAAGATAACAGAAGTTTTACATAAGCCAAAAGCAGTAGAAGTCGATATAAATTATGATGAGAGCGAATTTGCTTTTAAAGATTTTAGAACATCCCTTTATAAAGCCTATATAAATATCTCTATTGGTTGTGATAAACAGTGTACATACTGTATCGTTCCTAAAACACGCGGTGAAGAGATTAGTATCCCTTTAAACCTGATTGTTGATGAGGCAAACCGTGCAGTTAACAGTGGAGCAAAAGAGATATTTTTACTTGGTCAAAATGTAAATAACTACGGTCGCCGTTTTAGCGGTAAACATGACAAAGTCAACTTTACTAATCTTTTACAGGAACTCTCAAAAATAGAAGGATTAAAACGTATCCGTTTTACATCTCCGCATCCGTTTCATATGGATGATGAGTTTATTGAAGAGTTTGCAAAAAATCCAAAAATATGTAAATCTATGCATATGCCGCTTCAAAGCGGAAGTACAAAAGTACTAAAAGATATGAAACGCGGTTACTCTAAAGAGTGGTTTCTAAACCGTGTAGAAAAACTTCGTTCAATGGTACCTGATGTCAGCATCTCCACCGATATAATCGTGGCATTTCCGGGTGAGAGCGATGAAGATTTTAACGATACTATAGATGTTATGGATAAAGTAAAGTTTGATCAGATATTTTCTTTTAAATATTCAGCCCGTCCGGAAACGGAAGCTGAGCATTTTACAAATGTAGTTAATCCTGAGATCGCTTCACAGAGGCTTACATTTTTACAAGACTTATATACCAAGCATCTGGATGAAAAGATGGCTTCTAAGCTTGGAAATATTTATGAAGTATATTTTGAAGATTTAAATGCCGATGGTTATGTAAGCGGTAGAAGTGATAATAATCTGGTAATAAAAGCTAAAGGAAGTGAAGAACTTTTAGGTAAATTTAGAAAGGTTAAAGTTACTTCAATAGGTAGGAGTATTTAAGCGGTGAAATTGTTAACTAAGCAACAAAAAAGGTCACTTGCCCTTTTAATTATACCGTTTATCGGATCTTTAATAATAAGGTTTTTATATTTTACCAATAAAAAAAAGTTTCATGCACCTGATACTCTTACGGATGAGAGTTTTATTATGGCATGTTGGCACGGGGAGTTGTTGATGATTCCGTATGCTTATCTGCGTTATAAAGAAATACCGAGTGTCAAACTTTTTATATCTGAACATTTTGACGGTGAACTAATAGCAAAGACACTCGGTTTTTTTGGTTTTGGGACGATTCGAGGTTCTACAACACGCGGTGGTGCAAAAGCTTTAATCCAAGCTATAAAAGAGATAAAGAGCGGTTCCGACATAGGAATTACACCAGATGGTCCAAAAGGTCCTAGACATCAAGTACATGATGGTATAATAGCAATAGCACAAAAAACCAAGAAAAAAATAGTACTTGTTGAAATTAAACCGAGTAAGTATTGGCAATTAAAATCTTGGGATAAGTTTATAGTTCCAAAACCTTTTGGAGAGTTAAACTATTTTATATCTGAGCCGATAGATGTAAGCGAGTTAGAATTTGAAGAGGCAAGAAAACTTATAAAAGAAGGATTACTAAGTCATGAACACTAAGCTTGTAATAATTTTATTTTCATTGTTTACAGTGTTGTTTATGGCTTTATATTTTTATTTTAATCCTTCATATCAAAAATCACTACAAGCTAAGTATTACTATGAAATGGGTGATTATGACGAAGCTTATGCAGATGCTAAAGAAGCTTTTGAATTAGATTTGTACAATCGTATGGCAGCTACTATTATGGCACAGTCTAAAACATCATTAAAGTATGTAAATTATATCAAAGACGCAAAAGAGTATATGAAGCAGATTGATGAGATTGTTAGTAAAGATGATATCAAAGAAGCCGATAAAGCTAAAATCAGACTAATATGTGAGATTATGAACAGTGCATATGTTAAGCTTGCCCCAAGTGTCATCACAGATAAAGAACTAGTAGAAAACGCAGCATATTATCATGCCGGATTTGAGCAGTTACTTGAAAAAGTTAATAGATAAAAAACGCAAAGATTTCTGTGAATATTTGGAAAATATTCGCGGTTATTCCGATCTTAGTATTAAAACTTATAATGATGCAATAAGAGAAGCATTGTCGTATATAGAAATTTTAGAAGAAAACGGTGAAATTATCTTTGACTTGATGCCCTTCAGATTAAAAATATCAGAATTAAATTCAAAAACAATATCAAAAAAATTATCGGCTATACGTTCATTTAGCGAGTATCTAAATGAAAAAGGAATGAAAATTGTTTTAAAATCAGACAGTAGTGTTAAAGTTGCAAAAACTTTACCAAAGCCTATCTCTCACAAACACATAGTTGAGGCACTTTCTTTTGCTGATGAACAAGAGAGTTTGGTAGTAAGTCTTCTTTACACCTTAGGTCTTCGTATATCTGAGCTAGAAAAATTAAAACTAGAAGATATAAGCGAGGGTTGGGTAAGAGTGTTGTAAAGGTTCTAAGCAAAGGGATATACCTATTTTGAAAAATATAAAAGACGATATTGATTCTTATATACAAAATAATAATCCTAAAGTGTTTCTTTTTGAGAAAAATGATGAAGCTTTAAGCCAAAACTCACTAAGATATATTATTGCTAAAGTTTTTAAAAGGATAAATTTGAAGGTAAGCCCGCATCAGTTGCGCCATTCTTATGCTACGGAATTATTAAATGCCAATGCTCCTATAGCTGATGTAAGTGAACTTCTAGGTCATTCATCTATGGCAACTACTCAGATTTATACAAAATTAGGTTCGGCTCTTAAAAAACAAAACTATAATAATTCACATCCTCTTTGCGGAGTAAATAGTGCTGAGTAAATTCAAAACTTATCTTTATAATAATATATATATAAATATAGTGCAAAGCTCCAAAGATACTTGTATTTACGTAGAGGAGATAGATTATAAAGGTCTAAGCAATAATTATGAAGAGATATTTAATACTTCAAATAAAAGTGAAATATATGAATATATAAAAACTTTCATAAGTCGTTCTCCCATAAATTATGTATCTATTTTAGACCCATCACTCACCCAAGGTGCAGCTCCTACCTGTTCGCATCATGAAATAAAAAAGTATTGTACTTTAGAAGAATTTGAACAAATATGTGTAGATGATAAATGGTCTTATTATACATCGAAATTAGATTTATTGGATATTCAGGGAAGATATAAAAAACAGGCTTAGATTTTATTTTTTCGCCGTTTCATATGCTTCATAAATTTTTTGCCGATAAAACAAAAGGTGAAATATCACTCTTTATTTTGGTAAATGAAGACTATATGGCATTAAGTGTGTTTGAGAGTTCAAAACTTTTATTTGCATCTTTGTTGGATATGCAAAAAGATGATGATTCCAATGATGAACTTATAATGGATGTTGATGATGATGAAGAACTGATACTAGATGATATAAAAAATAATAGTGTCGATTTAGAAGATATAGATGTTGACGATATAGAAGGTTTGGATGAAATAGATGAATTGGATGATTTAGAAACATTTGACGATATGGATGACTTTGATGCTTCGGATGAACATGAGGAACATCTGTCAATGAGTGATAAGCAAATGGAAGACTCTGTAGAGCAAAATAGTTTTGGCGAAGATTATCATAGGTTTTCACTTATCCAAAGTGCCGTTAATACTTTTTATAAAGATTCAAAGTTTGAGAGTAAGTTTATACAAAGTGTTTATGTAGCCGATGGAATCGGTCTCAGTAATGAATTTAAAAAGTTTTTGGAAGAAGAGATGTTTTTAAGTGTATTTATCAGAAAAATGGATATAGCACAGGAATTAAGTGAACTTGCCAAGGCGGAGAAGAAATGAGATATTCTTATATAAAACCTCGTAAAAAATCTTTGCTGACGGCTGAGATGAAACTTTTGTTTGCATTTTTTTCCATTAGTCTTTTTATGCTTTTAGGTACATATATTTTTCTTCTATATAAAGATATGAAATTTTTAGAAGATAAGCAAAATATTGCTATGGAAAAAACAAATCTGCAAAAAAACATCAAAGATATGGAATCAAAAATAGCTTATATCGACACAAAAAATATAACATCCGCAAAAATATTTACACAAAATTCTGTTTTAAAAGACTCTATTAAAAACCTGTTTGATCTAGTACCGCAAAGAATAACGCTTTCACAAGCTAAGCTTTTAAAAAACGGTTTAGTTCTTTACGGTATTACACCAAATAAGGATGTATATAACTTTATGCTTCATGCACCTTTGCGTTCAATATTTCATGAAACATATAGTAGTTTTTATCCGACTGAAGGCGGTTGGCTTAGATTTGTTTCAACAAACTATATGAATGAAGATGAGTTAAGTGAATCTAGTGTAGAATCGGATTCGGAGAAAAAAGATGAATAATATCTCGAGACAGAGTATATATATTTTAATATTATCGATAATACTTTTAGTATTTGTTTTATTATTTTCTTTTTTAGCTTTGATACCTGAGGGGAAAAAGTATAGAATACAACGGGTTCAGCTTGGTAAAGAGTACAGAGATTTAAAAAGATATCAAGATTTTGAAGCACAAACTTTTGAAGAACTAAAAATACTGCAGGCTGATAACAGACATATAATAACGGCATTTGATACAGTCTTTGATCAAGACAGGTTTATAAAGAAATATAAAGCATTATTTAACACGCTTGAATTAACAAAAGCTCAAAATTTAGAAAAAGAAGACGGTTTCAGCGTATATAACGTTAAAACAAGTTCAAAAATAAGCTCGCCTGCAACATTTTATAAGTTTTTGGATGAGGTAAATAAAAGTGATTGGATTGTAGCGGTTAATTTTCCAATAGACTTTAAGCGTGAAGGGGAGGTTATAAACTCATCTTTTCAGATGAAAGTTTATTCTAACTCTAAAGATTCAAATACTTCTAAGTGATTATAGAAATAAGCTCTTAGTTTTGGCTCTATTTTAAGTTTTCTCATTCTTTCTTTAAACTCTTTTGACATTTTTGTATCTTTATCTATATATGGTGCTATAAATATATACTCTTTGTGAAAATTAACTACAAATTTTCTTCCGACTACTAAAGTATTATTTGTCTTTAAAAGCTCTCTCTCATTCGCACTTAACATATAGTTTTGTGATTTTAAATACTTATCAATTGCATATATATCTGAGCGCTTGTTTTTTGTAGATATAAAATAGGCAAAATCATTTTTTACATTTAAATCGGTTTCTATAATAAGTGCATCTATATCGGCATCTATATATTCAAAACTTTTTTTGATTCCATCTAGATGCTCTGAAATTAAAGGATTTGTATATCCATGTCTGAAACTGTTTCTTGTATAACTCTCATCGAAGTTACTTTTGTCCTCAAAATATTTAATCTTATTATTTTTTAGATACTCTAAAAGCTCACTTTTGTCTAAATGCAAAAGTGGACGGATAAGCTTATAGTTTTTCTTATTTTGAACACTCTTCATGCCACTTAGTTCTGCACAGCCTGCACCCTTGCAAAACTGCATAAGCATCCACTCAAATCTATCGCCTAAATGATGAGCCGTAAGAAGATTGTCATAGCCATTATCTTGTATCAGACTCTCAAAAAAATCGTAACGAATCTTCCTTGCAGATGCTTCAAAGTTCGTATCTATTTTTTCAGCTTTGTGAATAAAACATTTAATATTATATTTATCTGCAAGCTCTTTAGCATAAGCTACTTCATCTTTACTTTGTACTCTTAAGCCGTAATCTACGATAGCTATATCAAACTTTATATTTGCATCTAAAAGTAAACAAAGAAGTGCGCTTGAGTCAACTCCTGCGGAAAATGCTAAAAGGTTTTTAGAGGATTTTAGATGTTCTAAAACGTCACTTTTTAGCATTAATGAACCTATTTTGAATTATCAACCGTAGCAGTGAGGATATCTCCTACAACAGAAGTGATTTTGGCTTTATAAACTTTTCCAAATTCAAGCTCAGCTTCATCGTCGGTTCTATCGTTTACATATATCTCACCGTCAATATCAGGTGCCCAGATAAGCTCTTTTGCAGAGAGTAAAAACTCATGTTCATCACTCTCTCCGTCAATCACTAACTCTACTTCCTTGCCGATTTCTGCCATAAGAGATTTTTGTAAAACTTCTGCTTTTACTTCGGCTAAGATCTCTGCTCTATCATGGATAATCTCTTTATCTATTTTTTTATCTTTCATATCGTATGCGAAAGTCGTTTCTTCATCAGAGTATTCAAATATATTTATTCTATCAAAACCGAAGTTTTCTGCAAACTCTTTCATCTCTTCAAACATCTCACTTGTTTCACCGGGATGCCCTACTATAAAACTTGTGCGGATAAACGAGTTTGGAAGTGATTTCATATAATCAAGCAGTTCAATGGTCTTATCTTTTCCAAAACCACGTTTCATGATGCGAAGCATATCATCATTTATATGCTGTATCGGCATGTCAAAATAGTTATGGAAAATTTTTGACCTACCAATATTTTGAAGTAGTTTTATAGTTGTAGTCGATGGATATAGGTATAAAATTCTTGCACTTTTTACGCCCTCTATCAGCTCTATTCTTTGAATTAACAGTGAAAGCCCGTCTTGAATATTCTGATCACGCAGGTAAGATGAAGAGTCTTGAGAGATAAAAGAAAAATCATAGTATCCCTGTTTGACAAGAGACTCGACTTCTTTGGCAATAGAATCAAGTGAACGAGAGTTTAGTTTACCTTTAAATGAAGGTATGGCACAAAAACTACAAGCCTGATTACACCCTTCGGATAGCTTTATATATGCATGGTAAGTTGAACCGGTTACTACACGTTCAGCTCCGTCAATCAGATAAACTTCATCGCTGAATCTGCTCTCTTTTGCAGCTAAAAGCTCATCAATCCTCTCATAATCTCCAACTCCCGTAAATATATCGACTTCTGGCATCTCTTCTGCCAGTTCTTCACGGTAACGTTCACTTAAACATCCTGCAACAACCAAAATGCTGTCTTCTTTTCTTGCATCGTGAAGGTTTAAAATTGTATTTACGGACTCCTCTTTTGCTGCATCTATAAAGCCACAAGTATTTACTATTATTACATCTGCATCTGCATTGTCATCAGTTAAAGAAAAGTTTTTTAATCTTCCCATCATAACTTCCGTGTCAACAAGATTTTTATTACAGCCTAAAGAGACTACGTGGAGTTTATTGCCCATTATCACTACTTATAATTTTTTTGACATTATACTATAATTGCAATATGAAAATATATGACATAGTTATTTTAGGCGGCGGTGCAAGTTCCCTTATGTGTGCGGCACATTTAAACAAATCATTAAATGTTGCAATAATAGATGCAAATGATAAATTAGCCAAAAAATTGAAAATATCCGGCGGTGGAAAGTGCAATATAACCAACAAGTATGTGGATGTACGAAATTTTGACGGCGATGCAGATTTGGTTAAAAGTGTACTTGAGAGGTTTGACAGGGATGATATGTTGCAGTTCTTGAGTAATAATAAAATAGAGCTTGAACTCAGAAAAAACAGATATTATTTTTGTAAAAAGTCTTCAGACGATATTATAAATGTTCTAAAGAAAAAATCATCTTTTGCAAAGGTGCATCTAAACACTAAAGTTTTAGATGTAAAAAAGAGTGATGAAATATTTGAAATAAATACAGACAAGGGTGTTTTTAAAACCAATTCTCTTGTTGTAGCAACTGGTGGTGAGAGTTTTAAAAATATAGGTGCAAGCGATATCGGACTTCAAATAGCTAAAAGTTTTGATATAGAAGTAAAAAATTTCACTCCCGCTCTTGCAGGACTTACAGTGCAAAAAGAGCAGTTTTGGATGAAAGAGCTTAGCGGGCTTTCATGCTACGTAAATATAAAGGTAAATGACAGAGTTATAAAAGAAGAGATGCTTTTTGCCCATAAGGGAATAAGTGGACCTGCTGTCTTGTCTGCATCTTTATACTGGAGAAAAGGAGATATCTCTATAGACTTTTTACCAAATGAAAATATACCGGATTTGATTAAGGGCAGCAAAAAACTTATATCTTCCGTTATACCATTGCCTAAAAGACTATCTAAAGCCCTTTTAGAAGCAATATATGTAAAAGATACAGAGTGTAAAAAAGTAGATGCCAAAACTAAAGAAAAACTATTAAGATTGCATAACTACTCTTTCGCACCTGCAGGAAATTTTGGTTTTTCTAAAGCAGAGGTTTCCAAAGGTGGTATAATTAGTAATGAATTAAATTTTGTTACTTTTGAGTCAAAAAAAGTTAAAAAACTTTATTTTATCGGTGAAGTGGTCGATGTTACAGGCGAGCTTGGCGGATATAATTTTCAATGGGCTTTTGGCAGTGGTATGATTTGTGCTAAGAATATTAATTATAATTAGGTAGTACATTAAGTAAATTTAAAATTTAGAATATAGGAAGGTTTTATGACAGATAGATTAAAAAAATTATTAGTTGCAGTTTTATTTGCAGCCAGTGCATCTTATGCAGGTTCAAATGATTATACATATGATTCAAGCTCTTTAGTTGCTATTGAAGGCGGATTTACTTCTATGGAAGTAAAAAATCCTAGTAATCTTGTTACAAAAGATGATTTTGGAACTGTTGGATTAAAGATAGGTGCACAAACTCGTAATGTAAGAATGTTTGTATCTTTTAGAAATGGATTTATAGATGATGATAATTACAATTATGATTATTTTTATATGTATGGAGCTGAACTTCAATATTTATTTAATTTTTCAACATCTGCAAACTTTTTTATAGGTGCAAGTGCAGGACGTATAAGCTTAAGATTTGATGATGCTACCTTAAATCAACGTGATTATGCAACTAATTATACAGGTGGAGATTTAGGCTTTAATATACATATGAATGAAAATTTTGATTTTGAACTTGGCGCAAGGTTTATTAACTTATTAGATTCAGAACATACATTAAGTGGTGTTAAGTATACATTTGATGATATTACTATGGGTTATATGAGTATAATATTTAAATATCAGATGGATTAATTTTTTATGAGTGGTGCTCGATACTGGATTTGAACCAGTGACCACCACCATGTCAAGGTGGCACTCTACCACTGAGTTAACCGAGCAAAAAAGTTAGAAATAATACACAAAAATCCCTTAAAATTTACTTCTGCAAATATTTGATTTTCTTTACTTTTAATTTAGGTAAAATTAGTGATAATTTCAAATCTAAAATACCAAAAGGTAAATTATGAATGTTGCAGAATTAGAAAATATTGGTTTAAAAAATGTCGGTGAAGTCTTTCATAACCTAAGTTATGATGAACTTATCGAACATGAAGTAAACAATAAAGAGTGTGCAGTCACTAAAAAAGGTGCGACTGCTGTTGATACGGGAATCTTTACAGGACGTAGCCCAAAAGATAAATATTTTGTAGAACGTGACCCGTCTAATAAATACATAGCTTGGGGTGATGTAAACCAAAAAGTTTCTGCTGAAATATTTGATGAATTATTAGAAGTAGCGCAGAAACAATTATCCGGAAAAAATTTATATGTTACTGATGTATTTTGCGGTTCATCTGCTGCATCTAAACGCTCAGTTCGTTTTATATCTGAAATCGCTTGGCAATCTCACTTTGTAAAAAATATGTTTATTCGTCCAAGTTCTGCAGAACTTGAAGTATTTAAAGAAGATTTTGTTGTTTTAAATGCATGTAAAGCGGTAAATGAGAAGTGGGAAGAACACGGAATGAATTCTGAAGTTTTTGTTCTTTTTGATGTTGAGAGAAATATGGCAATTATCGGCGGTACTTGGTACGGTGGTGAGATGAAAAAAGGAATTTTTTCTATGATGAACTACTGGTTGCCATTAGAAGGAAAACTACCGATGCACTGTTCTGCAAATGTTGGAGCTGAGGGAGATACAGCACTTTTCTTTGGTTTGAGCGGTACAGGAAAAACTACTCTTAGTACTGACCCAAAACGTGCTCTAATCGGTGATGATGAGCATGGTTGGGATAATCACGGTGTATTTAACTTTGAAGGCGGATGCTATGCTAAAGTTATTAACCTTGATGAGAAAAGTGAGCCTGAAATCTATGGAGCTATTAAAACTAACGCATTATTAGAAAACGTTGTAATGTACGGTGAAGGTGAAGTGGATTATGAAGACTCAACTAAAACTGAAAATACACGTGTATCTTACCCGATAGAACATATTGTAAATCATAAACCTGATTTAATGGCGGGGCATCCTCAAAACATTATATTTTTAACTGCGGATGCGTTTGGTGTATTGCCTCCGGTATCAAAACTAACTCGTGATCAGGCAATGTACTACTTCTTAAGCGGATATACCGCTAAAGTTGCAGGAACGGAGCGTGGTATTACTGAGCCTGTTGCAACTTTCTCCGCTTGTTTCGGGGAGGCTTTTTTACCTCTTCATCCAACTGTTTACGCAAAACTTCTTGGTGAAAAAATCGATAAACATAATGTAAACGTATATCTTGTAAACACTGGTTGGACCGGTGGTAAATACGGTGTTGGACATAGAATGAGCATCAAAGATACTCGTGCTTGTATTAATGCTATATTAGACGGAAGTATCAATGAAAGTGAATTTGATACTACTAAAACTTTCCGCCTACAAGTTCCAAAAACTTTAGGAGATATTAATCCTGATATTCTAAATCCACGTAATGCATGGGCTGATAAAGATGAGTTTGACAGAACTCGTGACGAATTAGCTGAGATGTTTGTTGAAAACTATAAACGTTACAAAGATGGGAATGAAGATTATTCCCCATATGGACCAATAATAGGTTCTTAAATTTTTAAACAGCAGCGCATTTTCTGCGTTGCTTTATCTTCACAACTACTCTATTTTTTTACTTTTTTCTTAGTAGCTTTTTCCATATACAGCCATAAAAGTCCGCCAAACGTTACAAGAAGAAGTGGTGCTATCCAAGGTTTTTCACCTATGAGTTCAGCTAGTTTTATAAGAGGTGCACCTGAATAGTAAGCACCTAGTCCAACTACTAAAGCCCAAACTCCTGCAGAGAAAAAGTTAAGTATTGCAAACTTTTTAAAATCGTATTTCGTAAGTCCTATAGCAATAGGGATAAGTGTCTTTATACCATATACAAATTTTTGAAATAAAATAATCCAAGAACCGTATTTTTTCATCAATGCATGTGAGAGTGCTAATTTACGTCTGTGTTTGCGAAGTCCATCCATCATCATAGATTTTTGGTATCTTGCCATATAAAAAAGCATAACATCTCCAAGAGCATTTGCTATAAATGCTATAAACAGCGAGGTTGTTAAATCCATTTTTCCCATATAAGAGAGTACTCCTGCGCCAAGTAGTGCTACAAAACCACCACCAAGGGAGTATAAAAAAAGCCCTATATATCCGTATGTTGCTAAATTACTAAATGTATCTTCCAAAAAAATTTCCTATAGTTTTTTAATTTTTGCTATTTCATCTCTTAAACGTGCGGCTTCTTCAAACTCAAGATTTTTAGCCGCATCTTTCATTTTAAGTGAAAGCTCTTTGATTATTGCTTTTCTCTCTGATGCCGGCATTTTATCCAGTTTTTTATTCTTTTGGTAAATGCCGCCGTGATCTTCAAGTTTTAAGCTCTCATCCAAAGCACGAATAGTAGTTTTTGGAGTTATACCGTGCTCTTTGTTAAAAGCATCTTGAATCTCACGTCTGTGTTTAGTCGTACCCATAGCTCTCTGCATAGAACCTGTTATTTTATTTGCATATAAAATTACACGACCGTTTGCATTTCTTGCACCACGACCGATAGTTTGTATAAGTGCAGTCTCACTTCTCAAAAAACCTTCTTTATCTGCATCTAGGATACCTACTAAACTAACTTCAGGTAAATCAAGCCCTTCACGAAGCAGGTTAATCCCTATCAATACATCAAATTCGCCAAGGCGAAGCGAGCGAATGATTTGATTACGCTCAATAGTATCAATATCAGAGTGCATATATTGTACTTTGATGCCCAAATCTGCAAGGTATTTTGTAAGAGCTTCTGCCATTTTTTTTGTTAAAACGGTAATGAGTACACGCTCATTTTTAGCAGTTACTTTTTTTATCTCATCGTGAATATCTTCTACTTGGTTGTCCGAACTCTTAACTTCTATGACAGGGTCAAGCAAACCTGTAGGGCGTATTATTTGTTCAGCTTTAACAGCGGAGAGTTCTAACTCTTGTTCTGCAGGTGTAGCAGAGACAAAAAGATAATGTGGGGCTTTGTTTATGTACTCGTCTATTTTTAAAGGACGGTTGTCAAGTGCTGAGGGCAGACGAAATCCATACTCTACAAGTACCTCTTTTCTAGCCCTGTCACCTGCATACATACCGCGATACTGAGGAAGTGAAACGTGAGATTCATCAACGATAACCAAATAGTCTTTATGATGCAGTTCAAAGTAGTCAAGCAAAGTATATGGAGCCTCTCCCGGCTTTTTGTTTGTTAGAAGACGTGAGTAGTTTTCAACCCCTTTACAGCTTCCCGTAGTCTCTAGCATCTCCAAGTCAAACTCTACGCGTTGTTTAAGACGTTGATATTCAACTAGTTTATTTTCTTTTTGAAAATAATCCAATCTTTCGTCTAACTCTTCCTCTATACGCTTTATCGCAATAGCCATCTTTTCAGCCCTTACGCTAAATTGGCTGGTTGCATAGATAGTAAAGCTTTTATGTTCTTCGAGTTTTTTATTATCAATAATGTCAAAGGTATAAATAGCCTCTATCTCGTCACCAAAAAACTCTATGCGGATTGCTTCTTGTTCAAAGTATGGTGGATATACGTCTAAACTCTCACCGTTTACGCGGATATGTCCGCTGTCAAAATAAGAGTCGTTTCTAGTGTAACCCATTTCGACTAAACGAAGCAGAAGTTTTTTTTGTTCTATCTCATCTCCTACTTCTAAAGCCTGAACCATGTTTTCATACTCTTCGGGGTCACCTAAACCGTAATTTGCAGATACTGATGCAACAACGATAACGTCATCATAAGATAAAAGGTTAGCAGTAGAAGATAGCCTCATACGCTCTAACTCATCGTTTATAGCAGAGTCTTTTTCAATGAACAGGTCTTGTCTAGGTATGTAAGCTTCGGGCTGATAATAATCATAATATGAGACAAAATATTCAACATGATTATGTGGAAAAAACTGACGAAACTCCGAGTAAAGCTGAGCTGCCAGAGTCTTGTTGTGAGTCATTATGATAGTAGGGCGTTGTACCTTTTCTATAACACGAGCCATAGTATGTGTTTTTCCGCTTCCGGTTACACCCTCAAGTGTCTGGTATCTGTTTCCATCGAGTATAGATTTACTAAGTTTCTCTATGGCTTGTGGTTGGTCGCCTGCTGGTTGATAAGGTGATTCTACTTTAAATAATGCTTCTTTTTTCATTGGTGAAATTATAGCTAAATTGGTATTTTCTATCTTCCGATAGCCAACATATACAAGATATTGTTTTTAGTTTCTAAAAACTCTTTTGTCTCATCATCATAGTATGCACCGATACCACTGCATCCAATACCTTGCAAATCAGATTTTATGTAAATTATCTGAGCTAAAAAACCGCTCAGTATATTAACTTTGTGATATTTTTTTACCTCATTTGATGTAAAGAAAAAAGTCACTCCGCTTTGTCCGCCTAAGTTTTGCTCCAAAGCCAAATATCTTGACTTACTTCTAAAGTCACCCTTTTTGATTAGTTCATCGTTTTTATATAAACCGCACTCCATGTTTTCTACCAGATGCAAAGTATAAAATATATCTATATTGTTTTTATTTGCAAAAGAGCAAATATATTTCATGATAAATTCAAACTCATCTCTTTTCATACTATACTGTCTAAATGCTCGTATAGAACGCCTGTTTAAAATAGCCATTTTTAGTTGTTCTTTTGGTATGTTTTCAAAAAAATCAGGCATATTAGCTGTTACATCTTCATAATTTGCCGTTTGTTTATATGCATCTTCAATAAAACTATTTGTTTCAAGATAGTCGCATCCGCTTACAAATGGTAGAGATTGTCTTAGTTTTGATACATCTTTATCTTGTGCAAATGAGCTTTTTATAGCACAGGTAAACATCTCATCATTTCTAAATCCAAATACCGAGTTCAAAGATAATTTGTCAAAATCAAAGATTACTTCATTATCTCTTTGCATAACCGATAATGCTGCATAAATTGAGCCTAATTGATGCCCTGAATCTAAGAGTATGTAACGTATGCTTCTATCTCTGTACTTCCACGAACTTCTAAAATATACGCTTGATATTAAAAAGACTAAACCTTTTTCCTGTTTTTTATTTTTAAAGTAATATTCTACACCATCCTCGTCTATCTCTTGTAAAAGTGTTAAGCTTTCACTGTATGGCTCATAGTGGTAGATGCCATCAAGTAAACCTTTTATACCCCTTATCTGTATATAAACTTCACACGGATATAAACCTCCTGCACTAGGTACACTTCTTAGATGATAAACTCCGTTTGGATACTTTTTCTCAAATGTTATACCGCCGATAAGGTTTAAGTTCTTTAACTCATCATAATTCTCTATTTTAAAACGCTGATTAAAATGTGGGTATATTTTATGGTTTTTCGGTTGTGAGAGCCAATCTAAAAAGTGTGAATTTTTTCTTACACTCATGTAAGAATGTTTTGTTTGTTGATGAAATATCGGCATCTGTTTATCCATGTATATTACTATTTTATTTTAATAATTTTACTTTTGCATACTTTGGTATCGATTAATGAAATTTATTATATTTAGTGATTTATATATATGTAATATATCTCGGATATAATATAAGCATAATAACTTAGGATTTTATATCAAGGAGGTTATTATGAAACTATCTCAAAAAACAATAGATACAGTAAAAAGAATAGCCAATCCCGTAAGTGTTAATGCTGAATCCATAGCAAAAAGAATGTATGAAATTCTTTTTGAAAAACATCCGGAAATGGAAAAGTTGTTTGATGAAGCAGGAGCTAACCATCATAAAAAGTTAGCACTTGCAGTTATAGCTTTTGTTGATTATATCGATGACTTAGACGTATTGGAAAATACACTTGAAAAAATAGCCGTAGAACACGTAAAGAAAAATATAAAACCGGAACATTATCCTTTGATTGAAAAATCTATACTAAAAGCAATCAAAGATGTCTTAGGAGATGTGGCTACAAATGAAGTAATAGATGCTTGGAGAGAAGCTTTTTCTTTTTATCTCAAGTATTAATAGAGAAAGAGAAAAAGCTATATAAAGCTTGGTATTTATAAAAATTTATTAATATACATCATCCATATCGAAATCATTATCCGGTTCTATATTCGGTATTGAAGATAATGAATCAGGATTAATCTCCGCAGATTTTAAATCATAATCTTTTTGCATATAGAAAGTTTGCTCTTTTGCATATTTTTTTTCTTTTTCTATAGCCTTTTGGATATGCTTATCAGTTCTTTTTTCCTGTTTATTGGTATTTGAAGAAGAAAATAACACGGTATTGAATAAAATAGTAAAAATTAAAAATTTTTTCATAATATATCCTTTTTAAAAAACTTATAATTAATATAATATCAAATAATACATTAATTAGATATTTAATTTTTTATCTACTTATAACTTTGTTAATAAAAATAAAATGTGTTAAAATTGCAGTATTAAACGTGTGGATGGATATTTATGGAAAGTCAAACCAATCTTGAAAAACTAAATGTTAGAGTTTCTGAGATTCTACAACAATATCATTCTTTAAAATCTGAAAATGAGATGTTAAGAAGTGAATTGGTATCTCTCAAAGCAGAGCAAGAATTAAAAGATCAAGAGATTGAAAAACTGGTTCAGCAAAATGTGGAAAAAGATATGGAAATAGATGAAATAGCAAATAAGATAGAAAGCATTTTAGGATAATGAGTCAAAAAATAGCTTTACATATCGGCGGGCGTAGATTTGATGTGGATGTTGATGATGATTTTGCAGATTTTTTAACAAAACAAATAGCCAAAGACTTTAACGCAGACGGAAATAATGACATAAAAGTTCTACTTCAAGCATATATTAGAAAAAATTACGATTTGTATATTCAAGATAATAAAATGAAAGAAATGATTCAGGAGTGCGATAATTTATATTGATATAAGGTAAAAATGATATAATTTCGCCCTACAAATAATGAATGCGTCCATAGCTCAGCTGGATAGAGCACTGGTTTGCGGTACCAGCGGTCGGGAGTTCGAATCTCTCTGGGCGTACCATTCGACTTTAAACTTTCCAAAAAACTAAACTTTTTCTAAAACTTTATATCCAGTTTAATAATATACTTTCTTTTTATTCTTATAATTGCTAAAATTTGTTAAATATCAACAAAGGAGATTATTATGAATTTATTTTCAAAGTTAGAACTCGGAAAACTAACCCTAAAAAATAGAATTATAATGGCACCTATGACTCGATGTAGAGCAGTTGAAGATAATTGTGCAAATGATTTAATGGCAGAATATTACTCCCAAAGAGCATCAGCTGGGCTTATAATCACTGAAGCTACTCAAATCTCTAAAATGGGTATCGGTTATCTTTGTACACCGGGTATATATACCAATAAGCAGGTTGAAGCTTGGAAAAAAGTAACTAAGGCAGTTCACGCAAAAGGTAGTTTTATCTTTTTACAACTGTGGCATGTCGGAAGAGTATCTCATTCGTCTTTTTTAAACGGTAATCTTCCCGTAGCACCGTCTGCTATAAAAGTAGAAGGTGAACATTTTACACCTGAGGGGATGCAGCCCTTTGAGACGCCAAAAGAGTTGAGTACGTCAGAGATAAACGAAATAGTGTCAGATTATGCAAATGCCGCAAAAAATGCAATTGAAGCAGGTTTTGACGGAGTAGAAATTCATGGTGCAAACGGTTATTTGATAGACCAGTTTATCAAAGACGGCTCAAACAAGCGTAATGATGAGTATGGCGGGGCGATTGAAAACAGAGCCAGATTTTTATTTGAAGTTGTAGAAGCAGTGACAGATGCTATAGGAAGTGAAAAAACAGCTCTTAGACTCTCACCAAGCGGTACATTTAACTCTATGAGCGATGCAAACCCTACAGAGGATTTTACATATATATGTTCTAAGTTATCAAAGTATAATTTAGCATATTTACATGTCATAGATGCATTAGAAGGCGATGTCAGACACGGAGCAAAGGTTGTCGAGTTAAAAACTCTACGGGATGCATATGATGGGGTTTTTATTGTAAACGGTGAGTATGATAAAAAAAGAGGAAATGAAGTTATTCAAAATAAGTCTGCAGATGCCGTAGCTTACGCTTCTTTATTCTTGGCAAATCCCGATTTACCAAAAAGATTTGAGTTGGATGCATCTCTAAATACTCCTGAACAAAGTACATTTTATACACAAGATGAAAAGGGTTATACGGATTACAAAACTTTATAAAATAAGTGAAATACAATTAAGAAAAGTTTTAGCTACAAATAGTAATTTTAGGAGTATAATTTCTGTGCGAATTGGAAAGTTTTAACTTTGTACATCGATACAGCTTGGCGTTTGTATCGATGTACAAAGTTAAAACTTTCCAATTCGCACAGAAATTATACTCCTAAAATTACTATTTGTAGCTAAAACTTTTCTTAATTGTATTTCACTTATTTTATAAAGTTTTGTAATCCGTATAACCCTTTTCATCTTGTGTATAAAATGTACTTTGTTCAGGAGTATTTAGAGATGCATCCAACTCAAATCTTTTTGGTAAATCGGGATTTGCCAAGAATAAAGAAGCGTAAGCTACGGCATCTGCAGACTTATTTTGAATAACTTCATTTCCTCTTTTTTTATCATACTCACCGTTTACAATAAAAACCCCATCATATGCATCCCGTAGAGTTTTTAACTCGACAACCTTTGCTCCGTGTCTGACATCGCCTTCTAATGCATCTATGACATGTAAATATGCTAAATTATACTTTGATAACTTAGAACATATATATGTAAAATCCTCTGTAGGGTTTGCATCGCTCATAGAGTTAAATGTACCGCTTGGTGAGAGTCTAAGAGCTGTTTTTTCACTTCCTATAGCATCTGTCACTGCTTCTACAACTTCAAATAAAAATCTGGCTCTGTTTTCAATCGCCCCGCCATACTCATCATTACGCTTGTTTGAGCCGTCTTTGATAAACTGGTCTATCAAATAACCGTTTGCACCATGAATTTCTACTCCGTCAAAACCTGCTTCAATTGCATTTTTTGCGGCATTTGCATAATCTGACACTATTTCGTTTATCTCTGACGTACTCAACTCTTTTGGCGTCTCAAAGGGCTGCATCCCCTCAGGTGTAAAATGTTCACCTTCTACTTTTATAGCAGACGGTGCTACGGGAAGATTACCGTTTAAAAAAGACGAATGAGATACTCTTCCGACATGCCACAGTTGTAAAAAGATAAAACTACCTTTTGCGTGAACTGCCTTAGTTACTTTTTTCCAAGCTTCAACCTGCTTATTGGTATATATACCCGGTGTACAAAGATAACCGATACCCATTTTAGAGATTTGAGTAGCTTCAGTGATTATAAGCCCAGCTGATGCTCTTTGGGAGTAATATTCTGCCATTAAATCATTTGCACAATTATCTTCAACTGCTCTACATCGAGTCATAGGTGCCATTATAATTCTATTTTTAGGGTTAGTTTTCCGAGTTCTAACTTTGAAAATAAATTCATAATAATCTCCTTTGTTGATATTTAACAAATTTTAGCAATTATAAGAATAAAAAGAAAGTATATTATTAAACTGGATATAAAGTTTTAGAAAAAGTTTAGTTTTTTGGAAAGTTTAAAGTCGAATGGTACGCCCAGAGAGATTCGAACTCCCGACCGCTGGTACCGCAAACCAGTGCTCTATCCAGCTGAGCTATGGACGCATTCATTATTTGTAGGGCGAAATTATATCATTTTTACCTTATATCAATATAAATTATCGCACTCCTGAATCATTTCTTTCATTTTATTATCTTGAATATACAAATCGTAATTTTTTCTAATATATGCTTGAAGTAGAACTTTTATGTCATTATTTCCGTCTGCGTTAAGTCTTTGGCTATTTGTTTTGTTAAAAAATCTGCAAAATCATCATCAACATCCACATCAAATCTACGCCCGCCGATATGTAAAGCTATTTTTTGACTCATTATCCTAAAATGCTTTCTATCTTATTTGCTATTTCATCTATTTCCATATCTTTTTCCACATTTTGCTGAACCAGTTTTTCAATCTCTTGATCTTTTAATTCTTGCTCTGCTTTGAGAGATACCAATTCACTTCTTAACATCTCATTTTCAGATTTTAAAGAATGATATTGTTGTAGAATCTCAGAAACTCTAACATTTAGTTTTTCAAGATTGGTTTGACTTTCCATAAATATCCATCCACACGTTTAATACTGCAATTTTAACACATTTTATTTTTATTAACAAAGTTATAAGTAGATAAAAAATTAAATATCTAATTAATGTATTATTTGATATTATATTAATTATAAGTTTTTTAAAAAGGATATATTATGAAAAAATTTTTAATTTTTTACTATTTTATTCAATACCGTGTTATTTTCTTCTTCAAATACCAATAAACAGGAAAAAAGAACTGATAAGCATATCCAAAAGGCTATAGAAAAAGAAAAAAAATATGCAAAAGAGCAAACTTTCTATATGCAAAAAGATTATGATTTAAAATCTGCGGAGATTAATCCTGATTCATTATCTTCAATACCGAATATAGAACCGGATAATGATTTCGATATGGATGATGTATATTAATAAATTTTTATAAATACCAAGCTTTATACTTTTTCTCTTTCTCTATTAATACTTGAGATAAAAAAGAAAAAGCTTCTCTCCAAGCATCTATTACTTCATTTGTAGCCACATCTCCTAAGACATCTTTGATTGCTTTTAGTATAGATTTTTCAATCAAAGGATAATGTTCCGGTTTTATATTTTTCTTTACGTGTTCTACGGCTATTTTTTCAAGTGTATTTTCCAATACGTCTAAGTCATCGATATAATCAACAAAAGCTATAACTGCAAGTGCTAACTTTTTATGATGGTTAGCTCCTGCTTCATCAAACAACTTTTCCATTTCCGGATGTTTTTCAAAAAGAATTTCATACATTCTTTTTGCTATGGATTCAGCATTAACACTTACGGGATTGGCTATTCTTTTTACTGTATCTATTGTTTTTTGAGATAGTTTCATAATAACCTCCTTGATATAAAATCCTAAGTTATTATGCTTATATTATATCCGAGATATATTACATATATATAAATCACTAAATATAATAAATTTCATTAATCGATACCAAAGTATGCAAAAGTAAAATTATTAAAATAAAATAGTAATATACATGGATAAACAGATGCCGATATTTCATCAACAAACAAAACATTCTTACATGAGTGTAAGAAAAAATTCACACTTTTTAGATTGGCTCTCACAACCGAAAAACCATAAAATATACCCACATTTTAATCAGCGTTTTAAAATAGAGAATTATGATGAGTTAAAGAACTTAAACCTTATCGGCGGTATAACATTTGAGAAAAAGTATCCAAACGGAGTTTATCATCTAAGAAGTGTACCTAGTGCAGGAGGTTTATATCCGTGTGAAGTTTATATACAGATAAGGGGTATAAAAGGTTTACTTGATGGCATCTACCACTATGAGCCATACAGTGAAAGCTTAACACTTTTACAAGAGATAGACGAGGATGGTGTAGAATATTACTTTAAAAATAAAAAACAGGAAAAAGGTTTAGTCTTTTTAATATCAAGCGTATATTTTAGAAGTTCGTGGAAGTACAGAGATAGAAGCATACGTTACATACTCTTAGATTCAGGGCATCAATTAGGCTCAATTTATGCAGCATTATCGGTTATGCAAAGAGATAATGAAGTAATCTTTGATTTTGACAAATTATCTTTGAACTCGGTATTTGGATTTAGAAATGATGAGATGTTTACCTGTGCTATAAAAAGCTCATTTGCACAAGATAAAGATGTATCAAAACTAAGACAATCTCTACCATTTGTAAGCGGATGCGACTATCTTGAAACAAATAGTTTTATTGAAGATGCATATAAACAAACGGCAAATTATGAAGATGTAACAGCTAATATGCCTGATTTTTTTGAAAACATACCAAAAGAACAACTAAAAATGGCTATTTTAAACAGGCGTTCTATACGAGCATTTAGACAGTATAGTATGAAAAGAGATGAGTTTGAATTTATCATGAAATATATTTGCTCTTTTGCAAATAAAAACAATATAGATATATTTTATACTTTGCATCTGGTAGAAAACATGGAGTGCGGTTTATATAAAAACGATGAACTAATCAAAAAGGGTGACTTTAGAAGTAAGTCAAGATATTTGGCTTTGGAGCAAAACTTAGGCGGACAAAGCGGAGTGACTTTTTTCTTTACATCAAATGAGGTAAAAAAATATCACAAAGTTAATATACTGAGCGGTTTTTTAGCTCAGATAATTTACATAAAATCTGATTTGCAAGGTATTGGATGCAGTGGTATCGGTGCATACTATGATGATGAGACAAAAGAGTTTTTAGAAACTAAAAACAATATCTTGTATATGTTGGCTATCGGAAGATAGAAAATACCAATTTAGCTATAATTTCACCAATGAAAAAAGAAGCATTATTTAAAGTAGAATCACCTTATCAACCAGCAGGCGACCAACCACAAGCCATAGAGAAACTTAGTAAATCTATACTCGATGGAAACAGATACCAGACACTTGAGGGTGTAACCGGAAGCGGAAAAACACATACTATGGCTCGTGTTATAGAAAAGGTACAACGCCCTACTATCATAATGACTCACAACAAGACTCTGGCAGCTCAGCTTTACTCGGAGTTTCGTCAGTTTTTTCCACATAATCATGTTGAATATTTTGTCTCATATTATGATTATTATCAGCCCGAAGCTTACATACCTAGACAAGACCTGTTCATTGAAAAAGACTCTGCTATAAACGATGAGTTAGAGCGTATGAGGCTATCTTCTACTGCTAACCTTTTATCTTATGATGACGTTATCGTTGTTGCATCAGTATCTGCAAATTACGGTTTAGGTGACCCCGAAGAGTATGAAAACATGGTTCAGGCTTTAGAAGTAGGAGATGAGATAGAACAAAAAAAACTTCTGCTTCGTTTAGTCGAAATGGGTTACACTAGAAACGACTCTTATTTTGACAGCGGACATATCCGCGTAAACGGTGAGAGTTTAGACGTATATCCACCATACTTTGAACAAGAAGCAATCCGCATAGAGTTTTTTGGTGACGAGATAGAGGCTATTTATACCTTTGACATTATTGATAATAAAAAACTCGAAGAACATAAAAGCTTTACTATCTATGCAACCAGCCAATTTAGCGTAAGGGCTGAAAAGATGGCTATTGCGATAAAGCGTATAGAGGAAGAGTTAGACGAAAGATTGGATTATTTTCAAAAAGAAAATAAACTAGTTGAATATCAACGTCTTAAACAACGCGTAGAGTTTGACTTGGAGATGCTAGAGACTACGGGAAGCTGTAAAGGGGTTGAAAACTACTCACGTCTTCTAACAAACAAAAAGCCGGGAGAGGCTCCATATACTTTGCTTGACTACTTTGAACTGCATCATAAAGACTATTTGGTTATCGTTGATGAATCTCACGTTTCACTTCCTCAGTATCGCGGTATGTATGCAGGTGACAGGGCTAGAAAAGAGGTACTTGTAGAGTATGGATTTCGTCTGCCCTCAGCACTTGACAACCGTCCTTTAAAAATAGACGAGTACATAAACAAAGCCCCACATTATCTTTTTGTCTCTGCTACACCTGCAGAACAAGAGTTAGAACTCTCCGCTGTTAAAGCTGAACAAATAATACGCCCTACAGGTTTGCTTGACCCTGTCATAGAAGTTAAGAGTTCGGACAACCAAGTAGAAGATATTCACGATGAGATAAAAAAAGTAACTGCTAAAAATGAGCGTGTACTCATTACCGTTTTAACAAAAAAAATGGCAGAAGCTCTTACAAAATACCTTGCAGATTTGGGCATCAAAGTACAATATATGCACTCTGATATTGATACTATTGAGCGTAATCAAATCATTCGCTCGCTTCGCCTTGGCGAATTTGATGTATTGATAGGGATTAACCTGCTTCGTGAAGGGCTTGATTTACCTGAAGTTAGTTTAGTAGGTATCCTAGATGCAGATAAAGAAGGTTTTTTGAGAAGTGAGACTGCACTTATACAAACTATCGGTCGTGGTGCAAGAAATGCAAACGGTCGTGTAATTTTATATGCAAATAAAATAACAGGTTCTATGCAGAGAGCTATGGGTACGACTAAACACAGACGTGAGATTCAAGATGCTTTTAACAAAGAGCACGGTATAACTCCAAAAACTACTATTCGTGCTTTGGATGAGAGCTTAAAACTTGAAGATCACGGCGGCATTTACCAAAAGAATAAAAAACTGGATAAAATGCCGGCATCAGAGAGAAAAGCAATAATCAAAGAGCTTTCACTTAAAATGAAAGATGCGGCTAAAAATCTTGAGTTTGAAGAAGCCGCACGTTTAAGAGATGAAATAGCAAAAATTAAAAAACTATAGGAAATTTTTTTGGAAGATACATTTAGTAATTTAGCAACATACGGATATATAGGGCTTTTTTTATACTCCCTTGGTGGTGGTTTTGTAGCACTACTTGGCGCAGGAGTACTCTCTTATATGGGAAAAATGGATTTAACAACCTCGCTGTTTATAGCATTTATAGCAAATGCTCTTGGAGATGTTATGCTTTTTTATATGGCAAGATACCAAAAATCTATGATGATGGATGGACTTCGCAAACACAGACGTAAATTAGCACTCTCACATGCATTGATGAAAAAATACGGTTCTTGGATTATTTTATTTCAAAAATTTGTATATGGTATAAAGACACTTATCCCTATTGCTATAGGACTTACGAAATACGATTTTAAAAAGTTTGCAATACTTAACTTTTTCTCTGCAGGAGTTTGGGCTTTAGTAGTTGGACTAGGTGCTTACTATTCAGGTGCACCTCTTATAAAACTAGCTGAACTCATAGGTGAAAAACCTTGGATAGCACCACTTCTTCTTGTAACGTTTGGCGGACTTTTATGGCTGTATATGGAAAAAGCTACTAAGAAAAAAGTAAAAAAATAGAGTAGTTGTGAAGATAAAGCAACGCAGAAAATGCGCTGCTGTTTAAAAATTTAAGAACCTATTATTGGTCCATATGGGGAATAATCTTCATTCCCATCTTTGTAACGTTTATAGTTTTCAACAAACATCTCAGCTAATTCGTCACGAGTTCTGTCAAACTCATCTTTATCAGCCCATGCATTACGTGGATTTAGAATATCAGGATTAATATCTCCTAAAGTTTTTGGAACTTGTAGGCGGAAAGTTTTAGTAGTATCAAATTCACTTTCATTGATACTTCCGTCTAATATAGCATTAATACAAGCACGAGTATCTTTGATGCTCATTCTATGTCCAACACCGTATTTACCACCGGTCCAACCAGTGTTTACAAGATATACGTTTACATTATGTTTATCGATTTTTTCACCAAGAAGTTTTGCGTAAACAGTTGGATGAAGAGGTAAAAAAGCCTCCCCGAAACAAGCGGAGAAAGTTGCAACAGGCTCAGTAATACCACGCTCCGTTCCTGCAACTTTAGCGGTATATCCGCTTAAGAAGTAGTACATTGCCTGATCACGAGTTAGTTTTGATACCGGAGGCAATACACCAAACGCATCCGCAGTTAAAAATATAATGTTTTGAGGATGCCCCGCCATTAAATCAGGTTTATGATTTACAATATGTTCTATCGGGTAAGATACACGTGTATTTTCAGTTTTAGTTGAGTCTTCATAATCCACTTCACCTTCACCGTACATTACAACGTTTTCTAATAATGCGTTAGTTTTAATAGCTCCATAGATTTCAGGCTCACTTTTCTCATCAAGGTTAATAACTTTAGCATAGCATCCGCCTTCAAAGTTAAATACACCGTGATTATCCCAACCATGCTCATCATCACCGATTAGAGCACGTTTTGGGTCAGTACTAAGAGTAGTTTTTCCTGTACCGCTCAAACCAAAGAAAAGTGCTGTATCTCCCTCAGCTCCAACATTTGCAGAACAGTGCATCGGTAGTTTTCCTTCTAATGGCAACCAGTAGTTCATCATAGAAAAAATTCCTTTTTTCATCTCACCACCGTACCAAGTACCGCCGATAATTGCCATATTTCTCTCAACATCAAAAAGAACAAAAACTTCAGAATTCATTCCGTGTTCTTCCCACTTCTCATTTACCGCTTTACATGCATTTAAAACAACAAAATCTTCTTTAAATACTTCAAGTTCTGCAGAACTTGGACGAATAAACATATTTTTTACAAAGTGAGATTGCCAAGCGATTTCAGATATAAAACGAACTGAGCGTTTAGATGCAGCAGATGAACCGCAAAATACATCAGTAACATATAAATTTTTTCCGGATAATTGTTTCTGCGCTACTTCTAATAATTCATCAAATATTTCAGCAGAAACTTTTTGGTTTACATCACCCCAAGCTATGTATTTATTAGACGGGTCACGTTCTACAAAATATTTATCTTTTGGGCTACGTCCTGTAAAGATTCCCGTATCAACAGCAGTCGCACCTTTTTTAGTGACTGCACACTCTTTATTGTTTACTTCATGTTCGATAAGTTCATCATAACTTAGGTTATGAAAGACTTCACCGACATTTTTTAAACCAATATTTTCTAATTCTGCAACATTCATAATTTACCTTTTGGTATTTTAGATTTGAAATTATCACTAATTTTACCTAAATTAAAAGTAAAGAAAATCAAATATTTGCAGAAGTAAATTTTAAGGGATTTTTGTGTATTATTTCTAACTTTTTTGCTCGGTTAACTCAGTGGTAGAGTGCCACCTTGACATGGTGGTGGTCACTGGTTCAAATCCAGTATCGAGCACCACTCATAAAAAATTAATCCATCTGATATTTAAATATTATACTCATATAACCCATAGTAATATCATCAAATGTATACTTAACACCACTTAATGTATGTTCTGAATCTAATAAGTTAATAAACCTTGCGCCAAGTTCAAAATCAAAATTTTCATTCATATGTATATTAAAGCCTAAATCTCCACCTGTATAATTAGTTGCATAATCACGTTGATTTAAGGTAGCATCATCAAATCTTAAGCTTATACGTCCTGCACTTGCACCTATAAAAAAGTTTGCAGATGTTGAAAAATTAAATAAATATTGAAGTTCAGCTCCATACATATAAAAATAATCATAATTGTAATTATCATCATCTATAAATCCATTTCTAAAAGATACAAACATTCTTACATTACGAGTTTGTGCACCTATCTTTAATCCAACAGTTCCAAAATCATCTTTTGTAACAAGATTACTAGGATTTTTTACTTCCATAGAAGTAAATCCGCCTTCAATAGCAACTAAAGAGCTTGAATCATATGTATAATCATTTGAACCTGCATAAGATGCACTGGCTGCAAATAAAACTGCAACTAATAATTTTTTTAATCTATCTGTCATAAAACCTTCCTATATTCTAAATTTTAAATTTACTTAATGTACTACCTAATTATAATTAATATTCTTAGCACAAATCATACCACTGCCAAAAGCCCATTGAAAATTATATCCGCCAAGCTCGCCTGTAACATCGACCACTTCACCGATAAAATAAAGTTTTTTAACTTTTTTTGACTCAAAAGTAACAAAATTTAATTCATTACTAATTATACCACCTTTGGAAACCTCTGCTTTAGAAAAACCAAAATTTCCTGCAGGTGCGAAAGAGTAGTTATGCAATCTTAATAGTTTTTCTTTAGTTTTGGCATCTACTTTTTTACACTCTGTATCTTTTACATATATTGCTTCTAAAAGGGCTTTAGATAGTCTTTTAGGCAATGGTATAACGGAAGATATAAGTTTTTTGCTGCCCTTAATCAAATCCGGTATATTTTCATTTGGTAAAAAGTCTATAGAGATATCTCCTTTTCTCCAGTATAAAGATGCAGACAAGACAGCAGGTCCACTTATTCCCTTATGGGCAAAAAGCATCTCTTCTTTTATAACTCTGTCATTTACCTTTATATTTACGTAGCATGAAAGCCCGCTAAGCTCTTTCATCCAAAACTGCTCTTTTTGCACTGTAAGTCCTGCAAGAGCGGGAGTGAAATTTTTTACTTCTATATCAAAACTTTTAGCTATTTGAAGTCCGATATCGCTTGCACCTATATTTTTAAAACTCTCACCACCAGTTGCTACAACAAGAGAATTGGTTTTAAAAACACCCTTGTCTGTATTTATTTCAAATATTTCATCACTCTTTTTTACATCTAAAACTTTAGTGTTTAGATGCACCTTTGCAAAAGATGATTTTTTCTTTAGAACATTTATAATATCGTCTGAAGACTTTTTACAAAAATAATATCTGTTTTTTCTGAGTTCAAGCTCTATTTTATTATTACTCAAGAACTGCAACATATCATCCCTGTCAAACCTCTCAAGTACACTTTTAACCAAATCTGCATCGCCGTCAAAATTTCGTACATCCACATACTTGTTGGTTATATTGCACTTTCCACCGCCGGATATTTTCAATTTTTTGGCTAATTTATCATTTGCATCTATTATTGCAACATTTAATGATTTGTTTAAATGTGCCGCACACATAAGGGAACTTGCACCGCCGCCTAAAATAACTATGTCATATATTTTCATATTGCAATTATAGTATAATGTCAAAAAAATTATAAGTAGTGATAATGGGCAATAAACTCCACGTAGTCTCTTTAGGCTGTAATAAAAATCTTGTTGACACGGAAGTTATGATGGGAAGATTAAAAAACTTTTCTTTAACTGATGACAATGCAGATGCAGATGTAATAATAGTAAATACTTGTGGCTTTATAGATGCAGCAAAAGAGGAGTCCGTAAATACAATTTTAAACCTTCACGATGCAAGAAAAGAAGACAGCATTTTGGTTGTTGCAGGATGTTTAAGTGAACGTTACCGTGAAGAACTGGCAGAAGAGATGCCAGAAGTCGATATATTTACGGGAGTTGGAGATTATGAGAGGATTGATGAGCTTTTAGCTGCAAAAGAGAGCAGATTCAGCGATGAAGTTTATCTGATTGACGGAGCTGAACGTGTAGTAACCGGTTCAACTTACCATGCATATATAAAGCTATCCGAAGGGTGTAATCAGGCTTGTAGTTTTTGTGCCATACCTTCATTTAAAGGTAAACTAAACTCTCGTTCACTTGATTCTATTGCCAAAGAAGTCGAGTCTCTTGTCAAACAGGGATACTATGATTTTTCTTTTATCTCTCAAGACTCTTCATCTTACCTGCGTGATCAGAATATTCAAGACGGGCTTTCACTGTTAATTCAAAGAATAGAGCTGATAGAGGGCGTAAAAAGTGCAAGAATTTTATACCTATATCCATCGACTACAACTATAAAACTACTTCAAAATATTGGTAGGTCAAAAATTTTCCATAACTATTTTGACATGCCGATACAGCATATAAATGATGATATGCTTCGCATCATGAAACGTGGTTTTGGAAAAGATAAGACCATTGAACTGCTTGATTATATGAAATCACTTCCAAACTCGTTTATCCGCACAAGTTTTATAGTAGGGCATCCCGGTGAAACAAGTGAGATGTTTGAAGAGATGAAAGAGTTTGCAGAAAACTTCGGTTTTGATAGAATAAATATATTTGAATACTCTGATGAAGAAACGACTTTCGCATACGATATGAAAGATAAAAAAATAGATAAAGAGATTATCCATGATAGAGCAGAGATCTTAGCCGAAGTAAAAGCAGAAGTTTTACAAAAATCTCTTATGGCAGAAATCGGCAAGGAAGTAGAGTTAGTGATTGACGGAGAGAGTGATGAACATGAGTTTTTACTCTCTGCAAAAGAGCTTATCTGGGCACCTGATATTGACGGTGAGATATATGTAAACGATAGAACCGACGATGAAGCTGAGCTTGAATTTGGAAAAGTTTATAAAGCCAAAATCACTTCTGTTGTAGGAGATATCCTCACTGCTACGGTTGATAATTCAAAATAGGTTCATTAATGCTAAAAAGTGACGTTTTAGAACATCTAAAATCCTCTAAAAACCTTTTAGCATTTTCCGCAGGAGTTGACTCAAGCGCACTTCTTTGTTTACTTTTAGATGCAAATATAAAGTTTGATATAGCTATCGTAGATTACGGCTTAAGAGTACAAAGTAAAGATGAAGTAGCTTATGCTAAAGAGCTTGCAGATAAATATAATATTAAATGTTTTATTCACAAAGCTGAAAAAATAGATACGAACTTTGAAGCATCTGCAAGGAAGATTCGTTACGATTTTTTTGAGAGTCTGATACAAGATAATGGCTATGACAATCTTCTTACGGCTCATCATTTAGGCGATAGATTTGAGTGGATGCTTATGCAGTTTTGCAAGGGTGCAGGCTGTGCAGAACTAAGTGGCATGAAGAGTGTTCAAAATAAGAAAAACTATAAGCTTATCCGTCCACTTTTGCATTTAGACAAAAGTGAGCTTTTAGAGTATCTAAAAAATAATAAGATTAAATATTTTGAGGACAAAAGTAACTTCGATGAGAGTTATACAAGAAACAGTTTCAGACATGGATATACAAATCCTTTAATTTCAGAGCATCTAGATGGAATCAAAAAAGTTTTGAATATATAGATGCCGATATAGATGCACTTATTATAGAAACCGATTTAAATGTAAAAAATGATTTTGCCTATTTTATATCTACAAAAAACAAGCGCTCAGATATATATGCAATTGATAAGTATTTAAAATCACAAAACTATATGTTAAGTGCGAATGAGAGAGAGCTTTTAAAGACAAATAATACTTTAGTAGTCGGAAGAAAATTTGTAGTTAATTTTCACAAAGAGTATATATTTATAGCACCATATATAGATAAAGATACAAAAATGTCAAAAGAGTTTAAAGAAAGAATGAGAAAACTTAAAATAGAGCCAAAACTAAGAGCTTATTTCTATAATCACTTAGAAGTATTTGAATCTTTAGAGTTAGAATAAACTTTCATCTGAAAAGATGAGTTTATAACCTCCCCTTCACGCTTAAAGTCTATTGGAAAATTAACCGCTACAATCCAATCACTTTTATTTACCTCATCCAAAAACTTATAAAATGTTGCAGGCGAGCTTATTTTTGAACTTGTTTTAACGTTATATACGCTGAAACCGTCTTCTTTTTCTAAATTTTGAGCTTTTGTTAATTCAAGCGTGTTAAATAATGCTTTATATTTCTTTATAAACCTGTCTTGATCAAAGACTGTATCAAATGCCGTTATTATATGTCTGTTATCAGCCTGCAGTATTTTTAGTTCTTCAAAAGTTTGTGCTTCAAAATCTTGATATCTTTTTAAATCTCCTGTACTCTTTACCAAGCTGAACCCGTTGTATTCTATACTTTTTCCCCTCAGGTATCAAAGCTAAAAAAGAAAATAATAAAACAAATACTAAAAGTATTATCGATAATATTAAAATATATATACTCTGTCTCGAGATATTATTCATCTTTTTTCTCCGAATCCGATTCTACACTAGATTCACTTAACTCATCTTCATTCATATAGTTTGTTGAAACAAATCTAAGCCAACCGCCTTCAGTCGGATAAAAACTACTATATGTTTCATGAAATATTGAACGCAAAGGTGCATGAAGCATAAAGTTATATACATCCTTATTTGGTGTAATACCGTAAAGAACTAAACCGTTTTTTAAAAGCTTAGCTTGTGAAAGCGTTATTCTTTGCGGTACTAGATCAAACAGGTTTTTAATAGAGTCTTTTAAAACAGAATTTTGTGTAAATATTTTTGCGGATGTTATATTTTGCTGTTCGATATAAGCTATTTTTGATTCCATATCTTTGATGTTTTTTTGCAGATTTGTTTTTTCCATAGCAATATTTTGCTTATCTTCTAAAAATTTCATATCTTTATATAGAAGAAAAATATATGTACCTAAAAGCATAAAAAGACTAATGGAAAAAAATGCAAACAAAAGTTTCATCTCAGCCGTCAGCAAAGATTTTTTACGAGGTTTTATATAAGAATATCTCATTTCTTCTCCGCCTTGGCAAGTTCACTTAATTCCTGTGCTATATCCATTTTTCTGATAAATACACTTAAAAACATCTCTTCTTCCAAAAACTTTTTAAATTCATTACTGAGACCGATTCCATCGGCTACATAAACACTTTGTATAAACTTACTCTCAAACTTTGAATCTTTATAAAAAGTATTAACGGCACTTTGGATAAGTGAAAACCTATGATAATCTTCGCCAAAACTATTTTGCTCTACAGAGTCTTCCATTTGCTTATCACTCATTGACAGATGTTCCTCATGTTCATCCGAAGCATCAAAGTCATCCATATCGTCAAATGTTTCTAAATCATCCAATTCATCTATTTCATCCAAACCTTCTATATCGTCAACATCTATATCTTCTAAATCGACACTATTATTTTTTATATCATCTAGTATCAGTTCTTCATCATCATCAACATCCATTATAAGTTCATCATTGGAATCATCATCTTTTTGCATATCCAACAAAGATGCAAATAAAAGTTTTGAACTCTCAAACACACTTAATGCCATATAGTCTTCATTTACCAAAATAAAGAGTGATATTTCACCTTTTGTTTTATCGGCAAAAAATTTATGAAGCATATGAAACGGCGAAAAAATAAAATCTAAGCCTGTTTTTTTATATCTTCCCTGAATATCCAATAAATCTAATTTCGATGTATAATAAGACCATTTATCATCTACACATATTTGTTCAAATTCTTCTAAAGTACAATACTTTTTTATTTCATGATGCGAACAGGTAGGAGCTGCACCTTGGGTGAGTGATGGGTCTAAAATAGATACATAATTTATGGGAGAACGACTTATGAAAGTTTTTATATATTCATATATTTCACTTTTATTTGAAGTATTAAATATCTCTTCATAATTATTGCTTAGACCTTTATAATCTATCTCCTCTACGTAAATACAAGTATCTTTGGAGCTTTGCACTATATTTATATATATATTATTATAAAGATAAGTTTTGAATTTACTCAGCACTATTTACTCCGCAAAGAGGATGTGAATTATTATAGTTTTGTTTTTTAAGAGCCGAACCTAATTTTGTATAAATCTGAGTAGTTGCCATAGATGAATGACCTAGAAGTTCACTTACATCAGCTATAGGAGCATTGGCATTTAATAATTCCGTAGCATAAGAATGGCGCAACTGATGCGGGCTTACCTTCAAATTTATCCTTTTAAAAACTTTAGCAATAATATATCTTAGTGAGTTTTGGCTTAAAGCTTCATCATTTTTCTCAAAAAGAAACACTTTAGGATTATTATTTTGTATATAAGAATCAATATCGTCTTTTATATTTTTCAAAATAGGTATATCCCTTTGCTTAGAACCTTTACCCAACACTCTTACCCAACCCTCGCTTATATCTTCTAGTTTTAATTTTTCTAGCTCAGATATACGAAGACCTAAGGTGTAAAGAAGACTTACTACCAAACTCTCTTGTTCATCAGCAAAAGAAAGTGCCTCAACTATGTGTTTGTGAGAGATAGGCTTTGGTAAAGTTTTTGCAACTTTAACACTACTGTCTGATTTTAAAACAATTTTCATTCCTTTTTCATTTAGATACTCGCTAAATGAACGTATAGCCGATAATTTTTTTGATATTGTTTTTGAATTTAATTCTGATATTTTTAATCTGAAGGGCATCAAGTCAAAGATAATTTCACCGTTTTCTTCTAAAATTTCTATATACGACAATGCTTCTCTTATTGCATCATTATAAGTTTTAATACTAAGATCGGAATAACCGCGAATATTTTCCAAATATTCACAGAAATCTTTGCGTTTTTTATCTATTAACTTTTTCAAGTAACTGCTCAAATCCGGCATGATAATATGCTGCGTTTTCTACTAGTTCTTTATCTGTGATGACACTTGGGGCAAGCTTAACATATGCACTGTTCATAATCTCACATATTAGTCTGATTTTAGCTTTATCGGCTTCTTTGATATCATCTTTACTAACAATCTCATCAATCTGCTTCATATACTCTTTTGCGTCTTTGATATAATTTACATACTTTAATGATGTTTTAGACTGTGCCATAATAGTAGCTGCCATACGATTGTACAAATCTAATTCAAAAGCTTCTTTAGCATCTGCATAAGCTTCGTCATAATCACCCATTTCATAGTAATACTTAGCTTGTAGTGATTTTTGATATGAAGGATTAAAATAAAAATATAAAGCCATAAACAACACTGTAAACAATGAAAATAAAATTATTACAAGCTTAGTGTTCATGACTTAGTAATCCTTCTTTTATAAGTTTTCTTGCCTCTTCAAATTCTAACTCGCTTACATCTATCGGCTCAGATATAAAATAGTTTAACTCTCCAAAAGGTTTTGGAACTATAAACTTATCCCAAGATTTTAATTGCCAATACTTACTCGGTTTAATTTCAACAAGTACTATTTTTTTCTTGGTTTTTTGTGCTATTGCTATTATACCATCATGTACTTGATGTCTAGGACCTTTTGGACCATCTGGTGTAATTCCTATGTCGGAACCGCTCTTTATCTCTTTTATAGCTTGGATTAAAGCTTTTGCACCACCGCGTGTTGTAGAACCTCGAATCGTCCCAAAACCAAAAAAACCGAGTGTCTTTGCTATTAGTTCACCGTCAAAATGTTCAGATATAAAAAGTTTGACACTCGGTATTTCTTTATAACGCAGATAAGCATACGGAATCATCAACAACTCCCCGTGCCAACATGCCATAATAAAACTCTCATCCGTAAGAGTATCAGGTGCATGAAACTTTTTTTTATTGGTAAAATATAAAAACCTTATTATTAAAGATCCGATAAACGGTATAATTAAAAGGGCAAGTGACCTTTTTTGTTGCTTAGTTAACAATTTCACCGCTTAAAATACTCCTACCTATTGAAGTAACTTTAACCTTTCTAAATTTACCTAAAAGTTCTTCACTTCCTTTAGCTTTTATTACCAGATTATTATCACTTCTACCGCTTACATAACCATCGGCATTTAAATCTTCAAAATATACTTCATAAATATTTCCAAGCTTAGAAGCCATCTTTTCATCCAGATGCTTGGTATATAAGTCTTGTAAAAATGTAAGCCTCTGTGAAGCGATCTCAGGATTAACTACATTTGTAAAATGCTCAGCTTCCGTTTCCGGACGGGCTGAATATTTAAAAGAAAATATCTGATCAAACTTTACTTTATCCATAACATCTATAGTATCGTTAAAATCTTCATCGCTCTCACCCGGAAATGCCACGATTATATCGGTGGAGATGCTGACATCAGGTACCATTGAACGAAGTTTTTCTACACGGTTTAGAAACCACTCTTTAGAGTAACCGCGTTTCATATCTTTTAGTACTTTTGTACTTCCGCTTTGAAGCGGCATATGCATAGATTTACATATTTTTGGATTTTTTGCAAACTCTTCAATAAACTCATCATCCATATGAAACGGATGCGGAGATGTAAAACGGATACGTTTTAATCCTTCTATTTTTGAGAGTTCCTGTAAAAGATTAGTAAAGTTGACTTTGTCATGTTTACCGCTAAAACGGCGACCGTAGTTATTTACATTTTGACCAAGTAAAAATATCTCTTTTGCTCCACTGTTAACTGCACGGTTTGCCTCATCAACAATCAGGTTTAAAGGGATACTAATCTCTTCACCGCGTGTTTTAGGAACGATACAGTATGTACACTGTTTATCACAACCAATAGAGATATTTATATAGGCTTTATAAAGGGATGTTCTAAAATCTTTAAAAGCAAATTCGCTCTCATCATAATTTATATCGACTTCTACTGCTTTTGGCTTATGTAAAACTTCTGTTATCTTACTTACATTTCTAGCCCCTAGGACAAAATCTACATAAGGTGCACGTTTAATAATATCTTTTCCCAAGTGAGATGCCGTACAACCGCATACACCTATCTTAGCATTTTCTTTTTTCTTTTTGTTAAAAATGCCGAGTTCCGAAAAAAGCTTTGAGACCGGTTTTTCTCTAACCGAACAGGTATTAATAAGAATTAAATCTGCTTCTTTAAAGTCACCTGTTTGTGAAAAATTTTCTTTTTCATTTAACTCTGCCAACATATGTTCGGTATCACGCTCATTCATAGCGCAACCTAAAGTCTCAATAAATACCTTTTTACTCAATTAATACTCTCTTAGTCTATAATATGAACTTGGTACATATATTCGTTATCTGATAAACCGAATTTAACTTCATTCATATAAAAACCTTTACCTTTTTCTTCAAAATAATCTTGAAGTTCAAGCAAATCTTTATGAGAATTTTCTCTGTCAAAATAAAAAATTACACTACCGTTTTTTTCTACACTCTCTTCTATTTTTTTTATATCTGCTTTTTTAGGTTTTGCATCTAACTCTGTTCTTGCAAATTTTAAATCCATATCTATATCCTTATGATTCTTTATATTGCTTGCATTATAGTAAAAAAGTGTTAAAAAACCTATTAAAGATGATTTTTAACACTTTTTTGATATAA